>JAPPAJ010000075.1 GCA_026705565.1 Caldilineaceae bacterium | reverse complement strand
ACGGTGATTACAACATTGCGGCCCTCAGATACAGCTATCCGATCTATGACCAAAGGCCACGAATTCTTGACAATAGGCTCAGGACCCTACGGGGTCCTTACCCCGCAGAATTGCCGTCGCAGCGCTGGGTCCACCTGTCTTCCCTCCCGTCCACCTGGCTGGCGCCAGTACCCGCCCTGAGGACCCTGAAGCTGGGTCTGGCGGGCAGGGCCCTGCCCGAGACCCTGTTGGTCCCGGTGTCCGGGTTGCGCCACCTGGAATTGGGTGTGGGACATACGGTCCTGCCGACCCGTCTCCTGCAGCCGGTACCCGGGTTGCAGAATCTGGTCCTTAATCTGCATCAGGTTTCCTTGCCAGCTGGTTTGCTGACCGACCTGCCGTCCTTGCGCCAGTTGACCCTGCAAAGCGACTCCCTGGAGCGTCCTTCACGGGACTTTCTGGCCCAGGCTCCACAGTTGCGGACGCTGTGGTTGATAACCCCGGTTCAGGAAGTAATGTGGGAAGACATGCTGGTGCGGTCTCCCTACCTGCGAGAGGTGTGGTTGGGCTCCGATATCGAATTCCGGCCCCGGCCCCAGTGAGAGGGACGGTCAGTCAATCGGCGAGCCGCCTGGGGTGCCATCGCGGGCAGGATCGGTCAGGGATGGAAAGCACAGCGCTCCGGCTCTGACAGTCCGTAAGCGCCTCTTCTGTCTACCCGGGCGCAATCGTCTGTGGAAGGCTGGAGAACATGTCATTCCTCCCGGTGATGGCGAAGCCACCACCGGGAGGAACGGGGCGTATAGGAGGATTACGTCTGGACTCGTTGGGTCCTGTGCAGAGTTTCTGGATCGGAGGCTCGCTGACTCCACCAGCCACTGTCACTGCATTTTTGCTCCTTTGCCAAGCAGCCGTCCCCAACGGCCCCCTGTGAGGGCCGTAACAGGCAATGGGCACAGGTCCTACCAGCTGCCTCGCGGTGGTGACGTGTCGCGCAAGGGCGGCTAACGGTCGACATCAGATACGCGTCTCTCCGGCTCGACGAGCAGGGTGCGCCAGGCTTGCGGTTCACGGACGATGGCGGCCGCTATTTCCTTCGCATCTTCGGGCATTCCGGTTTGCTCCCAGTGCTCGCCAAGGCCATCCACCACAACCCTGCGCATGTCCTGTGGGAGCAGCAGTTCGAGCATGTCCAACACCGTGGCCATGCGCTCCTTTTGTGCATGTTGGCCTTCATGGTCCTGCCAGTGGCCGTTTGCGTCCCGGCACTGGAACACGGGCACATCGCCGTCCACCGGGGCATCGATGATGCGCATGTCCGTGCCGCAGGCTGTGAGGGTTGTCCCCCGGTCCACCATGCGGTATACGGATTCCTTGTCGTCCAGGCGGAACAGCCACATGCACGGCGCATCGCTGAATTCGCCCGAGTCAACAATGATGTACTCGGGGATTCCCAAGGCTGCGTACAGTTCCAGGTTGTCGTGGAAGTCCTTGCTGTCATTGGTGCGGGATAGGACTTCAAACACGAGTTCGGGGGCGGGGTCTCCCCTGTCCAGGCGAATGATGCGTTCCTCAACGGTGCGCTCCCGCGCTTCGCGGAGGGTCCAGGACTCCGGCATCACCGCCACGTCGGAGGCTCTCCGCGTGCGCGGTTCCCCGCTTGCGGTTAGTTGCTCCAACGCTTCGCTCACCCCATCCGGACAGTGCAGGTCCGGTGCAAAGCACACCCTGTGTCCCAGCGTCAAACAGAGCGTACGCACCATCAGGTGGATAAGCCGGCTGTGGAAGCTGCCGTGGGACCTGACAAGTCCCCCTTCGTCTCCGTATTGGTAGAGGTGAACGTCGTCCTCCCGGTAGTCCGCATCCGTGGTCCAATCCGCCTCGTATTCGTGGCTGGGGTCGTAGTGGAATTCGGGGTCGTGGTGCGAAAGCCGTTGCAGGTGTTTCTGCCATGTCCGCAGCACCTGCAGGCGCGCCTGTGTGCGCCACGCACGGGCCGGGTAGGGGACGGCGGCCTGCGCTCCCGGCATGGTTGCCGGAGCCAGGCTCCAGTGCTTTGGCGAATCCCGCGTGGTCACAGGTGCGGACGGCTCGCGCTCTGCCTGGATCAGGGCCTGGGCTTTTGACATGACGGACAATCTCCCGTTGCGATTTTACGCCATCGCAGAGGCGTCAATAGCTGGGGATCGGATTGGGTGAACTTGGCCGGGTGCAACTGCGCGTCGCCACTCCGGAGGGCTGTCTCGATTTCTACCGCATTCGTCATGCCGACCGTTGGGGTTGTCGGTCCGTGTCAGGTGGCGTTTGTCACGCTCGGTATCTCGGTTCACAATCGGTGACCCGGTGGAGTGGTCGGTCGTCCTCGGGAGAAATACGAGGTCATTCGGCACTGCCAGGCAAGGTGGAGGCTGTGTGTAGTTGCATGGGGCATTGTCGATGCCGGACGGGTTGATCGGAAAGCCTCAAGTCAAGGAGGTACGCTGGTCGCGACGACTGCCCAACCCACTTTGCGTCTTGGGGTAACGTTTGGATCCACCTTCCTCACGAATGGCTTCTGAATTGTTCCGGCAAACAGTCACTGCCCATGGGGCCTGCCGTCAAGAAGTCCCGAGGCATGATCAGCGGGAACCTGTGGTTTGAGGAGACTGGTATGTCTCCCCACCCAGGACGTTTGCAACCTCCTTGATTCGCGTTAGGCTTGCGGTCGCGTAGTCGGTCGCCTCGTACCGCTGTATCTGCTGCTCCTTCAGGCCGAGGCGTTCGGCCAAGTCCTTCTGCCTCAGACCCTGCGCGATGCGCGCCTTGATGAGAAGGGTCGGCAGTTCGGCAACCGCGTTCAGTGCGTCCAGATCAAAGTGGCCGGACTTCAGGGCTTCGTATTCCTGCAACTGTTCCTTGAGGTCCGCCAACTGGCTCTGGAGCGCGTCCTCCTGCGCTTTGGCGATGAGGGGATGCACGTCTTTGGCCTCCGCGGGCCGCCGCCTGAGGTTGGCGAGGGTCTGCGAGAAGCGATCCACCTGATTCTTCGTGATCCGATACTGCCGTTCGTTCTTGATCATGCGAGGTCTCCCAAGTCCATGGCCACAATCCCTTTGGCTCTCCCGGTCTCCCTGTCGGTCTGGAAGAACTCCAAAAATGACAGGCCATCTGCATCAGCGGTAACCGAGGCGGAGAAGAACTCCCCCATGTACTTGGCTTTCTGGGTAGCCCTCCCCGGATCGAAGATCAGCAGCACGGGATCGAGGATCACCGGATCAACGCCGGTCTCTTCCCAGCAAGCGTCGTAGTCGTTGGGGATGGCCTTGCTCGTCACGAAGCTTCCGTCGATGTAGGCGGTCCGGCAACCTGCATCCCTCAAGTTCTCCAGTGCGGCCTTGAGTCCCCTCATGAGATGCCGTCTCCATGAATTGTGGCCGAACCTGTCCATCAATTCGTTTCCAGCCGGTCCAGTGCATGCCTGGTGACATTGTTTCAATCTTGTTGACAGTGGTTGTGGGTCTTCATGGGTGACCTCCGCGCAAGTGGGTTGCCAGCATCTGTTCGGGCCGTGCCGCGGGATGTTCCCGTCACCAAGCCGTACGTCGTTCCCAGGCGGTGCACGCTGTGGTCACATTGGAGTCGCCACGCCAAGCCGGCACGCGCCAGCCCCATGCCACCGCCGGCTTCTCCACGCGCTCGTTGGGGACCGCTCGCGTTCCTTTCCGTACGGTAGTTGACATCACTTCCCCTGCATGTGCCGAACTCCGAGTTCTACCCATGGTCCGGGCCTGTTCGGTTCCGGGTCGGGTTTCAGTTTGCGAGCATGAAAGTAGTTTGTCGAATAGGTGTCACAGCACCTGTTCCGACATGTATAGTCGCCATGTCCCGGCTGCGGTATTCAGACCTTGATACCGGACACGGCAATGCCTTGGATGAAGAAGCGCTGCGCCATGAAGAACACTAGAATCACCGGGAGAATCATGAGTGTGGAACCCGCCATGGCCAAGCCCCAGCCCACCGTATACTTGGTTGGCTCCCGCGACTGGTACAGCAGGGGCCCGATGAAGGTCCGGATCTTGTGAATCCGACGGCAGGCCAATCACGCAACTCGTCGATTCCACACCGATCTGAAAGGTGATCCGATCCACAGGTCGCCCGAACGCGTATGGATTCAGGTGAACCTGGACCCAGTCTGCTCGTACACACCATGAGACCTCTGCGCGCGGGGCTACCATAGACGCAGGAACGTCTTTCCGATCGTCGCCCCCGTCATCGACCATGACGAACATGCCTGCCGTGTCGCACAGGCCGTCGCACAAGTTGATGGTGTCGAACAGGTGATCCTGTTCGGCTCCCGAGCGCGCGGCGACCACCGGTCGGATTCCGACCTTGATCTGCTGGTGGTATACGAGTCGTGCAGGTCGAGCAGCGACATCGTCCATCCCTGTCGCCAGGCGGCGAAGCGTGCCAGTGAAGGCGCATACGATCACCATGTCAGCATCGACATCGTGCCGCTGGCAGCCGATCATTTTGCTTTAATGCCACATGGTATCAACCATGTGGCCGCCCATGCGGCAAGGGAGGGGATCACGCCGATGGGCTACCGATACCGATCGCCGTCCGAACCCGGTGAACCGAGCCTTCCGGAACACCGCCGTCGAGAATCCATGGAGCGGGTTCTCCATGCCAGGCGACATCTCACCACATTGGAAATTCTGTACAACACGAATCCGGATCACTACTCCCGGCCCGAGGAATGGGAGGTCAGCGTAGGGGAAAACGCCCAAGGGGCGCTGGAACATGGCCTCAAGGCCGTGATCGCGGCCTTTGGTCACCGATACCTGCACATACACCCATTGGACAAACTTCTCGAAGAGGCACAGAAGCATGTACCCGACCTCTCGCTTCGCTCCAATTTGGAGGCGCTTTCAACCTTTGCCTGTGGGGAGGTTTGTGGCACGCCAGGCTTGGAGGTATGGGCCGATGAACTGTTGGAAAGTGTGCGACAGGATGTAGGAACCTTGTTCAGTCTCTGCGTTGCGCAAGCCGACTTCGATCCCTGGACGGTCGGCAAGTCCGATTTCCAGCGCGGGGCCCAATACTGCAGTTGCAGTTGGAGCTGTGGCCGACGATTACAAGGACGGATCCGAAATAGGTCGGCCGTCCACACGGGACGAACCGCATTTCCGCCTGACCGCGTTCAACGGCGGCAGCGAGTCCCTGGTCTCGGTGCCTCTTACTGTCGCCAGCACCAACTGACCTCAGTGCTCTCAACCCCACTCCGGCCGCCCCGTTTCACACGGGGCGGCCGGGGATCCATCCATTGTTTATTCCCACCCTATTTCTATGGAGGTACTCTAATGAGTCTGAATGTACCTTTGAGCCTGGGTGATGAGCCGCGCCTGACCCCGCCGATTTAATGGCACCGCCTCAGGCCCTCGCGCCGCTCCCGCTTTCGTAGACCGCCCACTTTTCGCTTCAGTGCGCCGGGGCCGTATCGATCTTGATTCGTGGTAAGCCAGTAACCGCCACCGCCTCGCTGAACGTCACCGTAACCTGGATCGTTTCGCCCAGGGCGTAGGTATTGCCAGCAGCCGGGCACGGCCATTGCGTCGCGCCCGGCTGCTGGTCGGGCTATTCGGAGGCAGGACTGTTCTCCTCTGGCGGCGCTTGGGGTGTCGCCCTGTCGAAGTTGGACACTTCGCTCAACCCCGCAGCGTTGATGGCCTTCACCCGGTAAGTGTGGCGGGTGCCCAGAGTCACATCCCTATCGATCCAGGTGGTTGCCGTACTACCCGTGTCCTCCACGTACACCAGGAGCGCCTTCTCGCCTTCCTGGGGACGGCGGCGCAATATCTGGTAGCCAGTAACGCTGTCGTCGTCCGGCGCGTCCCAGGTCAGGGTCAATGTGCCGTCTCCGTTGTCCGAGACCGCCAAGTTGGTCGGGGCCGGAGGTGGAGGTGGTTCCGTGGATGCCCCTGCCGTCTCCGGCTCGGATTTGGCTGTCGGCGTGGGTTCCGGGGCCGATTCCACCTCGAACCGCTTGGCCACGGGCTGTCCACAGCCGGAGTCGTTGCAGGCCTGTGCCCGCACCACCCACTCGCCGTAGTCAGACACGGTGATAGTCGCATCGGAGGAAGCCACCTCCACACCTTCGTTCAACGTTCCGTCCACCGGCCGCCAGCGCACCCAGTAGAAGTCGGAGCCATCCACATCGTTCCAGTCCACTGACACGTCCAGCGACCCGGGTTCGGTGGAGATCGACAACCCCGAGGGCTTGGCCGGGGGTGGAGGTGGCACCACCGCCGCAGTCGCGGCACTGGTCAGCGTCTCCCCGAAACCCGCATCGTCGG
>JAPPAJ010000292.1 GCA_026705565.1 Caldilineaceae bacterium | reverse complement strand
GGAATTCCCAAGTCTCGTCCGGGTGTTCCGTGCGGGAATTCATGAGTAGCACATGGCCAAACACCATGTGGGCGCGCGTGCCATTGGGTGCCTTGGGCAGCTGTGCAACGCCGAACGGCACGTAGTTCTCGGCCATCGCCTCTTCGGTGCAGGACCACTCCCGGCAGGCCATTTTGGGGAAGAACCACGGTCCTTCCATCTTCATGGCCACGTTGCCGGAGTCAATCTGATTGTTGCCGCCCTCCATCATGGCGGGGGTGGGACTGACCCCGAACTCGTTGATGCAGGCATACAGCTGGAAGTTGATGAAGTCCATGATAGCCGGGGTGTCCCAGAGTGCCTCCCTGGGTTCGATCTCCTGGTCCCACTCCTTGTCGCCGTTGAGTCGCATCCAACAAGCCAGCCGTTCATACGATGAGTTGGTCTGGTATCCGAACTGCTGCTGGCCGTCGACTTCCCCGGTCAGGTCCATGGTCAGCTGGACAAAGTCCTCGTAGGTCCAGTCGTCGGTGGGATAGTCCAAGCCCATGTTGTCGAAGGGCT
Organism: Caldilineaceae bacterium; assembly: GCA_026705565.1. Taxonomy (GTDB): domain Bacteria; phylum Chloroflexota; class Anaerolineae; order Caldilineales; family Caldilineaceae; genus Bin34. The sequence continues at coordinate 5,814 of JAPPAJ010000292.1, read as the reverse complement.
TCTTGGAGTAGAAGATGACCATGGAGTTCATGTTCCATGGTATGCCAAACAGTTCACCGCGGAAACGCGTCTGGGTCTCGTACACACTGTCCCAGGCAGCCGGGAAGGGCGTGTCATAGGAATCCCGGGCCTGCAGCTCGTCGAGGGGTTGGTAGACCCCCTTGGCGGAAAAGCTCTGCCACAGCCACGTTTGGTTGTTGATGATGTCTGCGGCGGTGCCGCCGGCCAGGGCGGCCTGAAGCTTGTCGTAATACTGGCCAGGGGCCTGTTCCAGCCGGACTTGAATGTTGGGGTTTTCGGCCTGGAAGTCCGCGATGGATCGATCGGCAATTTCCTTGTCCAGCACGTCGCCCCATTCGTACCAAGCGATCTCAACCGTCTCCATGGCCGCGCCGGCATCGCCCGAGGCCGGCGCACCGGCGGGCGCGGCGCAGGCCGACAACGCGCCGAGTCCCAACGTTGCGGCCGCAGCTCGCAAAAAGGAACGTCTGGTCAGTTGCGTGTTCATGGATGTCTCCTGGAAGGTGATCCGGTCGCCCAGTAGTGCGACCATCCGAAGATTCAGTGTAACAGGGCCCGGATGCACACCGATTCCGGACCGGTTTCAACCGGCGCAGCCTTCTTCAGAAAGCACCGGATCACTTCGGTGCTTTCAGGCTTGGAGATCCCGTTGAAGAAGCAATTGGCCAGGGCATGGGCGGGTCCATGCTTGAAGCAGGACTTGCTGGGCAACCGCCGGATCAGCATTGGAGGAACGGCAACGCCCTCATGCACCGTTTCGGTGCCAACTCCCGGACCCACAAGTATCATGTGGCGCGGAAGCCGGTGGGCGTGTTCCGCGACTACAGCAGGCGAAGTTGCGTGTACTCATGGAAACCAGACCCAATGTCGTGGTGCTTATTGCAGACGATCATCGCGCCAGTGCTCTCGGGTGCACAGGGCGCGAACCCGTAAGGACCCCCCATCTGGATCGGTTGGCAGCCGAAGGCCTCAGGTGCACCCGGGCCTACACCATGGGGGGACTGACCCCGGCGGTGTGCGTGCCCAGCCGCGCCAGTCTGCTCACCGGACTGTCCACCTTCGACGCGGTTGTCAGCAAGACCGACAACGACTATCCCGGCCTTCAGACCCTGCGCAGGGACAAGCCCCTGCTGCCCGAGCACTTCCGCCAACATGGCTATGCAACATACGGCATCGGCAAGTGGCACAACGATGCCGCGAGCTTCAACCGGTGTTTTGCCGGCGGCGACCGGATTTTCCTGGGCGGGATGTCCGACCATGATGCGGTTCCCGTCCATCGCTACGACGAGACCGCGTCCTATCCGGTCGAGGCCGCGCAAGTGGGTCGGGAACATTCGACCGATCTCTTTGCGGATGCCGCCATCGAGTTTCTTGGAACCCGTTCGGGAAACGAGCCGTTCTTTTTGTATACCGCGTTTACGGCTCCCCATGATCCGCGCACGCCGCCCGACTACTGGGAACCGGCATACGGCCAGGCGACGGCCACCATGGATCTACCGCCCAACACCTATTCCGAACACCCATTCGACATCGAGGTTGCCGAAATTCGGGACGAACTGCTGGAAGAAACCCCGCGGCCGCCTGACCGCATCAGGAGCCATCTTGCCGGCTACTACGACATGATCACCCACCTGGACCTGCGGGTCGGAGACATTCTGAACACGCTTGTAGCAACCGGACTTGCGGGCAACACATTGGTGTTGTACCTGGCGGATCATGGCTTGTCCATCGGACAGCACGGGCTGATGGGCAAGCAAAACATGTATGAGCACAGTCTGGGCATTCCCTGTGTGTTGCGGGGTCCCGGCGTGGCGTCGGGGACTACGGTCCCGGGCCTGGTGACCCATGGCGACGTTTTCCCCACCCTTTGCGAATTGGCCGGCCTGCCCGTGCCCGCGGGCCTTTCCGCTCACAGGTTGTGGCAGGGCCGTTCCGGTGCCCCCGACGACCCGGACGCATGCCTCATGGCCGCGTACCGTCACGTGCACCGGTGTGTCGTTGCCGGCGAGTGGAAACTGGTGCGCTACTACCGGCAGCGCAAGCGAGGCATCGTACCCGGCTATCGCCAGTTGTTCAATCTGATTGAGGATCCATTCGAGACCCGCAATCTGGCCTACTTCCCGGAATTCGAGAGACGGGCACAGGAGATGACGGAGGTGCTCAACGAGCTCCAAGCGCGCCACGCAGACCCGCTGCTCGAACTGCTGGCCTAGCAGGATTCACCCATGGTCTTCAGGAGGAATTCATGTTGGTTACTGTTGGATCACTGAACATCGACCATGTCTATCAAGTCGAGGAAATCTCCCGGCCCGGAGAGACAATTCACACTCTAGACTATGCGAAGTTCAGCGGTGGCAAGGGCCTTAACCAGTCGGTAGCAGCCGCACGGGCTGGTGCTGAAGTGAAACATCTGGGTTGTATTGGACAGGAAGGACGGTTCCTGTCGGACCTACTGGCGGAGAGTGGAGTAGACGTGTCAGAGGTACTGGTTCGCGAAAATATCGCCAGTGGACATGCCATCATCCAGGTCAACCGCGCAGGGGAGAACTCGATATTCATCTACGGTGGCGCCAACCAAACGGTCGAGGCTGCACAGCTGGCTGGCGTGTTGGATAGCCAGGCGCAGCCGGGGTGGGTCCTGTTTCAGAACGAAACCAGCGAAGTCCCCGAGATGATGCGCCTGGCGGCGGAACGCGGCTGGTCGGTGGCGTACAACCCTGCACCCATGGCTGACGACCTGTCCTCCAACTTCCCATTGGACAAGGTGTCCGTCCTGTTCGTAAACCAACTGGAAGGGGAGGAGTTGACCGGATTCAACCAGGCGGAACGGATTGCCGGTTACCTGCTGAACCGCTTTCCGGACATGATCGTAGTGGTCACCAGGGGAGCAGATGGAGCCTACTGCGGCTCGACACAGGGCATCGTCGCCGTCGATGGCATTTCCGTTCGTCCGGTCGACACGACAGGTGCCGGCGACACCTTCATTGGCTACTTCATGGCCGGGTTCATGAAGTCGGAATCCGCCGAAACAGCTCTCGCGCTAGCCAACCGTGCGGCGGCCGTGTGTGTCACGCGCGCCGGGGCCGCCGTCTCCATCCCCTATGCAGCCGAATTTGACGACCCAACCACTGCCCTCCGGGAGTGAGCCGCATCCGCTTGTGCTACTGGTACTCGGACAGCGGTGGACAGACGCACATGAAGTTGCGATCGCCCCAGACATTGTCAATCCGGCTGACGGATGGCCAGAACTTTGATTCGGCACTCCCCTGCGCGGGGAAGACGGCCTGTCTGCGACTGAATTGATGGGGCCAATCTTCGGTCGCGAGGATCTCCGCCGTGAAGGGCGCGTGCCGCAGCAGGCTGTCCTCGACTGCGAAACGGCCCTCCAACACGTCCTGGATTTCCCCGTGGATCCGGATCATGGCGTCACAGAACCGGTCCAGCTCCCGCAGGCTTTCACTCTCGGTCGGTTCGATCATCATCGTGAAGGGAACCGGCCAGGATACGGTCGGTGCGTGGAACCCGTAGTCGATCAGGCGTTTGGCAACGTCATCCACCGTGAGGCCTGCTGGCTTTAGCCACTCGAGGTCGATGATGCATTCGTGAGCCACGCGTCCGTTTTGGCCCTTGAACAATATCGGGTAGTAGTCGCCAAGTCGGTCTGCAACATAGTTGGCTGACAAGATGGCCGTCTGCGTGGCCTTGGTCAGCCCGGCTGCCCCCATCATCCTGATGTAGGTCCACGAAACCGGCAGGATGGCCCCGCTGCCGCAGTCCGTGGCTGCCACCGCACCCGTTGTTTCCGTAGCCGGTTCACCGACGGGGTCCGACGGCAGGAACGGAACCAGATGGTCGGCTGCGCAAACCGGACCCATACCCGGTCCGCCTCCCCCATGAGGAATGCAGAACGTCTTGTGCAGGTTCAGGTGACAGATGTCGCCGCCTATGGCGGCGGGCGACGACAGCCCAACCATGGCGTTCATGTTGGCACCGTCCACGTATACCTGGCCGCCACAGCCGTGAATCAACTCCGTGACTGTTTTAACCGATTCCTCAAACACGCCGTGGGTTGAGGGGTAGGTAATCATCAAGGCCGCGATGCGCGGTCCGTGCTCGTCGAGCTTCCGCCGGAGGTCCTCCAGATCGATGTTCCCGAGCTTGTCGCACGCAACCACCACTACATGGAACCCGGCCAGTTGGGCGCTGGCCGGGTTGGTGCCATGAGCCGACGCGGGAATCAGGCAGACTGAACGGTGGGCCTGCCCAATGGAATGGAGATACCATCGAATGGCCAACAGGCCGGCCAGTTCCCCTTGGGACCCCGCATTGGGCTGCAGCGATACACCTGCGAAACCGGTGATTTCGGCCAGCCAGGCACACAACTGTTCAGTCAACGCACGGTAACCCTCCTGGTTGCAGGGGATCTCAAAGGGGTGCGTCTCGGCGAATTCCGGCCAGGTAACCGCTTCGAGCGAAGCGGCCGGATTCAGCTTCATCGTGCACGAACCCAGCGGAATCATGGCATCGGTCAAGGACAGATCGCGCTTTTGCAGACGCGCCATGTACCGGGTCAGTTCCGCTTCCGACCGGTACAGGTGGAAGACCGGGTGGGTAAGAAAGTCCGATGATCTGGACAGGTGGGCCGGAACCACAGGCAAATCCGAGATGCTCCGGTGCGGTGCCACCCCAAGGGCCGCGTGCAACCTGTCGAGCTCGTCCGGCGGGATACCCTCATACATGGATACACCCAGCGCACCATCGGCATATTTCCGCAGGGAGATTCCTTGCTGCTGTGAGTCCTCCCAAACGGCGTCCAGGCTCCGGTCGGGCATGTCCAGGATCTTGACCGTATCAAAGATCGGACCCCGGCACACCCGTGCACCTGCCACTTCCAACTGCCTTCGGAGGGTGCAGGCCTTCCGGTGGATCTCTGCTGCGATGGAGGCAAGGCCTTCCGGTCCGTGATATACCGCATACATGGAGGCAACGACGGCGGGAAGAACCTGGGCCGTGCAGATGTTGCTGGTTGCCTTCTCGCGCCGGATGTGTTGTTCACGCGTCTGCAAGGCAAGACGCAAAGCCGGCCGACCGGCGGCGTCGCGGGCAACCCCCACCATGCGTCCCGGCATCAATCTCTTGAGTTCGTCCCTCACGGCGATGAAAGCGGCATGCGGACCGCCCAAGCCGGGTCCCATGCCCAGACGCTGGGTGGTGCCGCACGCCACATCGGCACCCATTTCCCCCGGCGGGGCGTACATGGCCATCGCCAACGGGTCGGTGGCCGCGACCACCTTGGCACCGGCGGCGTGCGCCAGTTCAGTGAGATCCCGGTAATCGTGGACTGTGCCATCTGTGTCGGGAGTCTGAACCAGCACCCCGAACACATCCGCAGTCGGCTCCATTGCAGACAGGGGCGCCGTGGCGACGCGGATGCCCAGCGGGAGTGCCCTGGTTTCGAGTACCTTGAGGACTTGGGGATGGATTCGGTCCGTAACCAGGAAGACGTCGGCCTGGGACCGTCTGGATCTTGCACGCCAGCAAACCGTCATCGCCTCAGCGGCCGCCGAAGCTTCATCCAACAGCGAAGCACCGGCTACCGGAAGACCTGTCAAATCGGCAATCAGGGTCTGAAAGTTGAGCAGGGCTTCGAGCCGTCCTTGTGCGATTTCGGCCTGGTATGGCGTGTACTGCGTGTACCAGCCGGGGTTCTCAAGAATGTTGCGTCGAATGACCGAGGGGACAACACACGGGTGGAAACCCTGACCAATGAAGCATGTTGTGCGGCGGTTGGTG
>JAPPAJ010000015.1 GCA_026705565.1 Caldilineaceae bacterium | reverse complement strand
CCATCATTCCCCTGTTGTTCATGCGGCGTGAGGATTTGGAACACGGGTAGCCGCACCCGGTCGGCCACGAAGGCTTAACAGGCCTTAATGTTCCTTTGATACACGCGAGTGCGCATAACCGTCTACAATTTGGCCCGCAGTCTCCTCCAAACCGCTGCCGGGCTGCACGGGCCGAACACAGCCCAGCGACTGCGCACGTGTCGACCGCACAACATGACAGTGCCGACGCAGCCGCACCCGGCAGCACCCCTCCTTTCCACATTGACGCGATTGCCCGGCCGGGTGGCGCTCCGGCCGGGGTGCTTGTTGGATGTCCCGAAAACGGCCGTTCCCGGCATCGGCCAGCCCTAAAATGTCTCCGAATGCCGCCGGCAAGACGAGAATGAGCCGCATGTCGACAACAAGACTGGTCGGGGCCGTCTTCGGCCATACGGGCCGCGGAGACTACGGACACGGGCACGATGTCTGCCTCAACCTGCATCCGAACGTCCGGATCGAATCGATTGCGGACCCGGATCCGGCGGGCAGGGAGGCGGCCGTGGCGCGCACCGAAGCCCGGCGCGGCTACGCCGACTGGAGGGAATTGCTGGCCACCGAACAACCGGACATTGTTAGCATCGCCTGCCGCGATGTCCGGGATCACGCGGACCAAATCGTGGGCTGTGCCGAGGCGGGGGTGGCCGGCATCCTGTGCGAGAAACCCCTGGCCGCAACCTTGGCGGAGGCGGACCGGGCCCTGGAGGCTTGTCGGGCGCGCGGAACCCGCCTGGTGGTGGCCCACCGCAAGGCCAGCGGCTACGAACTCCATGCGCGGGACATGATTCGCAATGGAGAGATTGGAGACCTGGTGGAACTGCGCGGACGCGGCAAGGGCGACCACAGGGCCGGAGGGCAGGACTTGGCGGTGCTGGGTCCCCACATCCTGGACAGCCTGCGCTGGGTTGCCGGTTCGGATCCCCAGTGGGCGGTCGGCCACGTTACCCAACACGGTCGCCCCGTGACCAGGGCGGACCGCCGCGAGGGCGACGAAGGCGTCGGTGCCATTGCCGGAGACGCACTGGCGGGGCTGTTCATGTTCGATTGCGGCCTGCCTGCAACGTTCACGTCGTATGCGGTGACACAGGGCAGCGCGGCGGCCCATTCCCAATGGTTTGGCTACGAGGTGTACGGCACCAGGGGAGCCCTGAGCGTACGCAACTCCCCGGGCGGACTCTGCTACCACTGCCCCACGGGCATGGCGGCTCCGGGCGAACAGGCGCCCTGGAAGAGGATTCTGCTGGGCTCCTGGGAGCAGGACGCCGACGGTTCCGTGCGCGACGGCCACGCGCGCAATGTTGCGAGCAACCTGATCATGGTCGAGGATCTGGTGGCCGCGGTCCTGCACGGCCGGCCGATCACCCGTGCCTGCACCGGTCACGATGCCCGGTGGGCACTGGAAATGGCCGTGGCCATCCACGCGTCGCACTTGGCGGGCACGCGCCTGGCACTGCCCTTGGCCGACCGTGGCAACCCCTATGACGACTGAACCGCGCCTACCCCGACACCCCCCCAATCGCCATGCTGCTTGACCAACTCCGCCAAGTCGAGGAACGGTTTGAGGAGCTGTCCAGCCAAATGGCCGACCCCGCAGTGGCGGCAGACTACGCACGCCTGTCCGTTCTGGCTCGGGAACACAGTCGGCTGAAAGAGGTGGTGGACACCTATCGCCTCCATCGGCGCACGCTCCGCGAACTGGAGGACAGCAGGGCATTGGCGGCCGACGACGAGGATCCGGAACTGGCGGCCATGGCGGCCGAGGAGGTGGCGGCGCTGGAGGAGCAGGCTGTCCAGCAGGAGGAGGCCCTCAAGATTCTGCTGCTGCCGCGCGACCCGCAGGACGATAAGGATGTCATTGTCGAGATCCGGGCCGGGGCCGGCGGCGACGAAGCCGGGCTGTTCTGCGCCGATCTGTTCCGCATGTACACCCGGTGGGCGGAGGATCATCGCCTGAAAACCGAGGAGTTGAGTCTCAACTCCAACGGTATCGGCGGCATCCGGGAAGTGGTCTTTGCCGTCAAGGGCGAGCGCATCTACTCGCGGCTCAAGTTCGAATCCGGCGTGCACCGCGTCCAGCGGGTCCCGGTTACCGAGAGCCAGGGGCGAATCCACACCAGCACGGCCACGGTGGCCATCCTGCCGGAGGCGGACGAAGTCGAGGTGGAGGTTGATGCCCAGGACATCCGGATCGATATCATGCGCTCCAGCGGTCCCGGCGGCCAGAGCGTGAACACGACCGACTCGGCCGTGCGCATCACCCACCTGCCCACCGGCCTGGTGGTCAGCTGCCAGGATGAGAAAAGCCAGTTGCAGAACCGTCTCAAGGCCATGCGCATTCTGCGCAGCCGTCTGTACGACCTTGAACTGCAAAAGCAGCAGGCCGAGCAGGGGGCGGCGCGGCGATCGCAGGTGGGCAGCGGCGACCGCAGCGAGAAAATCCGCACCTACAACTTTCCCCAGGGCCGGGTCACGGACCACCGCATCAACCTGACGCTCTACAAGCTGGAGGACGTGATGAACGGTGACATCGACGGCTTCCTCGAACAGCTGGCCACCCGCGACCAGGCGGAGCGGCTGGCGGCCGTGGGCTCGAATCCGGGTGGCGGCTGACTCACCCGACCTTCCACACCTGATCAGGGAAGGCGCGCAACGCCTGCGCGGGTCCGGCTCGCCAAGCCCGGTGCTGGATGCCGAACTACTGCTGGCCCACTGTCTGGGCACCTCCCGGAGCGGTCTCTACGCGCGGATACCGGGAGTTCCGGCTCCATCCGTGCTGGCACGCTGGCACCGGTGCCTGACGGAAAGGGAACACGGCAAACCTCTTGCCTACATCACCGGCACCAGGGAATTCATGGGCCTGGAGTTCCGGGTCGACGAACGGGTCCTGATCCCGCGTCCCGAGACGGAACTGCTGGTCGAACTCGCGGGCGGCTGGCTCGATCACTGTTGGAAAGCGTCGCCAACGGTCGCGGACGTGGGTACCGGCAGTGGCTGCATTGCCGTGGCACTGGCCCACCGGCATGCCCGGACATCGGTGTACGCCGTGGATCTCTGTCCGGATGCCCTGCGCGTTGCCGAAGCCAACCGGGCGCGGCTGCGGCCCGCCGGCCGGGTTGTGTTTCTGGAGGGCCGCCTGTTGAGCCCCCTCCCGCAGCCAGTCGACCTGGTGGTGGCCAACCTGCCCTATGTGAAGGATGCGGAGTGGGCCGTCCTTCCCCGGGACATCCGGCTCCATGAACCGAGCCTGGCGCTACGTGCCGGAACCGACGGCCTCAATGCCATCCGGGGTCTGCTGGAAGACCTGCCGGACCGTCTGCTGCCGGGCGGAGCCGTCATGCTTGAACACGGACCGGATCAGGGGCCCGACGTTCGGAGCCTGATGGGCAGGATGGGCTGTTTCACCGCCGTGGCAACCCGGTTGGATCTGGCCGGGCTGGAACGCTGCACCGTCGGTCTTGGGCACCACGCGGGGTAAGCGGCATACGGTTGCCGGCAGCCAATTGCCAACCACCGAACTTCCGGGGCACGATCGGTCCCTGCCCGCCTCCCGGACCGTGCAGGGATGGACAGTCCGCCTCCAACTGTCCGCGGTCTACGGTCGGTACAGGGTTTCCCACTCGCAGTCGATGCCCGCCGCTTCCGCCCCCTGTGGGTCGCGGCGGAAATTCAGGTAGATGGCAATTACGGTTCTGGGTCCGTTGAACCAGGGCTTGGCATAGCCTTTTCGTCCGACTTGCTCGCGGGCCGCCCGCGTGCTGCGGTTCAGCTTGACCTCGATTACATACACGCGTTCGGCCAGTTGAACAACCAAATCCGCATTGCCTCCCCAACTGGATTCTTCACCCCGCTGGTCTGTCTCCATCACGATGAAAAGGCTTTGCAGTACGGCGCGGTAGGAAGCCTCCGCCAGAAGATTCTGGTGGGCCATGGGCTGAAAACAGGCATGCAGGGCCTCCAGCCACTGTGTCTCGTCCCCTTCAACCAGCGCGCCATGCAACTGTCTGAGGATTGGTGTGTTGAAGTTCGCATGGCAGATGGCAAGCAAGTCCTGGGCATAGGTTTCGCGTACTTCCCGGTTGGGAAAGTCGAGGCGCAGGGGTAGGTCCCCGCCATCCCTGAAGGTGAAGTAGCCGGTCTGCACCATCAGCGCCGCGTAGTCGGGTTCGTCGAGGCGGTAGTTGCTCAACGTTTGATGAGGCCATTCCCCAACATCCTCCGGCAGATGCGCCTTTCCTTGCTGTGCCAGACCAATCAGGAACGCCGGGGTCCCCGAGTCCGACCAGCGGTTCGGCCAACGACCCTGCTCGGCTTGTCCACGCTCCACAGGGAATCCCAGCAGGCGCATGCATTCGAGCAGGGAATAGGGGTTGTACACCGGAGGGAAATCGGACGTGCGACCAAAGCGATACCCGTTGTAATGTTCCCGTAGCCTTTGCAACAGCCGACCATGGGCGAATGCCGGGACCGCCTCGCCCAACCAATCCAGATATGGAGCCAAGCAGGCTTCCACTTCCTGTTCCGAGAATCCGCACAACGCGCCGCAGGACTCGTGTTCGGACCAGTCGATCAGGTTGTTGAAGGCCGAAAACAGATTGACGCGCGCGAACCGGGAAATACCTGTCAGAAACACACCGTATAGATGATGCTCGGCGGATTTGAGCACACCGTAGAAACTCCGCATGGCCGCCAAAGCGGGCGGGAGGTGCTCTGGCTGCCCAATGAACTGGGTCAAGGGCGCATCATATTCGTCGATCAGCACCACGGGCTGAACGCCAAAATACATGTGCAAGCCCTCAAGAATGTCTGCGAAAGCCAGTGCGGGAATGTCGCCGGGAATCGGTTCGGGAGCCAACCCGTCCGCTCCCCAAGGCACGCCCCGGCCCCTCCAGTGACGTGCCAGCCGACGCATCAGGTGGGACAGTCCCTGCTCCAGTTTGTTGGCGTCATGGGTGACAAGGTCGGACATGGTCAGGTGGACCACCGGATGCCATCCGTGGGCGCCATGCCAACCCTCACCGTCCAAGCCTTCCCACAGCCACTGGGATTCCGCAAGCAGATGCGAACCCCAATCCCTCCGCACGGAACCACCGGGGTCCAAGCCGAACGCTGGTGCGCCCTGAAACCACGCGGCCAGCGTGGAGACCCACAGACTCTTGCCAAAGCGTCGGGGCCGCGCCAGGAACTGGTACTTGTGCTTGAGACTTCTGCTCCCCCCGTCCAGAGGCTTCGGACCCAGTGCCAGCAAATCGCGCAAGTAGCCGGTCTTGTCCACGTACAGACCTTGGGACCGGCGAATGTTGACAAACGAAGCTTCGCTGGTGTGCAGCGGGGGCAGGTGTGCCGGATACACGGGTGTGGCTCGATGGGAATTGCAACAGTGCCCGGAGTCCCGATGGACGGGACCAGGCACCCAAGCTTGTCGATTCGGACTCGCATTGTAGCCATGGGTGCAACTTGTTGGTTTGCGGACGGCCCACCCCATGACACCGAAAGGCAGGATGACAACCAAGCCAAACCCTGTAGGGGCGATCCGGTTGCCGTTGGTCGTGACCGCTCCGGTTTCGGTTGGCGTCGGCTGCACCGGACAGGCTGCCCGGCGCACTTCCGCCGCAAAGGGCGAAGCATTCCGAATCCCGCGACGGCCATCCGACAAGCACGAGTGCCCCATCCACAGTCTTATGTAAGGGAACCGGCAGTCCCAACGGGCGCGCTGCTTGCGGACGGGATGCTCCGGCTTCGAGGCCCATCCGTGTGGCGGAAATCTTGAAACTTGCCCGTGGCCTGCACTATCATGGTCGGCCGATCTGTTGTGGTACGGAAGGAGGAAAGCTGTCCCTGATACTGGTCCGTCCCGGACTGTCCGCACATCGGCGTTCCGGCTCCCGGATCACCACGGCGTCTGGACATGGTTCGGGCCGACGTAGCTCAATCGGCAGAGCTCTTGTCTTGTAAACAAGTGGTTATCGGTTCGAGTCCGATCGTCGGCTCTGCCGGCCTCAGGGATGCCCACCTACATGCCAAACAGGGGCGAGTGCCCGAGTGGACAAAGGGATCTGACTGTAAATCAGACGGCGATCGCCTTCGGTGGTTCGAATCCGCCCTCGCCCATGCCCCGGGCCCACATAGCTCAGTCGGTAGAGCACCTTCTTGGTAAGAAGGAGGTCACCGGTTCAAGTCCGGTTGTGGGCTCTCCAGCCCCCGTGCCGACAGGCGGTGGTCGGCCGGCGCGGTGGTTCGCCGATACAAACATGCATGCACTGAACAGCTCGCAGGAAACGGAAGATGGCCAAGGCGGTATTTGAGCGGACGAAGCCCCATGTGAAC
>JAPPAJ010000312.1 GCA_026705565.1 Caldilineaceae bacterium | reverse complement strand
TCAAGTTTGCCGTGCGCGCGTCCAGTGCCGCAGCAACGAAAGTGAACCTGTGCCCTGTTTCGGCACAGGTTCACTTTCGTTGACGTTGGTTTGAGCCTGGCTTTGCTTGTCATGGCTGATGGTTCTGTCCAGACTCGCTCAGATCCTGGCACAGTTGGTGTCGCGTACGGCCTCGCAACCCGCGACCAGCGCCGCTGCGTACACGGCGGTGTCAACGCTGTAGGAGATCACGTTGAAACCCGCGTCCCGCCACTCCACCATCTGTTCTGCGTCGGTCGGCTGGATGCCCGCGCCCAGGCCATGGGTCTTGGCGCAGTCCACCACCCGGGCCAGCGCGGCCTTGAACCTGGGATGGCCGAATTCCCCCGGAATGCCCAACGACTGGGACAGGTCGGCCTGTCCCACCCAAAGCACGTCCGTGCCCGCCTCCGCAATCTCTTCCAAGTTGTCCAGTCCCTCCTGGCTTTCGATCTGATTGATGATGGTGACCGCCTCGTTGCTGGCTTCCATGAAGGACCGGAAATCCACCGCTTCGTAGCCGGACACCGAGCCCCCCAGCCCCAGGCCTCGCCGGCCCATGGGCGCATAGCGCACGGACTGGGCAATGTGCCTAGCGGTTGCACCGTCCCGTACGTTGGGAGTCATGATGCCCAGGGCTCCGGCGTCCAACATGCGCGCGATGAAGTGGTATTCCGGCATCGGCACCCGTACCATCGGCGTCACGGAGGTGCCCCGGAACCAGGTGATCAAGTCGGCCACCTGCGCGGCCGAAAAAGGGCCGTGCTCCATGTCGATGAGGACGAAGTCCAGGCCGGCGGCCTCCGCCATCGTCGCCATCCCCCGGGTGGCGAACTCCCAAATCATATGGCCGACCGGAACCCTGCCTTCTGCCAGGCGGGTTTTCAGATTGTTGTGCAACATGTTCATGGCTCGTTGTCGGGTATCAGTTCAGAAGGGCCTTGAGGTGCGCCACGGCGTCGGTCAGGGGCAGGGTTGTCTGTTCACCAGTCTCCAAGTCCTTGACCGACAGCTGTCCGGTCTCGGCCTCGCTGGTTCCGGCCAGGGCCACATAGCGGATCCCTTGGCTCTCGGCGTACCGGAACTGTCGGCCCAGACGGCCGGCTGACGGATACAGGTCCGTACGCAGGCCGGCTTGCCTCAACTGGTTCGCCGCGCGGTGTACGTGGCCGGCGACCGCTGGATCCATCTGGGCCACCAATACCTGCGGTCCCCGTTCCATCCCGACTCCAAACATGGCTCGGTCGGCCATGATCAGGAGAATTCGCTCCAGGCCAAAGCTGAATCCACAGGCTGGCACCGAACGGCCCGAGAACATGCCCAGGAGATTGTCGTAGCGTCCGCCGCCGCCGCCGGAACCCGAGAAGTCGGGAAACTGCACTTCGTAGATGGCTCCGGTGTAGTAGCCGAGACCCCGGGCCAGAAGCGGGTCGATGCGATAGCGGCCGGCCGCGGGTCCCGCTTCCAGCAGGTCGGTCAACTGCTTCAAATCCGCAACCCCTTCCCCAGTCGGACCGGAGTCGCCCAGCCAGTCGGCCAGTATGGTTAGCAATTCCTTCGTGGACGCCAGTTCCGACATGTCGGAGGCCATCGTCAGGAAGGTGTCGCCGGCGGCCGGGGCAATGCCGCGCTCCGCCAGTTCGCGCCGTACACCGTCCAGTCCGATTTTGTCCGCCTTGTCGACGGCCACCATGGCCTCGCCGGCAAGCTGTTCGGGAATACCGGCCCGGGCCAGCAGCCCCGCCAGTACCTGGCGGTGGTTGAGCCGCAGCGTGAAGTCGTCCGGTTGTTTGAATCCCAGGCGGCACAGGCTTTCGGCGGCGGCACCCAGCACATCGGCTTCGGCGTCCACCCCCGCGACACCGACGATGTCCACATCGCACTGGCTGAATTCCCGGTAGCGGCCGCGCGCCGGGCGGTCGGCGCGAAACACCGACTGGATCTGGTAGCGCTTGAAGATGGCGGGCAGGTCGGCCTGATGGGCTGCCATGACCCGGGCCAGGGGAACAGTCAAGTCGTAGCGCAGGCCCATGTCGGCCAAGTCGTCCGGCCGCGGGTCGGAAGCCAGGGCCCTGTCCAGCTTGGCCCCGCGCTTGAGAACCTTGTACATGAGGTTCTCGCCCTCTTCGCCATATTTGCCCTGCAGCGTTGCGAGCCGCTCCAGGGCAGGAGTCTCCAAGGGCAGGAAACCCCAGGTGCGATACACCTCCTGGATCGTGTGAATTACCGCCTGCCGTCGGCCGGCCTCCACGGGCAGGAAGTCGCGCATGCCCCCCGCCGGGGCATTGTTCTGTGTTGCCATGGGTGGTTTGATTCCTCTGAATCCTAGTATGTCAGCCTGTTGGACGCAGCCCGGTGCCGAGGACTCGCCAATAGCTGTGGAGCCGGTCGCGCCGCAGCGCAACACGGTGGCCAACCAGTAGTTTGGCAAATTCCAGTCCCAGTTGCAGGGCGAACTCGCACAGCAGGAACCGGCGCAGGAGCTCGGCCCACAACACGCCGAAGTGCTTGCGGTAATAAAGGACCTTGCTGGTGTTGAAGATGATGTGGGTCTGGGCCGGTACCTGATCCGAACTTACCCCGCCGTGGTGAATGATTTCCGCCTCGGGGCAATATTGGATGCGCCAACCGGCCTCCCGGATGCGCAGGCAGAGGTCGGTTTCCTCGCTGTACATGAACAGGCGTTCGTCGAATCCGTCGACTCCCTCCAGCACGTCCCTCCGCACCATCAGGGCCGCGCCCTCCAGCCAGTCCACCTCCTGTCGAAAGTCGTCCGGCCATTGCCGGCAGTGGTAGCGCCGGGCCCACGGGTTCTCGGGCCAGGCACGACCCAGCCAGGTGCTTTCCCAGAAGCCGGTCAGGCGTTGGGGGAACCGGCGCCGCGACGGTTGCAGCTCGCCGTTGCTCCGCACCAGGCGGGGCCCCACAAGGCCTATGTCGGGACGGCTCCACAGGGCTCGGTGCAATTCACGGAGAGCTGCGGGGTTGATCAACGTATCCGGATTTACCAGGAAAACCGATCCGCTGCGGGCTGCCCGCCATCCGATGTTGTTGCCCCGCGAGAAGCCGGTGTTGTCCTGCTGCGGCAGGAACCGGACCCAGGGAAAGCGGACCGGGACCAGGTCCGGGGTGGCATCGCCGCTGGCGGCATCGACCAGCACCACCTCGAACGTCAGAGTGGGCTGTCCGGCTTCCGTGGAGGGCAGCGCGCGGACAGTGGCCTCACCGGTGGCGCGGCTGTGTGCTTCCAGTTCGTCCAGGCAGGCACGCACATGGTCCCAGACATTCCAGCTGACCAGCACCAATGACAGGTCCGGGGCGGTGCGCTCCGTGTCCTCTCCCGTCCGGTTCATCGTGTGAACGGCTTGATGCGATCCGGGGAGCGGGGTTCGATGGGCTGCAGGATTTCCAGGCGCTGTGGGGTGAGTCGCTGCTCCAGTTCCGGCGACAGCTGGTAGTTGAACCGCGTCCGCAGGGTTCGCGGCGAATAGCGGTAGATAACGGCGCGCCGGTAGCCGGGATTGGTCCGTTCCGCCGATCCGTGGGTGACACAGTCGGCGAAGAACAGGGCGTCGCCGGCCTTGAGGTAGACCTCCTTGGCGCCATAGGCGGTGCCCGCCGCTTCCCGTTCGTCGACTGCGGCGATGATGCCCTGACCTTCCCGCACCAGACGGGGATGGGCCAGCGTGGCCCGGTGGCTGCCGGGCACGATGGAGGTGGCCCCGTCCCCGGGTCCGATGTCGCCCAGGGCCATCAGGATGTTGATCTGCCCCACCATCCACTCGCCCGTGTTGGCCTGCCGAAAGGTGAAGTAGAAGAGGGGCGCGTGCCCGCCGCTGTGGATCCAGAGAAAGCCGCCCGGTCCCCGCACGTTGAGGAGGTTTTCGTGGATTGACAGGCCGTTGACCTCGTTGACGTATCGCTTGACCAGCGGCAGCCAGGCGGGATAGTCGATCAGCCGCTCGAAGACCGGCCCCCCTTCCACAATGTTCTGGAAGTTGACGCCGTCGTCCTCGCTGTAGCTGTGGGTTTCGACATGGCCAATCCAGGGATCTACCTCGGCGCGGTCGGTCTTGGGGCGGGGATTTTTGACATAAGACCAGTGGTCGTCGACCCACTGGTTCATCTCGTCCAGGTCCTGCTTGGCAATGGCCTGGTCCAGGATCATGTAGCCGTGCAGATCGAACATGTAGTCCACAAGTTCCGGATCGGTGTCGGCGGTCACGCGCGGGTGCTGGAAGTTCTCCATGGCGGCCTTATGAAAGGTGATGACGGAACGGCGATGGTTCCAAGGACGGTATTCAGGATACAGGACGGAAGGTCGCGGCCCTTTGGGCAACAGGTTTGATCAACTTCCCCGCACCGGTGCGGGGAATGCTGCGGTGTCCAAGCCTTACCGCTGACCCACCTTCATTGCACTACCGGGTACCGAGGGTTGGTCCCGGCTTGCGCGTTGCGGTCGGCTGGTCCGGATCGCTGTCACCTTCCGGATTGTCCGGCAACAGCATTCTCCATGCCGCGGGTGTTTGCAGAACGGCGTGGATGGCCTGGAGATAGCCTTCGGGAGGTCCGTTACAGCGCCAGACACTCTCGATGCGGTCCAAGACCGCCGTCGACAACACATCTTCCAGGAACAAACGCATAGCCTCCACGGCTTCAACGATCCGTTCATGCTCCCGGTTGGTTTCACGGTCCCGCCAGCGTTCGGTGTCAGGGTCCCACCACTGGAAGCGTGGGGGGGAGCGTTCCTCTTCTGTCACCCCGCGAAACTCCTCATCGCGTTCCCGCGCGTCCGGCTGGAAGCGCACATGCGTGCCAAACACGTTGCTCCAGTACTCGTCCGCGGCGGGTTCCTGCCGGTAGGAACCACCTTCCAGCCGGTACATCAGGAGTTCCCGAGGCGAATCCGATCCCCGCTTGCCGCCGAGGTCGTACACCAGGTACTCCGAGACCCCCGCCGCGGCATACAGGAGCTTCTTGTAGTGGAGATCCCGATTCGCCGAGCCTTCGGACACCACTTCCAGCACCAGCGGCGGGACAGGTGCGTCCAGGTCGAGCCTCAGGATGCCATTGGGCATCCACCGTTCTCGTTCCAGCACCGACATGGCTGCCCGCACCAGCATGTCCGGTCGCACGCCTTTTCTGACAGGGTGGCTTTCGTTGGTGGCTTGGTTGACGCGTGCGATGGTGTCGGGGCGGAAGCGGACTTCCACTTCATAGTCCGCCTCAAGATCCGTATGGGCAAGCGTGTCCGCGGCCGTGCCGGCACTGTGCTCCTGGACTTTCCGCGCCCGTTTTTCCAGAGGACTCACAACGCCATCCGCATCGAATTCAAGAAAGTGGACGCCGTCGGCCCCATAGTCGGGGTCGGTGGTGGATTCCTGGTCATATTCGTGGGCGGGGTCATAGATGAACCCCGGATCGAAGTGGTACAGGGCCTTCAGATCGCGGTGCCATTCATCAAGGTGCTTCCGTCGCCAAGCGGCCCGCGCTTGGCGTGCTTCCCGCGTCATGTCCGGATCGGCAATGTCCATGGTTGGAGCCCGAACCCAACCATTGGCCGCCTCCGTGGCGGACGTCCGTACCTGTACATCAACCGCAGGCATGTTCCGCCTCCCGCTACATGGAGATGTCATTCTACAAAGATTTCATTCCAGGTTGGTCTGTTGCGGAACCCGAGGCACTGTTTCAATCTCGTTGATTTGGGTTCCGGGCCGTCATGGGCATCCTCCGTACCAGCAGATTCCGCGCGTTGGTTCGGGCCATGCCGCTGGCCATCCGACGCACGAAGCTGGGGCCCTGTCTTGGTCCTTCAGTCCTCGCGCCACACGCGTCCTCGGGCGTATGAACCAGCCCCCCCGTCAAGGCCGGGACCGGCGCGGCACTGTTTCACTTTCGTTGAAAACAGTTCAGTTGGACATGAACGGCTCCTTCTCCCCGGTCCTGATTGGACGGCCGGCTTCAAGCCAGGTTTCCGGCCAGCAGGTGCAGGAAGGCCTGTGCGCCCTGCGGCGTCTTCAGGCCGCGGGCCAGCCGTGCCCGGGGCTTGACGCGGCCAAACCAACCCTCCAGCCGGTTCGTGCCGGGGAGACGGAGGGGTCGCGCACGCAGCGCACGAGGTCGTTCCAGCGGTCCATGACATGCTCCACCAGGGCCAGCACGGGCGGCGACAGCCGGACCCCGCCCTGGTGGGCCCACTCGCAGCAGACCAGCAGCAGTTGGCCGCCCCACAGGGGCAGCTCCCGCACCACCCCCCGCAGCACGGCCGCATCCTCCGGGGTTAGCAGGCTCTTGTCCTTACCCTTGCGCATGCGCTGCAGCCGCCGGCGCACGGTGCGCCGCATGTGCA
>JAPPAJ010000385.1 GCA_026705565.1 Caldilineaceae bacterium | reverse complement strand
GCCTTGTAGAACCGCGTGTAGGCACCCGAAAGGTACTTGGCGGCATGCCGTACCGGAGCATACGGAAGATCCCGCAGCCAGGACAGATCCCGGTCCGCGTAGGGCTGCCCTTGTTCCGAACGCAGGAACGCCTGGAACCATTCTTCCTGCGGGTGGTTGCGAATCACCGTGAACCACTTGTTGAGCGTGAACTCCGCGGTGTTGGGCCGCTTGGCGTCGGGACACACATCCTTGTCGCTCATCCATTCGGCGTAGTACCACTCGCAGATCGCCAGCTGCAGGTTGTACACGAACCGGCTCGCGCCCGCAATCTGCGCGCAGAACGCGGCCTGCCGCGCACTATCGAACCGCACGCGGTACCGCTCGTTGCGCCGTGCGGTTGGTTCTGGAGTGGTAGATTGGGAGTCAGCAGTCCGGGTTGTCATGTTCAACCTGCCTGTCAGGGAGCCGTGTGGTGTTGTCGCACCCGCGGCTTCCGCTTATTGTAGCATTCATCCCGTGCTGATTCAGGTATGTAATTTCCTAATTTTACCTTTCGACAGACCGGCCACTCAGCGCGACGGCGCAGGTTCGTGGTGGAGGGCAGCCACCACCCGGTCCGGGAGGCGACTGGACCGTCCCTCCAAATCCACGCAGACATGCTCGGTGGCTCCGGTGCCGACCAGGACGCCACTGTCCCTGTGGTGGAGTTCATAGACGAAACAGACCTTACGGCTGCCGACCTTGTCCAGCACTGTGGTGATGCGCGCCGTGTCGCCGAACACGAGCGGCCTGCGGATGCGGAGGCTGACTGAAACAACCGACAGATGGTGGGTCCTGGCAATCTCCGTGTAGGGCAGGCCGCTGCCGTCAATCAGTGCCAGGCGCCCCATCTCCAGCCACGTTACCCAGGCGGCGTGGTGTGCGACACCCATGAGATCGGTCTCCGAGAACCGCACGGCCACATCAATCTGCGCGCTGCGTGCCATGGAAAACGTTGACGGAAACCCGGGGCGCGGTCGCCGGGCCTATGGCGATGCCGGGGGCGGTTCGTGTGCGGCCACCACATCGGCCCGGCGCTGCCAGGCGGCCGACCGGTCCTCCTGGCCCCGGTTCTCCGCCTCCTGGGCCAAGGCCTGAAAATCGCTGCTGCGGAAACCGCCGGCCAGCAGGGACTGCTGCCAGTGCTGCTCGGGTGTGCGCATGGCAAAGGCGGCGCTGACCGCGCTTTGGAACGAAAGGTCGGCCCAGCCAACGGCCGGACCGAAGGGTGCCGCGCCCAGACGCAACCGGACTGCGGTACCCCTCCAGCGCCCCAGATCCGCCTGGGCCGGAATCCACCCGGTGGACTGGCTGTCGGGCGGCAGGACCACTTCCGACACCTGGGTCCAGTCGGTCTGGCCCTCGCCCTGAACGGTAATGGTCAATCGGACTCCGGCCGGCGGGGGCGGCGAACTTTCCGGATGCACCCCGGCCAGAAACACCAGCCACGGCGCGGCGGGTGGCACGAACACTTCGATCTCAATCGGCTCCGCACTCAGGACCGCCAACAGTCTCCCTTCCCGCATCAGGATCGGATCGATGCCGTGCACCGGCAGGGGGACGGTCTGGTTGACCACATCGCAGTCCGTGGATCGGTCCAGGTAGGCGCACACCCGATCGGCCGCCGGCCGCAGCAGCGTTCCCTGCTGATCCTGAACCGCCTGCCAAACCCCCTGGCCGGGATGGGCGGCCAGATGATCCATCATCTGCTCGTGGATCAGTACCCGGTCGAACTGCACCAGCGGATTGCGTTCGGCTCCCGCTACCGCCGCTTCAATGGCGCGTTCCGCGGCCAGCCAATTGCCTTCCGCCATGTGCGTGACGGCTTCCATGCGATGGGCGTGGAAATGGTTGGGTCGCCAGCGCCGAGCGGCATCCAGGTCTCGGCGCACCGAATTCAGCAGCGTCGGGTCCTGCAAGCTCGGCAGGGCGTCGCTGTAGCGCGGCTCGGGCCAGGCCACCGCCTCTTCCATTTGCATCCCGGCCTGATGAATGTGCCAGGTCCAGAACGCCAGGGGCGCCCCAAACGCCACCCCGGCCACGAGCAAGCCGATGGTCGTGACGAGGGCCAGGCCAAACAGCCACTTGCGGCCCGGCGCGACCTCCGGAGTTTCCGCGGGAGTTTCCGCGGTGGCGAGCGCGGTTTCGGTCGTCATGCGTGGAGTGGTTGGCCTTCAACCGCGGCAGCGGCCTCCATTACCACCTCGCTGAGGGTGGGATGGGCATGGACGGTCTGCGCGATTTCCACAGGCGTGAGCTCCATCATATGGGCCAGGGTCAAGGACGGCAACAGCTCCGTAACCTCGGCTCCAACCATGTGCACGCCCAGGATTTCACCGTAGGGATCGCCGGCCAGAATCTTCACGAAGCCGTTGCCGGCATCCACGGCCCGCGCCCGGCCGTTCGGGAACAGGCTGGACATGCCCGCATTGTAGGGGATTTCCTCCGCCTTGAGTTGTGCCTCGGTCCAACCCAGGCTGGCCACCTGCGGCGAGGCATAGGTACAGCGCGGCATGAAGCGGTACCGCTCTTCCGTAAGCGGCTCCGGCTCCTGGCCGGCCATGGTCTCGGCGGCCGCCACGCCCTGGGCAATGGCGACATGGGCCAGGGGCAGACGCCCGGTGCAGTCCCCGGCCGCATATATGTGGGGCACCGATGTCCGGAGCCGCTCGTCGACCTGCACGAATCCCTGGGCATCCAGGGCGATGCCCAGTTCGACCAGATTCAGGTTCTCGGTATTGGGCCGAATTCCAACCGCCACCAACACGAGATCGGTCGCCAACCGGGTCGCATCGCCGCTGTGCCGGTCGCGTACCGACAGTTCGCCCGTCCCGGCGTCCCAGCCGTCGGCGCCCTGCCCGGTCAGCACCTTGATGCCGCGGCCCCGGAACCGCTTGGTCAGTTCGGCCGCAACGTCGGCATCCTCCTGCGGCAGCAACTGGTCCTCAAACTCGACCACGGTCACGGCCACCCCGAAGGAATGCCACAACCAGGCAAACTCCACGCCGATGGCACCGCCACCCACGATCACCGCCCGGTCGGGAAGCTCCGACAGATCGAGGGCATGCCGCGACGAAAGGACGGTCTCGCCGTCGAAGGGCAGCCCCGGCAGTTCCCGGGGTCTGCCACCCGTTGCCAACAGGATGTGGTCGGCTGTCAGATCGGAGGCGGAACCGTCCGCACCCTCAACCCTGATCGTGTGGGCATCCCGGAGCGAAGCCCGGCCTTCCACCACATCGATGCCGTTCTTGCGCATCAGGAACTGCAGGCCGCGGGCCTGCTTCGTCACAATCGTACGGCTGCGGGCATGCGTGCGGCCGAAGTCCAGGACAATTTCGCCGATGCCAATGCCCAGGTCGGTGGCGTTCTTGAGGCTCTCCAGCACGTCGGCTGCATGGATGAGGGCCTTGGACGGAATGCAGCCCCAGTTGAGGCACACGCCTCCCAGGTGCTCCCTTTCGACCAAGGTGGCCTTGAACCCCAGCTGCGAGGCACGGATGGCCGCGGCGTAGCCGCCCGGTCCACCACCGATGACTGCCAGTTGCGTATCCCTTTTCATAACGAAATTGTCGCAGATGGACAGCCCGTCAGGACCACTGTTGCAGGCTCGTGTGCACCGCGGCCATGAACTCGTCGGCCACGGCCCCGTCCAGGAGGCGGTGGTCGAAGGACAGACTGCAGAAGGCTACGGGCCGAATCACAATGGCATCGTCGGCGTCCGGCAGAAGGTGACTGCTGCCGCGCACAACCGGCCGCTTGACCACGGTCCCGAAGCCCAGAATGGCCGCCTGGGGCTGATGGATTATGGGCGTGCCGGCCACGCTGCCTCCGGTCCCGTGGTTGGTAATGGTGAAGGTGCCTCCCTCCAGATCCTCGACCTTGAGTTTCCTGGCGCGGGCTTTTTCCGTCACGCCTGCCAGCGCGGCGGCCATGTCCTCCAGCGACATGGTCTGGGTATCGCGAACCACGGGCACCATCAGTCCACCCTGCACGGCCACGGCCATGCCCAGGTGTACCTCCGCGAACTGCCGGATGCCTTCCGCGGTCAGGCTGGCGTTGACGGCGGGCACCTGCAGCAGCGCCTCCGTCGCGGCCTTCATCAGATAGACCAGAAGCGTGACCCTGAGGCCGCGCTCCTCCCATGCGACCCGGTGATCGGCCCGATGGCGAACTGCGGCCCCCATGTCGAACTCGTGGATCGTGGTCACGTGGGGACTGGTCCGCACACTGCGGCTCATGTGTTCCGCAATGGCGGCCCGCATCGGGGTCAGCGGTTGCGGTGCGGTGTCCGGGTCGCGCACCGCAGTACCGGTGCTGCGGTCGGCGATGTGCCTTTCAATGTCCTTGCGCGTGATGCGGCCGCCGCGGCCGCTCCCCCGGATGGCGTCCAGGTCCACGTTGTGTTCCGCAGCCAGCCGGGCCACCACGGGCGACAGGAAACCCGTACGGCCACCCGCTGAGCGCACCGGTCTTCGCTTGGGAGAAGAAACCGGTTCGGCCTGGTTCGGTGCCTGTGCCGGAACGGACGCATCCGTCGGCGATGCGGACGCGTCGGGAACTTCCTCGCCGGCCTGCCCCACCCAAGCCAACACCGTGCCGGCGGCCACGGTCTCGCCTTCTGCCACACACACCCGGAGCAGAACCCCGGTTTCGGGACATGGCAGGTCCGTGTCAATCTTGTCCGTCGAGATGGTCAGCAGACTTTCGTCGCGCTCGACGGAATCGCCTTCGGACTTCAGCCAGGCGGCCACCGTCCCTTCGGTGACACTCTGGCCAAACTGGGGCATGGCAAGAGAAACGGGCATCAGGAAGCCTCACCCTCGGGACTGGGGCAATGTCGCAGCGCCAGCCAGTCCCCATTGGATCGACCTGCCGAGCGGCCGCTGCCGCCTGACAGACACCTGTCAGGGGACTTCATTCCCCCAGTCTCCCATTGCACTTCACAAGGCTGTTGCATTCCATGAGTCTGACACAGGCCGTCCCCGTTCCTTGGACATGGAACCGCACAGGGCCACCGCATTGTATTGGGACGGAACCTTGAGCAGGTAGTCCTCCAGTGGTAGGTGCCGCCGATCACATCCAGCGGAACATCAACATGGTACTGAACAGGCGAAAGCCTGATCCGCAGTTGGCGGGGAGCGTCGACGTTGGGATTGGGGGCGAAAGTTCCTGGGACCGACTCAGGCCACGGGCAAGCGGATGAGTAAGAAGACCGCAGGCCGTCTGCTGGACGGTCGTACGTGGAATGAGTCGCCCGCGTGGGCGAGTCTCGGTGCCTAACGTGGGTCTATCCTAAGACATTGACCGCCCAATCCCACGCACAGCGACGCCTGCCAAACTCATTCCTTGGATTTGGTAGGATGGCTCCGAAGCGCAGAGCAGATTGACATGCAATCAATGACCAATCACCGTCCCTCAAGCATTCGGCTCGAAGCATCCAACTACGGTCCGATTGTGGATGCAAAAGTCGATCTGAGGCCGCTCACCGTCTTTGTGGGCCCAAGCAACACCGGCAAATCGTATCTTGCGATTCTCGTTTATGCCTTGCATAGGATTTTTAGCGGTGATTCACCATCATTGCCTTTGATGTTTTCAAGTCATCCATTTTTTTATGGAGGCATATTCCGGCAATACATTAAACAATTGGACGCCAACATCGATATCCTTTCCAGTTGGCGGATGTTTAAAGACTGGTCCGACCAACATTCGGCCCCAAAGGACCTTACCGACACTCTCGTGGAGTTGCCAAGCAACCTTTGCCGACATCATTCGACCCCATCTCCAGCCTACCGAAACATGGAACGAAATGATGCGTCGAGAGTTGGCCAGGTGTTTTGGCAGGGAGGATCCATTTTGGCTTGTTCGCCACGGCCAAGACGTGGCAGCAAGATTCTCAATTGCATCCAGTGACAAACTGAAGCCTTCCAGTGATTGGAAGTATGAATTCACTTTGATCGGACACGAGCTCAACTCCTCCCATTCCGTGTCTCAATCCACGGTATTGAGGACGGACAGGATGTTCATTGATAATTTTGTACGTCTTACGGATTTGCCAGGATCGAGACCACAGGATGATGATCCCCATAGGTGGCAGCAACATTGGAAGGCATTTGTTGCAAATCTCACTGACTCTGTTGGCACCACTATGGTCGGCCCGATGAGCCATCGTGCCCATTACTTGCCGGCAGATCGTACAGGAATCATGCACTCCCATCAGACCGTAGTAGCTTCAATGGTGTCGCGGGCTCCCTTGGCCGGACTTGGTCGGGATCTCTCCATACCCAACCTGTCCGGAGTCCTCGCCGATTTCCTGGTTCAATTGCTGTCACTTGGTTCCCAACGTCCGCACCGGACAACCGATCGGGAACCTGGAGTGGAAAAGACCATTGAGGATAG
>JAPPAJ010000248.1 GCA_026705565.1 Caldilineaceae bacterium | reverse complement strand
CGCCCATGTCCAGCCGAAGCACCGGATGCGAATCATTGTCCTTGGGATCGCGCTCACCCCAGGCAGTGCCCTCAAACAGTGTGCGAGGCTAAATCCGCTCGAAATAGCGCATTCTCTCCCAATCGGTTACAGCCTTCCGGTGTGCTTGCACCTCAGTGTTGAAGAAGTGCACATAATGCGCGACAACGTCCGCGCCGAAAGCGGAACGCACCATTTCACTGTTCCCGAAACTCTTGGCAGCCTCCTCAAGGCTCCCCGGTAGCATCTTCTCTTCGGATGCTGCATAAACATCTCCGATGAACGCCGGCGGCGGTTCAATCCGGTGTTCAATTCCGGTCAGCCCTGAGGCGATAGCCGCTGCGTATGCCAGGTATGGGTTTGCGTCAGCTCCGGGGATGCGGCATTCAATCCGAAGGCTCGATCCTGTACCTACCACACGGAAACCGGCAGTTCGATTGTCGGGTGACCATGCCATCGCTGTTGGTGCCCAGCTCCCGGGTTCAAATCTCTTGTATGAATTGACGGTGGGCGCGTAGAACACCATCACATCCGGTACAAATCGTATCCACCCGCCCAAGAACCAACGGAACACATCAGAACAGGCGATGCCTTTGAGGTTGCCGCTGCCAGGAAACGCGTTCGTCATCTCAACGTTGTTGGGCGTCCACAGACTCACATGGAGATGGGAACTCGAACCGGCCTGGTTGGCGTCCGGCTTGGCCATGAAGGTGACACTGCATCCGAGTTGGTCCGAGATCTCCTTCACTGCCTGCTTCAGAACCAAATGGCGATCGGCCATCTCCAGCATTGGGGCATAGCGAATATTTAGTTCATGCTGTCCCCTACCGAACTCGCCCTTGGTCGATTCGACGGGGACCCCGGATGCCGCGAGATGCCTCCTGAAGGCTCCGTTGAGGTCTTCAGTCCTCGATCCTTGCAACAGGTTGTAGTCTTCCAGGTACCATCCGGCCGAAGTCAGCCCACGATACTCCTGCTGGGCGGCATCGGCGTAGGAAGTCCGGTACTGGTAGTACTCCAGTTCCGATCCTGCCATTGCTTCATATCCCTGGGAACGTAGCCGGTCAAGTTGGCAACGCAGTATTGAACGGGGTGCAACCGCTACAGGTTCGTGACCGGGTTCCAGCTGTGCGTCGCAGAGCACCAGGGCAGTCCGATCGAGCCATGACAACGTGCGAAGAGTTCCAAGGTCCGGTGACAAATGCGCATCACCGTACCCAAGTTCCCAGTTTGAAAACTCGTAACCGGAGACTGGTTCCATCTCCATGTCTACCGTGAATAGATAGTCACAGACGTGAGTCCCCCCGGCCACGTCGGTTAGGAAGAAACTAGCGTCCAACCGTTTCCCCATCAGCCGACCATACAAGTCGGGAAACCCGAGGATGACCGTGTCGATTGAGCCATCTTCGACGGTTGAGTGCAGTGCATCAACGCTCAACATCCCTGGGGTTGTGTTCTGCACTGGTGGCATATGGACTTGCCTCTGGCGACCATAAGGCCGCACGATCCGCGAAAGAATCCTCCGCAGTGTACCGCTTATGGCTTGACCTCGGTTTGGCTGCGTGCTCGGACTATTGAGCACACTAAGCCCTCCAGCACCCTTGTCGCAGGCATGGGCACCACCAAGCTTGACAACTACAGCAAGAGAAGATCTTGGGCAAATTGGCTCTGATCAACATCAACGAATCCGAGACAGGGTCAATGGAGATGGATGATTTTGAACACTTCACCCCACCCAACCAAAGGACCTCCTTCAAGATGCTTGACACTTCATCACCGGCTCCGCGGATCAAGCTTGGTTTGCGGAACGGGTTTCCCTCTTGACATGCTCGCGGAGTGCGCTATTGATGTCCGTCTGGTAGCCGCGACCATCACGAGCGTGGGCCTTGAACCAGGCAATGATGTCCGCGTCGATCCTCAGCGTAATCTGTTGCTTCACAGGCTGGTGGAAGACTCCGCGCCTGGCATCGGACCAATCGAGAATCTCCGGGGCATCGGTCGTGTCGATTTGGTCGTCGGGCAGAGCCTCCAACGCCCGAATTTGCGCTTGAGTGTCCGTTGGCAACTCAGCCATGTCCTTCTTCATGGGCCTTCCTCGCATGTGTCGCCGCCTTTCGTGCCGAAATGATACGCCCGATCCCCGTACCGCAATCAGACCAAATGTGGACCACCACCACAACCTGAGTTCCCACCATGCCGATGGTGCGCCACCGTTGTTGTTGTCCCGCCTTCTTGCCAACCGCGCTTCTCGCCTAACCATCGACCCGGTGCTGACCGGTTAGCCTCTGTCCTTGACCGTCACCGCGGTCGGGGGCTTCATGCGCCTCTGTTTCTATACCCGGGCCGAGCTGTGTGGCACTTCCATGTTCAACCGGGCCACACAGTCCCTTCAGGTAGCGGACTTCCCTCAGCCGGAAGGGACACCCACTGCTCCTTGGTTGGATCCCTATCCGCATGCAACTCCTTGCATGCAGCCGCGATATGCAGCGATCCTGCCTCATTCTCCCGCCAGAGGTACAACGCAAGGCGTGTGACACACTCGTGGCTGGACACCAATCCGCGCCCATAGTCCCGCGCATCGGCTTGTTGGTGTGCCGCTCCTGCGCGCGCATGGTCCACGCCATACTTCATCTCGAACACGCAGGCGTGACCTGGCATCAGAATGGCGAAGTCCGGACGGCCTCCTCCCTCGTGCAACTCGGCGGTGTAGTTTAGGCCCAGAAAACTGCAGAGGGCCTGAAACAGAAGATGCAGGCTTGTCTCGTTGCGTAGCTTCTCGCTCGGGAATTCGTGAAACCATGTGACCAAGGGCACAAGAAGCCCTTGGAAGTCCATGGAGACCATGGCCTGCTTGAGGCGTCGGAAGGCAACGGGATGCCCGGCTTCCCCATATTCCCTCTCCAACTCCTGTAGAAAGGCCTGCTCCACCTCTCGGTTGGGATAGGTCGCGTACGGCGGCTCTCTCCCACCTGCAGGTTTGACGGTCAGGTAACCGGTTTGCAACAGCAGATGGCCAAGCTCCGTCTCTTCGCTAATGGCATCGCGGCTCAGCCGACGTTCCCGTTCCAGAACCCCCACCAGTGAATCGGGACTCCTGCGCAGGCTTGTGGCCAGTCGACGGGCCGAGCCGGATTCGACCCAGGGACTGGGCCATCCGTCTTCCCTGATATTCTCGGTACCTGTTTCGGTCTCCAGCAGTTTCAGCGCCGTGACCAGGGACCAGGGGTTGTAGACGGCCGGACCGCGCCCCCGCAAGTCAAAGTGGTAGCCGTTGTAGTGCTCCCGCAACTGTCGGCGCAGTTCGGCCTCGGATATCCCCAGCGAGCGAGCGCCCTCCGCCACGTGGCGTCCCAATCCACGCTCCCGGCTCTCGAGATCCAAGTCGCTAAAGCCACACACCAACGCGAAACCGGGATCCCACGTCAGATCCTCTGCGTTGTTGAGGCCGGACAGAAGATGGTTGTAGGCCTTGCGGGTAATACCGGTCATGATCACCTTGTGCAGGCTGCCGGATTCACTCTTGAAGCGACGAAGGAAACCGCGCAAGGGCCCCAGATTGACATCGGTCAACGCCCCCGCGTCGCGCAGGGCCATCAGCGGGGTGTCGAACTCGTCCATCAGGATCACCGGAGCTGATTTCAAGCCCTCGTTCAGGGCTGCAATCAGTCGGCTCAGCAGACCACCGGGACTTTCGGGACATTCCGCTTCCCCGTCAAGCCAGGCGTGCGGCATCCCTGTCGGCTGGCCCCGAGCACGCCAAAGTCGCGCCTGTGCCAACACCATGCCCACCAGTTGCATGGTCAACTCGTTCCGATTGGCCGCCTCGATGTCGCCCATGTCCAGCCGAAGCACCGGATGCGAATCATTGTCCTTGGGATCGCGCTCGCCCCAGGAAGTGCCCTCAAACAACACGTTGTAATCCACCTGCGTATGACCTGGTGCCGGCAGATGTCCCTGATACATACACTCGATAGTCGACAGCATGAGGGTCTTGCCGAACCGACGGGGACGGCCCACAAAGAGGTAGTGTGCCGGGTGGGCAAGCAGGCGCGCAATCTCGGCTGTCTTGTCAACATAGGCCTCCCCTTGGCTCCGCAACTGCACGAATTCCGAAGTCCCTGTCGCCAACGCAGGCAAGGCTCCGTTGCGCGAACCCGATTCTGGTTGGAACTGACTCGCCACTGTCTCACACGTCCCGATCATCGGCATCGTTGTTGGCTATTGTAGAAGGCAGCACAGTACTGGAATCTGGACCGTGGGCTTTCACCCTGGAAGCGACCATCGTGCAATCGCCGGGGGCGTCTCCGCCAAGCCGAATCGTGCAGTTGCACAACGAGCCGTCCACGGATGCGGGTCCAGCATCATTCCTTGACCTTGAGGAAGTCGCTCTCGGCGGATAGCCGTCACCCAGACCTTGGTCATGGCGCTCTCCGTCACTGTCGGTGTAGGCGTCGGTATAGTCCCTGTCCACACCCACCGCGGCTTGACCGCAGGGGTGCGTGTTACACCTCTGAACTCATCCACACCATGGTGGATTTCCACCTGGCCGTTGTCCTGCAGGATGATGCGAAGAATGCCGACAGGCAGAGGTGTGTCCTTGAGCAGAGTGGCAATGCTCCGTCCGCGTTCGAGACATTGCGACTGGAGTCGGAAAGTTCATCAGCATCACGTGCCTTTTTTGCGGGTACAGGCACCTGCACCACCTGCCGCATACCTTGGCAGGCCCTTGTCGTCATGAATTCTGTCCTGGCATGGATTCCGCGTTCCACTCGTCTCAGGTTATGTTCGTGCCGCTGACTCTTGAACACACCGTAAAACAGCTCATAGGCGACGATCACCGACAAGCCAATTTGAACACTTGGCATGCTCGCACGCGCTGCCTCAGACGGGCGAGGCGTTGTTGAACAGGGCAATGACCGCGTTCGTGTCCAGCGGAAACCGCATCAGTCAAACAGGGATTCCAGTCCGTCCCGCTCCTGATGGTCGGGTTGTTGGCGGTCGGCCAGGAAATCCTCGGTAAAGGTGCCTTGAATGGCATCCAGCCAAGCCCAGTCCTGGCTCACCAGTTCCAGAATGACCGCAGTTCCCACCCGGCGAATATGAGCCTCGTCGCCCTCGAAGTGAAACTCCTTGGGCAAGCGCACGGCTTGGAACCCTCCGTTCCAAAAAAGTTTTGCCTTCATCCGGGTTTCCATATCACCGCTCACGAGTCCCTCCTTATTCAATCAGAACATGGACTCTTGATCTATCTCGCAAGTATCGATCAAGCAGGACGGTAATCGCATCACAGGCTTTTACCGTACCGAGAGAGCCGCATTGCCAACCAGCGATTGCAGAACCTGTACACGACCACCTTCTCCGCCAGTTCTTTCGGTCCCTGCCACGCGCACTGGCGGACGCCGCGCGCATCGACGGCTCCAACGAACTCGGTATCTGCTGGCGCATCATCATACCGCTGGCCAAACCTGCCTTGGCCTCGGTGGTGGTGTTCACCTTCATCAACAGTTGGACCGGCTTCATCGGTCCCCTCCTGTACCCGTGGCGGGATCCGACCAAGTACACGGTGGCTTGGGGCCCGGCCCTGTTCCGGCAGGCCTTCGTGGGGCGTACCCACTGGAACCTGGTCATGGCGGGTTCCACACTCATGATCCTCCCGGTGATTCTGGTGCTGTCCAAAGCGCAGGCACTTCCTCATCCAGGGCATCGCCGTGTCCGGCATCAAGGGCTGAATGCCGCAGCCGGAACATGACGACCATGCACGCCGGAACGGGTGCTGAAGCACCGATTCGACAATTGACATTCACGCTCGCAGACTGAACCCAACCCCGAACCGGCATGCCGGGCGCAACCGGGGGCATTTGCTCAAGACCCTGTCCCTCAATCGGATGCGATGACCTCGGCGGGAGGAGTCCGGTTGATATCCGCCCGTCAACAGTCTGTCCCAAGGTTTACCATTGTCCTTCGGATGCACAGAGATAGGAAGAAGACCGCGATGGCAGCGCAGCATTCCCTTTTGCCACCGGCCGCCGAGCAGGTCGAACGGACTCTGGACCGACCGGTTTCGGGGATCCGGGTGGAAGAGGAGGAACACGAACCCCACATCCCCCTGCGTATGGATCCGCAGGCATGGTGGGCACATGTCCGGACCCTGGGGCATTACGATCCCAACTACCCTTACAACCCCGATTACGAGTATGGGCCCGACTGGACCGATGATCCCCAGTATGTTGCCGATGGGGTGCGCCGCCTATTGGAGCCGCAGCACTGGTCCGCCACCTTCTCCTTCTGGGCCACACTCAAGCCTGAGTGGGGCGATCTTGCGCAGACGGAACGCAAGATCTTGATCCCACAGGACATCCGCGACGGACTGAGTGCCGACAACCTCTATCGGATCAAGATG
>JAPPAJ010000402.1 GCA_026705565.1 Caldilineaceae bacterium | reverse complement strand
AGAAAGATGACCAGTGCAATGGCCGCCAGACCAACCAGCGTCAGTTGCATCCGCGGACTCAGGCGCACACCGGAAGGGGTCTCGAGCAGCCGGTCCCGGCTGGAAATCACGCGTGCCATGTTCAGGTTCGATTCGAAGATTGGATCTGCTCGTCCGGCATCGGCCCCATGTCCCCTGCATCCTGCGGGGTTGCCGACAGAACGACCAAGGCGCTGTCGGCCAGGTTCGCCGGCACCAGGATTCTGCAGGTTGCCATGTCGCCGACAGTAACAGGATAGGCGTCCCTCACCGAATCCCGCTGAATCATCACCGGAAACCCGTGGGTTTCGAGGACGCCTTTCAGAACCTCGGCTTCCAAGGGGTGGCTGGTTTCCAGAACGCAGACCGGTTCATTGCCGCGTGGCGCAGCGAAGGACTTCAGCCCCTGCCGCAGACGCTCAAGCCAGCCCAATGCCGCACGAGTCATGACGGGATTGCCTCAAGTGATTCAGACCACAAACGTGGCATATTCGCCGACGTACGGGTTCTGGACCCGTTCCTCGCCGATCGTGGTCTCCGGCCCATGTCCCGGCAGCACGACGAAGTCATCCTCCAGGGTCAACAGTTGATCGGTGATCGATGCCAACAGGGTGGGACCGTCGGCACCGGGGAGATCGAAGCGGCCGATGCCCCTGTGGAAGAGGGTATCCCCCACGATGGCCAGCCGACGCGCCTCTTCCACGAATGCAACATGGCCGGGCGCGTGGCCGGGGACAAACCGAACCTGCAGCCGCATGGTTCCGAACTCCAGGGTCTGGCCTTCCTTCAGGTAATGGTCCGGATGCCGGACCGGCGGCACGCGGGCACCAAGCCAGGCCTCGACCTGGACCGGAACCGCCTGCAGCGTGGGCAGGTCCAGTTCGTGCAGCCAAAACGGAACTCCCGTGGCGTCCACGATGTCGTTTACGGCCAAGACGTGGTCGAAGTGGGCATGCGTGTTGACGATGGCCTGCAGTTCGAGGCCGTCCTCCTCCACCTGCCGGAGGATCGACCGGGCCGAATCGCCCGGATCAATCAGGATCGCGGCCCGTGTCTCCTCGCATCCAAGCAAGTAGCAGTTTTCCTCGAGCAGGCCGACCGTAATTTTCTTGATGATCAACGTCGTGAGTTCCGTTTATTTCTCCAACAACCCCAACCTACGGCGGGTCGGACCGGTCCTGTGCATCGCGCCTGGAGCCGAACCAGTGGTGCAGGTCGTACCATGCCTGCGACGGCTTGCCATTATGGTCCATCAACCGGAACCAGGCTTGCGGATCGCCTCTTTCCTCCCAATCCGGCCGAGCTCGTTTGAAGTACCAGACGTTGGCCAGCGTAAGCCACGGCCATTCGTCCTCTATGCGCCGGAACGCCTGAATCAGGAACCGCCCCTGGTCGTCCGGAGTGACCCGACCGAAGGGTGCCGGCCGGTCCAGGGGCACGGTGTTCCAGTTCATTTCGCTGATCCACATCGGCGTGGCGCCGTCACCGTTGCGCACCATGAGATCCCGCACATATCGGGCGCGGCCGAAGTTCAGCACCAGCGGATGCATTCGCCGGTCCAGGGGACCGGACCAGAGGCCGTACCCCTGCACCGCCAGGATGTCGAACCACTCCGCGGCTCCTGCATCGTACAACCTCTGCAGGTAGATCAGATCGTTCAGGTTGCCGCCCGGCTCCGTATCGCCGGCATAGGCGGTCGTGGCCGCCATCGCCGCCAGCACGATGACCGCATCGGGATCCACCGACCGGATGGAGCTGACCGCGGCGGCCAGCAGTTCGGCGTAGGCCTCCGGGGAAACGGGCTGCTCGCCCCACTCCGGGTAGATGTTCGGTTCATTCCAAATCTGATAGTACCGAACGCGCCCCTTATACCGGTCGGCCACGGCCTTGGCAAAGGCCGCGAAGTCCGCAGGATCGTCGGGCGGAGCCTGCACACCGACCCCATCACCCCCGGCACGGGTCCATGCCGGCGGATTGTCCAGACGGAAGACCACTTCGAGGCCATGAGCTTCGGCCTGGCGCACGATGGTGTCGTACTTGTACCAGGCGGAGCGAGGGGGATGATTGCGTCGGTCCTCATAGTCGCCGCGACCGTGGATTTCCACATCCTGCCAGGGCATGGGCTGGCGGATCCAGGTGAATCCGGTTTCGGCCACCCTCCGGGCTACGCGTGCGCGACGGGCCTCGCCAACCTCGTGTTGCAGAAATGTGTTGACCCCCCAGGGAAACCCCTCGGGAGCAGACACGGACGCGACCGGTGCCTGGTCGTCGGTGCGCACCTTGGGCCGCACCACCTGCCGCACCAGATCGGTCATGCCCTTAATCTGCGGCAACAGTTCGGTTTCCCCAGTCCGGGATTCCATCCAGCTACCGGCCGGAGGCGTCGCGGCGACTGCCATGACAGCGGCACCGGTGGCAAACACCAGTGTCCACAATACGGCCAACTGGCCCCGGACATCGCGCCGATCGAAGTCCATGGATAGTCAACGCCGGAACCGGAACCCAATTGGACCCGACGGGGCAGGGCTACGGCGAACAGTCAACCTTTCTCGTCAACTCCGTACCTTGATAGGTGCCCGCCACCCACGCCTGACCGGACGTCACGTCGGGATGCTGGATGCGGAACCAGTCGCCGTTGGGGTTCTCTTCGAGAAATGGGAATTCTTCGTTGGACCCCAGCCGGGCAACCTCGGAATTGGCAATGCCCGGTCCCGATCGCACCTTGACTCCGTACTGGACCACAACGAGCACGCATGTGTCCGGGCCTGGCACGGGGGTGGGTTCCGGTTCGGCGGGTTGTGGATCCGAGCCCGGCGACACCGAGGAGGGTTGTTCGCCCTGGGAACCGACCGCGGAGTCGACCCAGACGACTTCCTTGGTGGGAGCCGCCTCGACATAGAGCGGATCCGGAGTTCTGGTAGGCGGTGGAGGTTCCACCGTTGCCTGGGTGCAGGACGCCAACCCAAGCATGGCAGCCACAAGCAGCAGGGATAGGAGTAGGGAATGGGATCGCACGGGGGAAACCGCCTGGTTGCGAGGTTCTGCGATTATACAACCGGAAACAGTGACCCGATGGTCCGATCCGGCCGTCGGGTCACTGTTTCAATCTTGTTGATTTTGGTGCCAGACCATTATCGGCATCTTCCGCGCGCGGGACGGGTTTCGTTCGCCTGTCTCAGGCCAGGGCCATCGCCTTCCGACGGGGACGTGGCATCTGGGAACAGGGTGGACTTTCGAGAATCCGAAACTTGTCCTCGGCTCCGGGGGCGTAGAGTCGGGCCTGCCGCCGTTGTCGTGGCCTTGGGTCCGCGCCCACGCAGGAGCCCTGCGGCCCCTGCGTGATCTCATATCTGTCATTTATATGGAGCGTCCGTCACCCGTATTCATAACGTTGTACACATGTGGGTTGTGCACAGGCATGGAGTTGGTATAGAATCGGCTATTGACTGGCGGGTCTTGGGGAATGGCATGCGTCCCGCATCCATCCCGGCGCCCACGCAATCGTCGAAGCACATTGCGTTCACCCGCCGGCAGGAAAGGACCGCTCGTCCGGACAACGAGATCCACGAGCGGGAAGTCTGGGCGCAGGTCAGGACGGACCGCCACGGGAGATCGTCTCCATCGACGTGGTCGGCGGTAATTGGGCCATCGGAGACAGCCTTCGTGAAACGGTGAAGCGGCTGTGGGCGCAACGTCCAGAGGCGGTTGATGTCCGATCCCGGCAAGTGGGTCATCGGACGAGGTACCGGTTCGGCGCGGGATCCCTGCCGGTCCCCAGCCCGGAACGAAACAATTTCGGATGC
The DNA here is from genome assembly GCA_026705565.1 of Caldilineaceae bacterium. Taxonomy (GTDB): domain Bacteria; phylum Chloroflexota; class Anaerolineae; order Caldilineales; family Caldilineaceae; genus Bin34. The sequence goes on along the minus strand of JAPPAJ010000402.1, from coordinate 2,650 downwards.
ATCAGGGCATTGGGCCATGCCCCCTCAACCGGATCGGGAAACTGGTTGCCATCGTGCTCCCTGCCTTCCGACCAAGCATCGCGCCGTTGCCCCCAACCCACTTGACCGTGACGAATACTTCCCATGAACGCTTGGAAGGCAACACCGAAACCCGTCCGCACGACCGGTACGACGGGAAGCCCCACGGTGACCGGCGGAACCCCGCTCCGGAGTGCCTTGCTGGCACTTCTGGCGTTGGCCGTGATCAGCGGAGGCGGCCTCGCGACTGGCGACCTGTTCGACGATGACTATTCGGACTGCCCCCACGGAACCCGCTTTCGGGAAGGCCAGATTGCAGACTTGACGGTAGCCCGCGATGCCGACGCTGAGGATGAAGTCAACGTAGCGTGGACGACCACCGATCCGGCAACCTGGGGTCTGGGTCCCAACACATTCAACACATCCCTCGTGGTCATCCTGGACGACGGCGACGACCTCGACACCAGGACTTTGTCACTGGGTGCGGGGAAGACCACCTTCACCGACGTCAGGACCGGTACCGAGGTGAAGGTCCAGATGGCGATTGTGGTCGATACCCCGGACGGCGGCTACCTCATCAGTGACATCCTGGAGATGCGTGTCCACCAGAGTCTGTCCGCGCCGGCTTACACGACCGACATCACTGTGATTGAAAGCAGCGGCTTTGTCCTTTTTGAGTTGGTGCCGGTTGGCACCTTTTACTACGTGGGTTACAACGAACGCTTCGGAAACTACAGGGCGGATGGCTTGCTGACCAGGCCGCGCACGGCGAGGTTGAGGATCGGCTTGGCCAACACCGAGAAAGATGTAGACGGCAGACCCTACAAGTCGGATGCGGGGCCCTACGACGATGCGGACTTCGAGGCCTACATCATGCGGCTCACCGACGAAGGTGGCGATGTGGTGCCTGGAGGAGACGACGTTGCCACCGTGGCATCCGAGACCAGCTATCAAACTGCGCTGACTGTGGGAAAAACCATCCCTGGATCAAGTACCTCCGACCTTGCCAACGACGACAGGGTCCTCAGCAACGTCAGGATTAACGATGGCGGCAAGATTTCCGTTGCGATGCAGAATCTGCCCAGCCTGCCATTCGCACCAAATTCAATCACTCCTGCCAATCAAGGTCTGTCCTTTATCAACGCACCGCCGCCGGACGTTGGCAGCCTCATCTTTGCGTTGGCTCCGGACGAGCATCGGGATTTCCCAATCGACATGCTTGCCAGTGACGAGACCTACAAGTTCACGGCACGGGCTGTCAACGACAGGGGCGTAATCATTAGTCCGGTCGCCTCGCTCACCGTGCGTCCAGTGGACAAAGAGGCGAATATCAGTTCCGTCACCGACTATGCCAATACCGGTACTTCCGTGACGAACGCATACGTCACCGAGTTCACGGTGTTCAAATAGACCGCGGGCGGTCTCGCGTCCGAACCGCCAGGCAACCTGAAGTGGGATAGGTGCCGGACAGTCCCAAGGCCGTCCAAGGTTCCTGGCGTGAAGACAGCCACTTGTTGCGGGCGGCTGTCCTGCTTGTTGAGGCAGCTGTCTCGGGGTTGCCTTGAGGTCTTCACCTTGAAGTACCGATTTCCGAAACGGCCGGCCATGGCCCGCGATGCAATTGCAAGCATCCGGACCAAGCTTGCAATTGGGACTTATATACGATGGTTGACACCACGCATATCCGGTTCACGGGTCGCGGGAGTCCCTGTGGTCGGCCTTGCGACCGACCAGGGAGGGAGCGCTCCTCGCCGTGCAGCAGCCCCAGTCCCGCGGGCCGGAACGGGTGCGGGCGGGACTTCCGCCCGCACCAGGATGTTGATCGCCGCGTTGTGGTCGGCGTTCGCTTGGAACCCGCAGGCCCCGCACGCAAACACCGCCTGCGACGGTCGGTTTGACTTGGCGGTGTGCCCGCACCGGCTGCAGGCTTGCGAAGTGTAGGCCGGCTCGACGAACCGCAAATCGCCGGCCTTGTACTCGAGCTTCCGTTCCAGCTGTCCCCAGCCGGAGGCCAGGATGGCCCGGTTGAGGCCGGCCTTCTGCTTCACGTTCCGGCCGGGGTTCTCGACCGTGCCCTTCGCGCTCTTCGTCATGGCCTTGGTGTTCAGGTCCTCAAGCACGACGGTGTGGGCGGTGTCTGCGATCTTGCGGCTGACTTGGTGAGTGGTGTTGTCCCTGCGTCGGGCCTTCCTGCGCTGCAGTTTGCGCAGTTTCCCGCCGGTCCCGCGGCGTCGGTTGGAGCCCTTCTGTTGCCGGGCCATCCTGCGCTGGTACCGCTTGATCTTCGCGTCCTCGACAGTCGTGTCGGGAAGGGCATGGACTTCGCCCGTGCTGTCCGTGGCCTGTCCCACGTTGCGGTCGACGCCGACCGCTCCGGTCTCCGCGGGCTGGCATACGTCTGGATGGTCAACCGGCACCTCGAACACGATGTAGGCGTACCACTTCGGCTGCTTGCCCTCCGACTCCTGCCGTATGCGGACGGTCAGCGGCTGGCCGTCGGCAAACCGGTGGATGGGACCGAGGCGCATCCAGCCCCGCTTGGGGATGTACAGCCTCCCGTCCTCGATCCGGACTTTCGACGGGATGGTGAAGGCAGGCTGGGTGTAGTGCCTGGCCTTGTACTGCGGACGCC
>JAPPAJ010000239.1 GCA_026705565.1 Caldilineaceae bacterium | reverse complement strand
GAGCGGCACAGCGTGCCCAGGGGCTCGAGTGTAGATGGCACAGGTCGCCCCACTATGGGCAAACCCATAGCCATGTAGTTGAGGAGCTTGCCCAGTCCTTCCGTTCGGGATATCTTGGGTGCCACCGCCACGTCGCCCAGGGCCAGATGGCGCGGTACGTCGGCGTAGGGCATGCGTCCGGTCAGCGTGACGGCTTGGCCGATGCCCAGTGACTCCGCCTTGTCCCGGTAGCGGTCCACGAAGGGATAGCCCATTAGCAGGAGGTGGGCATCCGGTTCCCGGTCAAGGATGCGCGGCATGGCTTCCAGTAGCAGGTCCGTGCCTTGATACGGAGCCAGCAATCCCAGGTAGACGATGAGGGGCCCCGCGCTCGGCAGGCCCAGTGTCCTGCGCAGGGTGTGCCTGTCCGTCGGCGGAAACTGTTCCGGCTGGAACACATCGGTATCCACGAAGTCGCCCAGCTGCTCCATCCGTGCCGGCGGACACCCGTACCGCTCCACACCCAGGCGGCTGAAATGCGCGGTGCTTGCCACCACTCGGTCACCCTGACCGACAATCCATTTTTCCAAGGCCAGCAGTGGCCGAAAGAATCGGCTGTCGCGGGACAGGAACCCGTGGTCGATCATCTCCTCGGTCAGGCTGCCTTGCAGGTCCAGCAGCATCGGCTTGCGGAACAGGCGGCCGGCGATGGCGCCAATCAGGCCGCCTTCGTGCAGGTGAGCGTGGATCAGGTCGAAGCGGCGGGTGGCCAGCAGCCGGAGGACGGTCAGCCCCAGCAGCAGATCGAAGGCCACCTTGTGCCGGCTGGAGCCGACCTCCCAGCCGCGCCGCCAGGGGATGGGCAGGGTGCGGTGGATGCGCAGTTGGTTCGCTGGGCCTCCGTTGCGGTAGGTGGCGATCTCCACATGATGGCCGAGCCGTTCGAGGATGCGTACCTCCTCCAGGATGCGCACGTGGCAGCCCGTGTCGCTGAAGAAGCTGGTGGGAGCGACCACCAGGATGCGCAGCGTGCGGGATCCGGTCGGCATGGCGGGCCCGCCGGCGGGAACCGGACGCAGGCGGTTCAGGCGTCGCGGTCTTCCCGCACGTAGGCCCTGCCCAGCGCGGCGGGGGCGCCCCAGCGGCGGCCGATGTCGCCGATCGACACGGTCAGCAGGGCCACAATCGTGAACAGGTAGGGGAGCATGCCGGTGAAGTAGCCGATGGACGGATTGGCGCGGAACCGGGCGAAGTTCTGGAGATCGATCGGCAGGCGGCGCAGGGCGCCGAACAGATAGGAGCCGAACATGGCCCGGATCGGATCCCAGCCGGCGAAGATGACCAGGCCCACGGCCACCCAGCCCTGGCCTGAAATCAGGCCTTCCACCCAGGTCGGGGTCAGGGCCAGGGAGAGCGTGGCACCGCCCAGGCCGGCCAGCACCCCGCCGAAGGCGACATAGAGGATGCGCTGTCGCATGACCTTGATGCCCTGGACATCGGCCGCGGCCGGGTTCTCGCCGATGGCGCGCAGTTCCAGGCCCTGCCGCGTACGGTAAATCCAGAACCAGCAGAGCGGAACGAGCAGGAAGCCGATGTAGACGAGGAAGTTGTGGTCGAACAGAATGGGGCCGAGCACCGGGATTTGGGACAGGAAGGGCACGGGCCAAGTCGGGATGCGATCAACCTGGCGCACTTCGACCAGGGGCGAACCGAGTACGGCACTGAGGCCGCTGCCCAGGAAAGTGAGGGCCAGGCCGGACACCACCTGTTCCGCGCGCAGAACCAGAGCCACGAAGGCGTGCAGCAGGGCCATCATGCCGCCGACCACCATCGCTGCCAAGATCCCCAGCCAGGGATTGCCGGTCAGCCAGGTGACGCCGAACCCCGTCATGGCACCCATCAGCATCATGCCCTCGACTCCCAGGTTGAGGACGCCGGCCCGTTCGGTGAAGAGCTCACCCAGCGTGGCGAACAGTACGGAGGTGCCGGTGCGCACCCCGGACGCCAGTACGGCTGTGAGGAAGGCGATCATGCCAGCGTCTCCGGTTCCCGCAGGCGGATCCGGTACCGGATCAGCAGATTGCCACTCACCATCACAAAGAGAATCACCCCTTGTAGCAGCGAGGAGATGCCGGCCGACTGAATCTCGTCCGCCCCCACAATCAGGCCGCCGAAGAGGAAGGCGACGACGGCCACCGCCAACGGGTTGAAGCGGCCCAGCCAGGCCACGATGATCGCGGTGTACCCGTAGCCGGGCGAGATGTGCTCCAGCAGCCGGTGGACCACGCCGGACACCTCGTTCATGCCGGCCAGGCCGGCCAGGGCACCGCTCAGGGCCATCACGATGATCATCGTGCGGCGCAGGCGCACGCCCGCGTACCGGGCCGCGTCCGGGTTGTCGCCCACCATGGCGATTTCGAAGCCGAACTTGGTCCGGTTCAGCAGGATCGCAAGGAACACGATCGCCACCGGCACGGCCAGGATGCCCAAATGGAGCGTTAGGCCGCGCAGGGCGGACCACTGGTCGGCGTATTCGGTTAAGCGGGGCAGCCATGTGTTCCGCTCGAACATCGGCGTCAGGCCGAAGCCGCGTTCGCCCCAGGGTCCGTAGACGAAGAACTGCACGATGGACAGGGCAACGTAGTTCAGCATCAGGGTGGAGATGATCTCGTTGACCCCGAACTGAGCGCGCAGCCAGCCGGGCACGATGCCCCAGACGGCACCGCCCGCGGCGCCGGCCGCCGCCATCAGCACCAGGGCCAGCCACTGGGGCATATCGGGCGGCACGGCAAACAGCGCGATGCCGGAGGCGGCCAAGGCGCCCATCAGGAGTTGGCCTTCGGCCCCGATGTTCCACATCTTCATGCGGAAGGCGAGCGCCACCCCCAGGCTGGCCAGGGTCAGGGGCACCATCTTGACCAGGGTGTCGTTCAGGCCCCACTTGCTCCCGAAGCCGGCTCCGAACATGCTGCGGTAGACGTCCAACGGGTTGCCGCCGGCCACTGTCATCACGACTCCGGCCAGGAGCAGGGCCGCCACCAGCAGCAGCAGCGACACGGCCAGGTGTGTCAGCAGACCCGGCTGATCGCGTGCTTCCAGCCTCAGCCTCAGCCGACCGGAAGGCATGGTCCCGGACGCGGTGCTGCCGGTCATGTCGCCATATCCTCGGGCACCACGCCGGCCATCAGCATGCCGATGGTGTCGGCCTCGGCCCGGGCACGCGGCAGGATGCCCATGATGCGGCCGCTGTGGATTACGGCCACCCGGTCGCTCAACGAGAGAACCTCCTGCAAATCCTCGGACAGAAGCAGGATGGCCACGCCGCGGCTCCGTTGTTCCATCAGCAGTTCATGGACGTTCTGAATGGCGCCTACATCCAGGCCGCGGGTCGGCGATTCCGCGACCAGCACCCGCAGTTCGGTGGACAGTTCCCGGGCCAGGATGACCTTCTGCAGGTTGCCGCCGGACAGGAGGCGCACGGGTTGGTGGCGGCCGGCCGCGGCCACCCGGTACTTGGCCAACAGCGCCGCGGCCCGGCGGGACTGGCCCGCCCGGTCAAGGAACGGCCCCCGGCGGGCCGACCGGTAGTGCTTGAGGTCGAAATTCTCCTGGATGGAGAGATTGGGTGCCGTGCCGGTGTGCTGCCGATCCTGTGGCACCCAGGAGATGCCCAGATCGATCATGCGCCGCTGATTGGAGCCGGTCACATCGAACCCGTCCAGCTCGATCGTGCCGGCCTGGAGCTTGCGCAGGCCGGTTATCGCCTCGGCCAGTTCGCGCTGGCCGTTGCCGGCCACCCCCGCCACACCCAGGATTTCCCGCTGATGCAGATCTAGGGACAGGTTGTCAACGGCGGTGTGGCCCCGATCGTTCTCCACCCTCAGACTGCGCAGGGACAGCAGTTTGCGGCCCTGTTGCACCGGTGGCACGGTGACGTCGAAGAGAACCGGGCTGCCCACCATCATACGCACCAGCTCGCGGTGCGAGACCTGAGCCTTGGGGACGGTGTCCACGACCCGGCCCTGGCGCATGACGGTCACGGTTTCCGCCAACTCCATCACTTCATTCAGCTTGTGGCTAATGAACAGGAGGGTGCGGCCGGCCCGGGCCATGCCGCGCATGCGGTCAAAGAGGGTGTCCGCCTCCTGCGGTGTCAGCACGGCCGTGGGTTCGTCCAGGATCAGGAGACGGGCGCCTCGGTGGAGCATCTTGACGATCTCCACCCTTTGCCGCTCTCCGACCGACAGCTGCCAGATCAGGGCGTCCGGATCGATATCGAGTCCGCTTTCGCGGCCCAGCCCGGCAACGGTGTCGCGGATGGCCGAGGGATCCATGCGGAAGCCCAACCTGCGATCGCCCAGGACCACGTTTTCGGCGACGGTCTGGGTTTCGACCAACATGAAGTGCTGGTGCACCATCCCCACGCCGGCCCGGATCGCGTCCAGCGGGGAGGCGAAGGAGACGGTCCGATCCTCCACCTTCATGGTTCCCGAGTCGGGCCGGTACAGGCCGCTCAGGATGTGCATCAGCGTTGACTTGCCGGCTCCGTTCTCCCCCAACAGGGCATGAATCGAACCGGCGGCCACGTCCAGATCCACCCGGTCGTTGGCCAGAACCCCCGGGAATCGTTTGGAGATGCCCCGCATCTCCACCATGTTGGGTCGCGGAGCGGCCGCTGCGCGCGGCCCAGGTTGTCTGCGGGGTCGGGGCTTGGATGTGCGCGGCATTGGGCAGTGCCGGCGGAAGGCGCCTTCCGCCGGCATGCGCCGGGGGCGTCCCGGGACGCCCCCGCGGTTTCAGGCTATTGCGGGACCTGGGCGTCGGCGACGAAGCCTTCCGCCAGCCAGCCCATGCAGTAGGTGCAGCCGGGGCGTCCCAGCAGGGCGCCCAGCTCGTCGTCGATCCCTTCCAGATCGGACTGCGTCAGGGACTCGCCCTCCGGCACCACCAGGTTGCCGGCGTTGTCATGGATGGGGCCCGTGAACATGTCGAAGCGGGTGAACTCGCCGTCGCGCATCTGCTGCAGGACGTCGTCCACTTCCGGAATGACCCAGTCGGGCACGGCTGGCTGGGGTACTTCGCCTTCCATGAAGCCGGCGAATCCGACTATCTCGTCCGGGACGCCGAGGTAGTAGTCGTCCGGCTCAAAGGTGCCGTCCATCACGGCTTGGGCAATCTCGACATAGGTCGGCCCCCAGTTCCAGTAGGGAACACCCAGGCAGGCCTCGGGCGCGGCATCGCAGGCGTTGGCGCTGTTGCCCGGCACACCCGTGAAGCCCATTTCCCCGGCCACCTGCACGGGGATGGCGGTGTCGGCGCCGGTAATGATCACGGTGGCGCCGGCATCGATCATGGAGACCGCGGCTTCGCGTTCGCCTTCCGGATCAAACCAGCTGAAGATCCAGCGCACGTCCATCACGCACTCGGGGCAGGTACGGCGCATGCCCATCGTCATGGCATTGCCCAACCGGACGATTTCCGGGATGGGGAAGGGGGCGACGTAGCCGACCCGGTTGGAGCCGTCCTCGGCGGCCCTGGCGCCGGCGACCATGCCGGCCAGGTACTTGGCCGATTCCATGGAGCCGAAGAGGTTTGCGAAGTTGTGGTCGTTCTTCTTGAGGCCCGAAACGTGGACGAACGCCTGGTCCGGGAACTCCTCGGCCACGGTGGCGGTCGGATCCATGTACCCGAAGGAGGTTGTGTAGATCAGGTCGAAGCCCTTGCGCGCCAGGCTGCGGATCACGCGTTCGGCGTCCGCGCCCTCGGGCACGCTTTCCAGATAGGCCGTGTTGACGTTGTCGAGGTTCTCCTCAAGATAGAGGCGGCCGTCGTTGTGGGCGTAGGTCCAGCCGCCGTCGCCGATGGGACCCACATAGACAAAGGCCACGTTGAACATGCCCTCGACGATGTCGGGGGTGGTCAGGGTCGGTTGTTCCTCCACTTCCGTCGGCATTTCCTCTGGATAGGTGGAGGGATCAGGCAATACGCAACCGGCCAGCAATGCGGCCAGAAGCAGGATCGAGGCCAATACAGCAAGTCGACGAAGCATGAGGTTCATCTCCTGGGGCCGGCACCCGTGGATCGAGTTGACAGGGGCCGAATTCTACTGTACCGGCTGGATTCGGGGCCTGATTTGCCCTGCCGAAATCGGCCTGTGCAGCATGCACAAGTCCCCTTCCAGGCTGCCGGATTCGGCAGGGCGCCTTCCAGGGAAGATTATGTCGACGAGACTCTGATCAATCCTGCACCCGTCCATCACCGGTGGTTCCTTCTGATAGAGCAGGTTCGGTGCCCAGTGGCGCAATTCTGCAAGTGTCCAACAACAGGATGCTGCGGGTCATGACCCGCAGCATCCCATCCGTTGACGATCTTATTGCGATGGCGTCCCTTGGAGATGACGACGGTGTATGGCGCGGTTCTCAAACGGGAGGTGCTGCGGCATCCAGATCTTGACATCTCTTCATGATTCATCCATCATTCACCCAATAGGTGAATGATGGATGTG
>JAPPAJ010000308.1 GCA_026705565.1 Caldilineaceae bacterium | reverse complement strand
TTTGCGTCAGGTACTCCGTGTAGCCGGTCGCGGGCCCCACCCGCACCGGCACCGTCCCCGTGCCCGACACGCGCAGGAAGGGCGGCTGCGGCAAGGACCGCGCCTGATGCTTCCAGTTGGGGCCCCCCGTCACCGCCTTCAGCGGCACCCAGCCGTACACGTATGTGGTTGCCTGGCCCGAGGCGCCGCCCGCAGCCCGTGGCCCGCTGTTTCCCCCGGCGTCCGTGTCCGCCTTCCGCAGCTGCAGCCACTCCTGACGCTGCACGTTGCCCACCACGTTGCCCACAAATTCTTTGAAATAGCCCACCGCTGACTCGACGCGGCCCTGGAGCAGGGCGAACCTCGCCACTTTCGCGTCGCTGCCGGGAACCGTCACCGTTGCCAGACTGGACTCCGACGTCACCGAGACCTCCGTCGGCGGCGCCGTGGTGTCGACCGGAGGCGCGGGCTGCGGGGACGCCGGTGGCGTGTCGGGGGGTGGTGGTGTCATGGTCAGCGTCGGGGCCAACCACGCACTGTGCAAGGCCGTAGTCGCACCCACGGTGTCGTCCGTCAGCGCCGCCACCCGGTAGAGGAGCCCGAGTTCCGCCAGCGGCGTCTGCGGATGGTCCGTCCAAATGACGCGCCCGTCGCGGCTCTTCAGCGTCCGGATGTTCCGGTTCAGGACAACCGTGTTGCTGACACCCCCAAAGATGCCCGTGCCCTGCTGGTAGCGCCAGATCCGGTAGCCCGTGACCTCCAGATGTTTCGGTAGTTTCGGTACGTTTTCCTGGTCCGGCTTCAGGGCCGGGGCCCAGGACACCTCCACCGCACTGCCCCGGATCACCGCCCGCAGGTCCAAAGGCGCCGGTGGCCAGGCAATAGGAATGTCCTTGGGCACACAATGTTCCGTGACGACATCGCTGCGCACCCAGCCGGTCCTTGCCAAAGTGGATGTGTCAGGAAATAGAGGATTGTTTGGGTCGTCTTTCAGAAGACCAATCTGCCGCCATTGACGCTTGGCAGGGTCCACATCTCCCCGCGGATCCCAAAAAGACCCTTTCACAATGTAGCGGGTGTTTGGTTCAAGTTTCCTTGGAGTAGGGGTTACTTTTTGTGAGACCGTGGGGGCCCAACGAATGTTTATATCTGATCTCGTGGTTGAAATTTCGGGATCCCCACTGGGCACGGCCGTGATCGCATCTTCCACGCGTACCCACTCAACCTCAGCTTTCTCTTTTTCCTCTGTTGGCTTGCTGGTATCAAGGCAATCCAACACAACTTCACCTCTCTGGGAGACCCAACCAATGCCATCTGTGCCTTCCCGGCCTTTCCGGAACTGAATCTTGTACCAGATTGCGTTCCCTGTCCCCTCCATGCCGAGGACCGCATAGCAGCCCAATTTGTTGCCGCTGATACTCCCCATTTTTTGAGAGGTTACGGACGAATCTTGATACACCGGAATGACGGCACAGGCATCCCGCGGGGTCAGAACCTTGCCGAAACTGCTGCTCAGCGTGGCGGCAGTGATGGGCGGCACGTCGTTGTCGTCGGGTGGCAGGAAGCAACTGAAATTCATACGGCCAAGGATGCGACTGGCAACCGGGGTAATGCGGACACGGCTGTTTTCATATACAGGATCATTGACTTCTGTGACTACTCCCTGTCCATTGAAGGGCTTGAGGTGCACATGAAGGTGCGCACCGGTGCTGGTGGAGCCAGTGTTGCCGGAAACGCCCAGCACCTGCCCTTGGCCCACTTCATCCCCTGGACGCAGATTCTGGAAGATCTGGGCATGAGCACGCGCATCAGAATAATTTTTCGGGTTTGTCTTTTCAGTAATATCGTCTTCTTCAGCTAAATGTGCGTATGTATGTTCAAATCCAGCGCACGAATTCCTGTAAAAAGAGCGAATGGTCACATACAAACCGTAGGCGCTTGAGTTTGGCGAGGTCTTTTTAATCGCGGACACAATCCCGCCATACATGGCCCTGACGGAAGTGCCGATGGGACTGCCAAAGTCGATTCCCTCGTGTCCGGCAGCGGAGGGATAGAGGTGACCGGATGTCGCGTCGTTGAACCAGTTGGTGATTCCTAGATCCGACATTGGTACGGGGCGCTGCAGCCGCTGGTCACGGCTGGCATTGGTGAGGACGCTCAGTCCATGGTTTTCAGGCATTTCAGGCTTTCTCCTTGCGAGCCGCAACGTTGGCTCGATTGGTGAGTGATCCACGTTCCCGAGTCGTATCGGGAGTGGTCCCCAGTCTGCCCGACAGTCCTATGGCTTGTATATACCCGCCGTGTACCGGCCGTGTACCGGCCGTGTACCCAAGGCGTTGACAAAGTCGTCACGTAACTGGCACTGCAACAAGAAGTCGTGTGGTGGGTTGAAGGACCCTGATTCAGCCCATGCAGTGCCGCCATGGCCGCCGTCCCGTCCCTGGCCTGCAGTTGACCTGCTCCGGCCCAGCCCTCTCTGCAGGCCTACCTGGACCGCTTTCGGCTTCTGTTCCCGCGCCGCGACCAGGCGGTGTCCTTCGTCGTCCAATACTACAGTTGTAGATAATTGTGGCATGCTGAGGGGGTTGTCGTGCCTTGCTTCCGGAGTGTCCGATGTCCGCCACTATCCCCCGACCGCGGCCACCGTGCGCGGCCACCGTGCGCGGCTGGCAGACTCGGCGCGCCGAGGTCGACCGGCGGCTGGCCCCCTGCTTCCGGCGGTCGGAAGCCCGGCAACGGACCAGTGCCTATGTGGACGGTCTCCTGAGCGACACCCGGCGCAAGAACGGCTGGCAGCTGGCCGAGACGGCCAGTGACGCCACCCTCTACGGCTTCCAGCACCTGCTGGGGCGCGGTCTGGTCGGCAGATGCGGCGCGGGACGAACTGTTCGCCTACGTGGCGGAACACTTGGGGGATCCCGCGGGGGTAGTCGTGCTCGACGAGACGGGCTTTCCCAAGAAGGGGATGCACTCGGCTGGGGTGGCGCGGCAGTACTGCGGCACGCTGGGCAAGGTGAGCAACTGCCAGGTGGGGGGCTTCCTGGCCTACGTCGGGGCCCGCGACCACACGCTGCTGGACCGGGAGCTGTACCTGACCGAGGACTGAACCGACGACCCGACGCGGCTGCAGGCCGTGGGACTGACTCCCGACACGCCCTTCGCGACCAAGCCGGTCCTGGCCCGGCGCATGCTCAGTCCCATGGTCTGTATATGCCCGCTGCGTACCCTTAAAATCGTCACGCAACTGTTCGCTGCCCTACCAAGAGCGCGCGTGCGAAGTGTTTAGTCCAGAATTTCAATCCCATCTTTGAGGTACCACTGGGACAGAGGTAGACAACCGCTCAACTGGTTGTCATTGAACGGCCTCCCGTATGGACACGGCATCAGACCGCGTCCGGACCCGCGGCGTACAATCCGGGATCGTCCTCCCGGCTTCCGGACACCGAACACCACCACATGCCTTTCTCCCAGCCGACCAGCGCAGCCCGACAGTATCTGGGCTGGCTGCTGGCGGTTCTGTTGCCGCTCCTGTGCCTGGCCGGCTGCGTCTCCCGCATGCCCCGTAGCCCGGCCACGGACCGCGCCGTGGCTGCAGCCCCGTCCCCAACGCCGCCGGTGGCCACGTTCACACCGGTCCCCACCCCCTCACCGACCTTCACGCCCACGTCGACGCCGATACCGACACCAACAGCAACGTTGTCACCCACACCGACGCCCTCTCTGACGCGGTCCTGGACCTACGACAACCTGGCGGAGCACGCGGACGGTCGCTACACACTGCAGCTGTCCGGGGCACGCGTCGTGGCCACCTTCGCCACGTCCCGTTCGCCCGTGCAGCACTGGGCCCGGGAGATACTGCACCCCCTGTTCACCGTCCCGGAGCCGTTCCGGCCGCCGTATCCTGTCCTGCGCACCGCGGTGGGCACGCCGGTGCACGTCGACGGCACGCCGGACCCGGATCACCCCGAGCCCCGTCGCTTCCTGTTGCGGGTGGAGCCCGACGGGACCGTGCGCTACGTGGACGACGACCTTGTGGAGGGGGTGGGGTACCTGGCCTACGCGCTGGACACTGTCTGGGGCACGACGCCGGCGGCCAACGATCACGCCGTCCTGCAAATCCTGGACGCGCACTGGTTCGGCAAGACCGTTCTGTCTGCCCACCCGCCCCCGGTCCAGAGGGAAATCCCCGCCCACCAGGACAATCGGAGATGGCAGCCGGCCCGGATGGTCGGGTCCTACGTGACCCTCGACGCCGCCGGACGGGTGACGGTGCTTGGGAGTCCGGAGCATGGGACCGTAGGAGAACGCCTGCCGGTGGAGTTGGGGGAACTCCATCACCTGCAAGAGCTGAACCTGCCAGGCCGGTCTGCTCCTCCGTTTTACGATGTCCGTGGGCAACTCTTAGAAGAGCTGGAGAACGGGCTGACCCCGGAACTAGCCCGGCAACTTTACGTGGATGGTTTCGTTGGGGAAATTCCGCCCCAACTGGGCCAACTTCCCCGTCTGCGACACCTGGACCTGAGCTACAACTACCTGTCTGGCACCATCCCACTCGAACCGGGGCATTGGCGGGCGTTGGAATCCCTAGACGTATCCTCGAATCTGCTGACGGGGGCCCTGCCGGACGCACTGGGACAACTCCGGTCCCTCCGGTCGCTGAATTTTCACAACAATGGGTTCTCCGGGCCCCTCCCTCCAACCTGGGGCCAGCTTGCAAACCTGACCGAACTCACACTGACCCACAACCCGCTCTCCGGTTCACTCCCGCCCGAGTGGGACCAACTCCAACAGTTGCAACGGTTGGACTTGAGGGACAATCAACTCACCGGGCCCCTCCCCCCCGAGTGGGCCCAACTCCGGCAACTGCAGTCGGTGATCTTGAGGGACAACCAACTCACCGGGCCCCTCCCCCCCGAGTGGGCCCAACTCCAACAGTTGCAACGGTTGGACTTGTGGAGCAATCAACTCACCGGGCCCCTCCCCCCCGAGTGGGCCCAACTCCGGCAACTGCAGGGGATGCATTTGGACAACAACCAACTCACCGGACCCCTCCCCCCCGAGTGGGCCCAACTCCAACAGTTGCAACGGTTGAACTTGAGGGACAATCAACTCACCGGTTGCCTCCCCGCCACATGGCGGGAACTGGGCCTTGCCATGGAAGCCACATGGCGGGACCTGGGCCTTGCCATGGAACTTCTGCGTTTCTGTGATCCCTGAGCAATGGTGCTCCCGGCCCTCGTCTCCTTCCGGCTTGATGGCCGACTCCCAATGAAACAGGACACCGGGCCTGCCGGTAACTGATCGGATACCCCTATCCGGGTTGTCTGACGGTCGGAGTGCGGTGGTTTGCCGGCGGCAGGTTAAGGCGGAATGGGATCCGGCCACGGTACCGCTGCAACCGTGGCCTGCCGCAGACGGTCAAGGAGGTTTTGGCCCCGCCTGCGGGCGATCTCGACCAGACCCCGCATAGAAGCACCCGGCCTGGCCGGTTTGGCGCGTTGCCCTGCTTCTTGGCCGGAACCCGTTGGCAACCGGAACTCCTGGTCCATGGACCTCGCCGGCTGTGGCATCCGCACAACCGGTACCGTGATGCGGTGGGGGCCATGACCACTCACATCTGCGCCCGGCCACTGCGAACCCATGACTTGGGCGGTTCCTACTAACAGGGCTGGGCCGCGTCGGGCATCGTCGGTGGCCTAATCCGGAGCCTGTTGCCCGGCGGCACCGGGGCAGGGCCGGACACTCGCAGACACGCGCCAGAGCCGGTGGGATGCACCCCGTCAAGTACTGAAGGAGATCGCCTAAGCACCAATCCGTTCCATCAGGATTGGGTTCTTTGGCGCTGCTTCCCGTTGCGGGGTCTTGAACGCCAATTTTGCCGCCACTGTGAAAAGGGGCCAGATGGACATGCAGGTGGGGGGGTGAAGCCACCTGAGCCGCCCGACAGACCAATTTGCTGGCCCTTCTTGACATGGTCGTCTTTGGCGACAAATACATCGCTTAGATGCAGGTAGGTGTGTACAAACCCGGACTTGCTGTCTGGATTCGTGCAGGACCGGATCTTGACATAGTTGCCAGACGAATATTTTTTACGGTTTATGGTCCAGTCGGGTATAGCCTCAATGACCTCACCGTCGTACATGACCACCACCGGGGCACCTTCCCCACTGTCGAAATCGATGCCGGAGTGGCCGGCGTACGTTTTGTAAACGTGTTGAAAGGTTTCAGCGGAGATGGCGTCATTAAAGCTGTTGGTAATGACGGCCCGGGTGCTACTGTCCTTCCGATAGACCACCGGCCGCTGCAGCCGCTGGGAGGCATCTCCATGGCCGCCCGAATACACTGTTAGTCCATGATTGGTGTCTATTCCATCTATGGTTTGGACAGTTTTGAGCCGTTTTCCCGCTGCATTTCCGGACTTGGCACTGCATCTGGCATGACAAGGGGATAAATCGGGGGGGGGCGCTCCCGCCCCCAAGGAGAATCGCACGGAGCCTGCTATCGTTGATGTAGTTCAACGCATCATCGAAAGAGGTGTTC
>JAPPAJ010000296.1 GCA_026705565.1 Caldilineaceae bacterium | reverse complement strand
CTCAAGGACCCGTGAACAAGGTATGCCGACTGCGTAGTCAGGTATATAAGTCCCAATACTTGGCACCGGACGAACCAGCATCCGCACGGAAAAGCGAACCAATGTCGGTGGAACGAGACTTGCACCGGTATCCCGACATCGTGGAGTCCCCGGGGCCGTGGGACAAGGACGGAACCGGGCAGCGGCCGGGATTGCCCGATGGTAAAGTGAATTTGTGCATACTGGTCTTTCGATTGGTTGGGGAAGGCCGCCCGATTGCCGGCTTGTAGGAGGCGGGAAGGTGAGAACTACCGTACTTGAACGTTCACGGTCGGACATCGGGACCTCGCTGCCATGCGACTCCCCCCCCGCAGAACCCAGCCCATACCAAGAATGGGAAAGTCCCCCTCCCGACACGGGCATGGAGCCAGATCCGCTTGAAGTCCCTCGGCATGAACGCGTTGTGTGGAAGTTGGCCCATTTGGACAAGTGGCGGAACCACCTCCAAACCCTATCGCACTATGACCCCGGTTACGCCTACGACATAACGCACGAGTACGGGATCGATTGGACCACCGATCCCGATTACATACCCGAAATCGGTCGCATGCATTTCAACGAGAACGACATCTTGACCCCGCAGACCAACCGGCATCGCACGCTGCAAAGCGAAGCGTTTCACACATTGGTCGAGAGCCAGGCCGAAAACGGCCAGGCCGTGACTGCGGAACCAACAGTGACCTTTGTCAGTTTTACCTATCCCAAGTCCATGATCAGACCGGATCTGGCCGTACTGCCGTGGCGTTCACCGCCCTCCGGACGGGATCTGGAAGATGCCCTCTTCAACATACACATCAACGAGGGAGATCCCGCACCCTTGCTGGTAGTGGAAATCACATCTCCAGGAAGTACGCGGCCCGACGACTTGAAGGGCAAGATGCAACTGTATGCGGAATTGGGCGTTGCCGAATACGTGCTGATTGACTCTCCGAGCAAGAACGCCCCCTACAGCTTGCGGGCTTTTGGCTTGCAGGGTGGTCACGCGTACCGCGAAGCGGTATTGCAGGCCGACTCCGAAGGCATACCCAATTACCATAGCGAAGCGTTGGGATTTCCCATTCGTCTTCGGCAACCGGACAGCCCCTCGGTGGAGACCGCCCGGATTGGACTCCAAGCTCCCCGCCTTCAATGGTTCGACGCGTCGGTTGCCAGATGGCGCGATGTCCGAACGGATACCGAACATCAACTGCAAGTAGCCGAGGCCGAGCGCGACCGGGCCGAGGCCGAACGCGACCGGGCCGAGGCCGAACGCGACCGGGCCGAGGCCGAACAACTTGAGGCATCCATTGGCACCATGCGGGTACTCCTTGCGGATTCGAAACCCCAAGCAGCCCAGAGGGTTGAAGAATTCTGGCGCAGGCACGGGGCTCCTGCCGGCCACCTTGTTGCGGCATTGGTAAAGGATGTTGTCACGGGGGACGCTCCCCTGGAGACCCTACTGCATACAGGGCTTGACGATACCGGCAAGGACATCCCCGATGTCGACCACTCGTCTGCCACATGAGAACAACGGCGGAGAACTGCCCGTGACCGAGTGTCCGGCCGGCATGGGATTGGCATAAAAGCCTGCTCTCCGTGACGCGGCCCACCACACGGTGCAAAAGCAACACCCTCCTCCGTGATAGGTGTCCTGCACCAGGCTGTCCCGGACGGGGCGCGGACGGTTCAACGGAATTCCGGGATGTGCCCATTGGGCTGCCGGGTGACCACATCGGACGGACAACCCTAGAGCACGGCCTCCGCCCTGCCCTGCCCATGACTTTGCGTTTGTCCTGCCACAGGTCTGTTCGGGAGTCCACTTGCGCTACATAGCCGGACAGACCAAAGCCGGCCCAGAGTCTCTGCGTCGGGATATTGGAGCAAATGTCCGCCATGCCACTCTAGCCCATCCGCCGCGTCCATGGACCATTCCCCGGTATCCTCAGTCTTGGCAGTGTAGAAGTTCACAAGCCGTGGCACGGTGTCCATGAACCCGATTGCCAAGCCTGATCAGTTGACCCCAATGCCAACCGACCTCTGAAGTTCTCCCTTAAGCGCCGAAAACATGACAATGGACCACACGCCCAAAGGGGACAACCGAACCTCAAAACAGACACGATGAATGACAGTCAAGACAATCCTGTGGCCTTCCCCATTGAAACCCTGTCGCCGCGCGCCTTCATCGACAAGTGGCACGGATCCGAGCTGAAGGAGCGGTCGGGCAGCCAGGAGCACTTCATCGACCTATGTCGTCTACTGGGCGAACCCACACCGGCCGAAGCCGACCCCACCGGCCAGACCTATTGTTTCGAGCGCGGTGCGCGCAAGGATTCGGGCCGGGCGGGATGGGCCGACGTGTGGAAGCGGAGCCATTTCGCGTGGGAGTACAAAGGCAAGCACGCCAATCTCGACAGGGCCTTTGATCAACTGCGGCAGTACGCCCTAGCCCTCGAGAACCCACCGTTGCTGATCGTCTCGGACATGGTTCGGTTCCGCATCCGCACCAACTGGACCAACAGCGTCAGCGAGACCCACGAGTTCGAGTTGGAGGACCTGACCCGTGCCGAGGTTCGGGAGAAGCTCAAGTGGACGATGTCGGATCCCGAGCGTCTGCGTCCGGGCATCACCCGTCAAACCCTCACCGAGCAGACCGCAACGACCTTCGCCAACCTGGCCCAAACCTTGCGGCAACGCGGCAACGATCCCAGAGTAGTGGCGCAGTTCGTGAACCGGCTGGTGTTCTGCATGTTTGCCGAGGATGTGGATCTGCTGCCGGACAACATGTTCACGCGCATGCTGGAACGGGCCATCCAGGCACCCGACAACTTCGTGCGATACGCACAGCAACTCTTCCGGGCGATGGCGGAAGGCAGCGAAGTGGGGTTCGAATCGGTGGCCTGGTTCAACGGTGGACTGTTTGACGACGACACCGCTCTGCCCTTGGAGAAAGCCGAAATCGCCACGGTGCTGGAAACGGCATCCCTCGACTGGGCGGACATCGACCCCGCCATTCTGGGCACGCTGTTCGAGCGCGGCCTCGATCCCGACAAGCGTTCCCAACTGGGGGCGCACTACACGGACCGCGACATGATCATGCGGATCATCAAGCCGGTGGTCTCCGATCCCTGGCTGGCAGAATGGGAAACAACCAAGGAGGACATCGAGCAACACCTGGCACGGGCCGAAGCGGCCAAGACAGTACCAACCCGCAACCGGCACCTCGGGCAAGCGGACAGTACCCTCAACACCTTCCTGGAACGGCTGAGGAAGTTCACAATCCTGGATCCAGCGTGCGGGTCGGGCAACTTCCTCTATCTGGCACTCCATGCTCTCAAGGATCTGGAACACCTCGTTCAATTGGAGGCAGAGGAATTGGGTCTTGCACCGGGGCTTCGGTTTGTGGGACCTGTCAACGTCAAGGGCATTGAGATCAACCCCTATGCCGCCGAACTGGCCCGGGTTTCCGTTTGGGTCGGAGAGATCCAGTGGATGCGCCACAACGGTTTCCCCGTCTCCCGAGATCCCATCCTGAAACCTCTGGACACCATCGAGTGCCGTGATGCACTCATCAACACGGACAGGACCGAATGTGAGTGGCCCGAAGCAGACGTGATTGTGGGCAATCCTCCATTCCTGGGGGACAAACTCATGCGTGGCCGACTGGGTGATGACTATGTTGACGACCTGCGTCGCCTGTATAAGAAGGATGTTCCGGGAGGTGCCGACTTGGTCTGCTATTGGTTTGCCAAGTCTGCCCAAGAACTGGCCGAAGGCCGGACATGTCGGGCAGGATTGGTCGCGACCAATTCAATACGGGAAGGCCGCAACCGAACTTTACTGGATCGCATAGTGCAGCAGGAAACAATATTTGCAGCCTGGTCCGACGCTCCCTGGGTCTTGGATGGTGCGGCCGTACGTGTTTCGCAGGTTTGCTTTGGGAACCTCCCCACTGGCAGGGAAATTGAACCCACGCTGGATGGTCGACCTGTTATCCAAATTCATGCGGATCTGACAGCAGACATCTTCGACCTCACAACATCGAAGAAGCTGAAGAGCAATTCGGATGTTGCATTTCGGGGGAATTCCAAGGCGGGAGCCTTCGACATTCCCGGAGACTTGGCGCGGGAATGGTTGCTACTTCCCTCCAACCCGAATGGCCGGACCAACGCCGATGTGTTGAAACCTCTGGTCAACGGTGCCGACATGATGGGCCAATCGAAAGGTCGCTGGATCATAGACTTCGGTCCTTCCATGTCCGAAATGGAAGCAGCACTCTACGAAGCACCTTTTTCTTACGTTTTGGAACACGTTCAGCCATCGCGCTTGACGAATCACAGAAAAAGTCGTCGGAAGCGCTGGTGGGTACATGGCGAAGCTCGTCCAAACATGTGGGGTGCAATTCGGGAGCTTGATCGTTTCATCGTTACTCCAGAGACTTCTCGTCACAGGGTGTTTGCCTGGCTGGAAAGAGGTGTGTGTCCTGATCACCAATTGATTGTTATCGCACGAAGTGACGACACTACTTTTGGAATTCTGCACAGCCGCTTCCATGAAGCCTGGTCATTGCACATGGCATCGTGGATGGGAAAGGGCAATGATCCCCGCTATACCACCACGACAACCTTTCAGACATTCCCATTCCCGGAGGGATTAGGACCCAATATTCCAGCTACTGACTACGCTGAGGATCTACGAGCACTCGCTGTCGCAGTAGCCGCCAAGAACTTAGTCAACCTGCGCTATCGCTGGCTGAACCCACCCGAATGGGTTGAGTGGGTCGAGGAACCCGTACCTGGCTACCCGAAGCGACCGGTGCCGCGTAACCCCTCCGCAGCTTCTGCCCTGAAGCAGCGAACGTTGACCAAGCTTTATAACGAGCGGCCCGCATGGCTGTCTCATGCCCATGAAGCTCTGGACGCTGCTGTAGCAGAGGCGTACGGATGGTCCGTGGACATCTCGGAGGATAGTGCTCTCGCAGCCCTTTTGGCCCTCAACTTGGAGCGCGCCAACTCGCACGCGTAGTTGGGACAGGAACTGGGATTGTATCGGGGCCTTCGACCTGTACAACCTGGTCATAATTCAGGCGGAGTGCTCGGAACCGACATGCGTGCCAGTAGCCCGTAACTGCATTCCAGCTTGCCTCCGGACGCCCGAACGTTCCAAGGGACTCGTGCGGCCAACGACGGGAAACTCCGGAGGCAAGAATGGCCTCTACCAGGTCCTGCTGACATGGTCTTCCCGGAAGGACACGAGTCGCATCCACACAGGCTCCACGCGGCTACACCAAGTTCCTGCCGCAATGCATTGTGAGCAACCAGGAGCATCAGGAGAGACTGAGCGCAATCAAGTTGGCTGGAACAAACAGGACCCTGGCGAGTCCCGCCGAAAGGGCCTGCGATTGGCCTGATGGCACTCCGTTTGCGGAAGCGACCCGTCATCCCTGCCTGATACAATGCGCGGGAAGCAGCGTCGGCCACCGGTATTGGGCGAGAGAGCCATGACCGAACACAATGCGCCCCACCAGGCAAAATCGCAGACACAAGAAACGACGCATATTCATTATCCGGCACTGGATATTGGCTCGCCCACCCACATCACCTACACCCATGGTGGGTTGATGATGGTCAACTGGCATGAATGCACCTACGTGGAAGCGGCACGGAGGTTGAATCAACTGGGATCAAGGACTGTGCGGGGACGGCTGTGGACGGCCTCGAACCTGAGATCCTTTACCCGTCGTCACGGCATTACCCGAGAATTGCACATGCCCCCCATGCAGAAAGTGGTGGATGTGCCGGGCATACCCAAGGAATACGCCATACCTTCCCTGGTGCCGGTTCTGGAGGTGACCGACGGCCTGCGGTCGCCTCATGTCATCACCCGCATCATTGAGAAAGGCGACGAGGATGCCCTGACGCGCTTGCGCGATGCCGTCCGCACCGACCCTGTGGTACGCTCCGAAGTATTGGCCCTGGCACCCGACCTGCTGGATCACCCATGGGCTGGTCCGGAGTATCAGGAGTTCCTGGATCTTGCCCGCACCTCGGGCCATTCCGACTGATCCGCAGCACTGGCTGCACGTCCTGCAGGCTGCAGAACGATTGCAGCGCACCTTGGACGGCATCTATGTGGTTGGTGGGACAGCGGCGGCCCTATGGGCGGGACACCGCACATCCCATGATGCCGATCACTACATGCCGGACCTGGAACACAGGTTTGACGAGGTATTGGACAGGTTGGAAACACTGCCCGGATGGATCACGGCCCGAATACGCAGGCCCCATCTGATCCTGGGACAACTGGATGATGTCATGGCGGGGGTGGCGCAATACCCCACCGTCGCTTCCGGTTCCATACAGGTGGAGACCACCCAAGTCACCACCCCGCAGGGTTTGACGATTCGCCTCCCCACCTTTCGCGACACCCTACTCCTCAAAAGCCGTCTGATGATGATTGCTTGCCGCCTATCGAAAACTCCATGATCACAACAAGTCCGGGCATGTCA
>JAPPAJ010000384.1 GCA_026705565.1 Caldilineaceae bacterium | reverse complement strand
GTCCTGACCGCCGAGTCACCGTGCAGGGCTTCGCCCGTCCGGATGTCGAACTCCCACTGGTGCCATGGACACTTTAGGACTTCGTTGGTTTCGGAATAGACGAACTCGGGTTCCCCCATCTCAACCGACGGCCGCAGGCGTCCCGTACAAAGCGGCGCGCCTCGATGTGGGCATACGTTGAGGAGGGCCCAAAACTCACCATCCAAGTGAAAGATTCCAATCTCCCGGCCAGCCACTTGGACAATCCGGCGACCACCGGGGGGAATGTCGGCGGAGTCGCCCACGACGGCCCGGCGCAGCCGACGCTCAACCTTCAAGGTCAAGCCCGTACATCTCCGCCGCATTCCGGTAGAGGACACGGTCCCTTAGTTTAGGGTCTTCACCCAGCAGAAACGTTGCCGGCTCGTCCCAGTCCCAATGGGGATAGTCGCTGGCAAACACGAGTGTCTGGTCCGCCTCCAGCCATCGCAGGAAGGTTTCCATGTCTTCCGCTCCCGGCAGGTTGGGGAAGGGCTGTGAGCCAAACCTGATGTTCGACTTCAGATATTCGCTAGGCAGGCGGCGCACCCAGGGCGTGTAGTCGCGCAGGCTCTGCCAGTCGCTGTCCATGTGCCACATCAGGCCGGGCACCCAGAACACATCGTGTTCGATGAACAGGAACATGAAGTCCGGGAACTTCTCGAAGACTCCTTCGCAAATCAGGCTGGCAGTGTGGGCCATGGCAATCTGGGGCCTGGCCATCCGCATTTCCAGGTAGTACGTCGGGAACCCGGCCGCCGTGGGAGCGGATGTGGTGCCGGCACCTTCAGCACCAAAGTGCACGCACATCGGCAGACCGTATTCGGCACAGGCCTCGTAGATCGGGTGGTACATCCGGTGTCCGAACGGGAAGTGGGTGCCGGCCGGCATCAAGGCCTGCACAAATCGCGGATCGGAACCCAGCCGGCGGATTTCGGCGGCCGCCTGCTGAGGATCGTTGGGTGCGATGTGGATGGAGCCGCGCAGACGGCTGTCATGGTCGAGCCAATGGTCGGCCGTCCAGTCGTTGAAAGCCCTGCAGACCGCGGCCGCGAAGTCGAGGGTGGGATGTGCGGCGTAGGCGTAGGGGCCACCGGTAAGAACGGCAACATCGATGCCGTAGGTCTCCACGTGGTGCTCGACCGCCACGGCAGGCTGGTTGTTGGGATTCTCTTCCCCGCCGACCGCGTGCCAAAGGTCGTGGCGCGTGCCCTGGCCCGGCATGTTGGTATACCCGACTGCAGGAGCCATGGCGCCGAAATCGTCCATCTGCTCCCTGTACTGCCGAGGCAGGTAGGGATACAGTTCCTTATGGGAAGCCGTATGGTGATGCACGTCGCAGTCGATGATCCGCTGACGAGTCGGTTGGGCTAAATCCTGCTCGAGAATCGGGGCCGCAAGTGTCATGGCTTATGTCTCCTAGATTGGCACCAGCATTATCCACCAAGCAGATTCGGCACAAGACAGAGTTGAACGGAATCAAGTCTTGATAAATGAGGCACTGAGAACCGCCATATGTACCCCATTTCGCGCGGCTCGTTTTCCAAGGTGTATAAACCAATGTACGGTAGGGACACCAGACTGTGGGAAACGAACTCACACTGCATCTTGCAAATGGTCTGGTGGGATCACTCCACGAGCACCCATCAAACTCACACTTGGTAGCGGGCCACGTCGGCCCAGTCCCGCACTCCGTGCTCCCAGAAACGCTTCCGTGCTTCGCGGAAACGTTGCCAATTGCCTGTGAAGTCGTGGTACCGGGCGACGAGTTTGTCCGGAGCAGTCTGCATGATGCGGCTCAGCTTCTGGACATGGAGCCCAAACGAAGTCTGCTTGGCGAAGTCCAGAGCGTGCCGAACCGCCGGGTTGTCGTAGTCCCGCGAAAGCATGGTTACAGACACGAGCACCTGCGTGTCCCCGTACTCGAACCGCGATATGGCATCGTCGATCCTGTCGGGGGGTAGGCCCGACCGAATATAGTCGGCGCTGAAACCCGCCTCGCGGCAGGCACTCACGCACGCCTGCAGTTAGCGTGGCGGCACGAAGGCCAGTGCCGAACCCAGGAGGGACAAGCTGTCGAATGTAGTCCGGTAGTCGCCGTACCAGTTCTCCTCCACCACCCTCGGTCGGATCAGCCGCCCTGCCCGCACCATGTCGTTGGTCGTCGGCCCCGAGATGATGGGGCCGTAGTGGTTCTGCAGGCCGCGCCGGAATGGCGTGGCCGTCATGCCCAGGAACCGCTTGCCGGCACCGTTGAGTCGGCGAAGCATGGCGGCCCGCAACTCGTGCGCCTCATCAATGATGAAGACATCGTAGTCGTGGACCCTCGGCGATGTTTCCATCACGTGGACCATCTCCGCATCGCACCCCCTTCCGCGCATGTCAGTGCGTTTCTGGAAGTTGTCCAGCTCGGACCGCCGGTCCGCCAGGAAGCAAACCTTCCCGCCTTCGTTGCCAAGTCGGGTAGCCACCTCGATGGCCACCTCCGTCTTGCCCGCGCCCGTCGGCAGGACGAGCAGGGGCTCGTCCCCCAAGAAGAATGCCTTGGGGGTGGTCAGATGGTGGACAGCCTCTTCGGCCGCCGCACGCTGATAGTCAAGCAACTTGGCCATCTCATTTATGGTTGCACCTGCCGGACTTGCCGCCAACGAAGTCCATGGTGTGTCTTACAACTGGACAGCCCCTTCGAATTACGGTAGGTGCCCACCGGATTCCAATTCCTTCCAACTATCCGGATCTCCCCCCACAGGTCGCTGGGCACCTTCCACCCGCAGGCCATGGCCTGAACGATTGACAACGTGGATTGCCATCACCGTCACATCCTCGGTCTGTAGATACTCGGCCATCAAAGACCGGCCGTAATCCTGGCGATCAGCCTGACGTTTGGCCTCTGAAAGACTCCGGTTGACTTTCAACTCGATTGCACAGGCATGTTTAGGGTGGCGCAGCACCAAATCCGGCCAACCTCCAGCCTCCTTTGGTTCCGCCCGTACATCCAATCCGCCCAGGGCCGCGAACACGGTCTGCAGGACATTCAGGCATTGGTCGTGTCCGTTGAGGCGAACTCCGGCAAAGCCCGACAGGAGAGTGGTCAACTCGGTCGGCAGGTCGCCATAGTCCCGGCAATGCATGATCCGACGCAAGCGAACGAACACCGGATTGCGGTCGTCACTGGCATAGGCGATGGCCAACGCCTGCGAGTCAGCCCCCAGTCGCCTCAAATTCTCGAGGAAGGCTTCGGACACCTCCCGATTGGGAAACGCTGCGAAGGAAGGGCCACCGTCCAACCCTGGCTTGACGGTCAGGTATCCGCTTTGCAGCAAAAACTGCCGGGGATCCGCATCCTCAAGGGCGTTGTGATCAAGGGTTCCCTCGGCACTCAAGGTCTCCGGCAACTCGCGAGGAGCCTGTCCCAACCAAGTGACCAGAGGTTGCAAGGAACCACTGGTTACCCAGTACTTGGGGAACCGACCCTGCCTGAACCTGTTGCGGCCTGCCTTGGTCCCGAGATCTGCGAGGGTTCTTGTCAACGACCAGGGGTTGTAGACAGGAACGCTGCTTCCTTCCAGATCAAACCGATAGCCGTTGTAGTAGTCGCGCAACAGTTCCCGCAAAGCATCTCCTTCCATTCCCATCTCGGTCGCAGCCCGTACGATGTACGGCCCCAGTCCGTCTGCAGCGTCCAAGTCGTCCTCTGTGAACCCACATACTGTCCCGAACTCGGCATCCCATGTTAGGTCAATGACGAGGTTCAAGGGCGAGAGGGGATGGGCGTAGGCATTGCGGGTAACGCCCGTCAGCACAACCTTGTGCAAGCTTTGCCGACCGCTCTTCAGAAAGCTGAAGAACCCGCGCAGCACGTTGAGTAATTCGGGAGGTGCTGGAGATTGCCTGCCGAACATGGTCAGCGGAGCGTCGAATTCGTCAATCAGGACCACTGGTTCTTTGCCGAACCTGTCCTTGAGTGCGCCAATCATCCACCGAAGCAGGTTTCCAGGGCTGTCAGGACATCCGCCAGGAACACGCAGATACTCCAACGGGATACCGGGATCAAACCCACGCCGCCTCCAAACTCCAGCTTGATCCAAGACTTCGTGGACGAGGGCACGGCGCACAGCCGTGGGGTCGGGTTCGAGCACGTTGCTCAGATCCAGCCGAATCACAGGACGGCGTTCTTTGGAGGGTTGTTTGCCTTCCAGAGTTGTGCCTGCAAACAACTCTCTGTCCGCTACCGTGGATAACTGAGGATCCAGTACGGGATCGCCATCCAACGTCTGTACCTCCGGCATGTGGCCCTGGTACATGCACTCGATGGTTGACAGCATCAAGGATTTGCCAAAACGGCGAGGCCGTGCGATGAAGACTTGTCTGGCGGACTCATCCAGCAGTTGCTGAATTTGCCCAGTCTTGTCTACGTACAGTTCACCAGCCTGGCGCATCTCCACAAGATGCGTCGATCCCATCGACAGGGCCAGCAGACCGTCGTAAACAACCAAGTGTTCCTTCATGAAGCGTGCTGCTTGCACATCATCGAACGTCCTGCACCATAACCGCCGATGAAAAAGCCGGTGCAGTGCTCCTGCATGCTCCCGGCACACCTGGCGTTTGACCAGTGGCGTGGTTGGTCACGGGCCGCCAAGTCCAGTCTCCGGTTGTTGTCGTGCGTAGCCGCACACCAAGCTTCCCCATACCAATACTCCAGAGAGGCAGGAATCCCTCTCTCGGAGCCGATGTTGCATGGATCCAAGTGTAGTGGTCCAACAGTTTGCACGAAGTACCGTCACTATGACCGTGAGTGTGTCGAGCAGTCAACCCGACCGATGTGCAGAGGCTTGCAACTCGTAGACGAAATGAGCCGAATCCTGCCATCGTTCCGGCTGCCCGCCTTTCGGACTACCCAACTTGCCGCATGATGACAAACAGCCCCCAAGCAACCACCGTCCTGCGGGCCGTTGACACGCGTGGAGTCAGGCTGGTGGACTCGATCCCTCAAGCCATCTCCTGGTAAAACGCGATGCAGGCATTGTCCGGGTCCAAAATTGTGAACTCCTTCGAACCCCACGGTTTCATCTCCAACGGGCCGTTGGGATGGACGATGTCAAGCTCCCGGCACTTGGCGTACAAGGCATCGACGTTGTCTGTCTCGATCCGGATTTGCGTGTTGTTGAGCTTGGGATCGATGTACCAGCCCTCACTGAACGTCACGTGCAACGCCACGTCGTCCTTGCGCAGGATCGCGTAGTCCGCCTGCTCGTAGCTGACTTCAAACCCCAGGTCCACATAGAAGTCCCGGGCTTGGGACAGGTCGTTGCAGGGGACGATACAGGTTGAGACAAGAAACTTGGCTGTGTCGGTCATCGTTATCGTCCTGATGTTATGAGTTCGAATCAGCTTCATCCGGATCTTCTCCTGTGCCTGGTTGGCTAGACCCGGGAGCGCGATCGGGTTGCTTGAACTGGCGGGATCCGGACGGGATCCTTGAAATGGCGTTGCCTTGCCACACGCTGTTGAGGAAGTCCTTCGCAGGCTGCAGTTCAGGCGCGTCCCTGGATTCCTCTCCCTGCTCGGACATCTTCTCAATCAACTTGCGCGCACGGCGAGCTGATGGTTTTTCGTCCTGATTGTTTGGCATCGTTCCAGTCATCTGGGGATGAGAGCTCCGTCAATCCTCCGCTGCCCCGATCCGCTCATGGCAAGGGACAGTGCATCTTACCGTACGAATTTCAAGCATCCGGGTGATGTCCATGTCGTTCAAAGTTCCTGTCGGGGCACCTCGAGTACAAGGTTTGAGCCTTCGATGATCTGAAACCGCATCCTGCCATTGCAAACTCGCGACTGATTCCCCGGGGTCCGAACCCAACGCCCAACTCCGAAACCCAACTCCGGAAATTACAACCGACCAAGTTGGACGCGCACCCGGGGAACTTGGCATTCACAAGGCACAGATCGACATCCAGGTGACCGAAGTACGCTGGTACGACTTGGCCCACCTGAACACATTGAAATTTATGTAAAATAGTCGCTCGCTGGGCAAATACCTGTGCCGCGGGATCAGGTCCGTGACATAGCGACCGGGGCCTATCCGAAACCGGAGGAAGCGGCTGTCCGGCACTGTGCTACACTCGCCGCCTACCCCTCCAATTCACAGCCAAGACCATGTCAGACAACGCCGGCGATCTGTCCATTACTTCCATTGAACTGCACACCTTCACCACCGAGAAGCACGACCTGGGCACCGACTACAACGGGTTCAACCTGGTGTACGAACCGGGGGCACGGGTCAAGTCCGAGGGGCACATCCTGGTCATCAACACGGCGGCAGGCGTATCCGGGGAATGTGTGGGGGGAAGCCCCGCAGACTATTCCCAGCTTCCGAAGCTGGCCTCCTATTTGATGGGCCGGCACGCGCTGGAGCGGGAACGCTTCTACTCGGACATTTCCAGGGCCCAAAGGCAAGTGGCCCGGATCGGCCTGGCGCCACTGGACATTGCCCTGTGGGATCTGGCGGGAAAGTTGTATGAACAACCCCTCTACCGACTACTG
>JAPPAJ010000346.1 GCA_026705565.1 Caldilineaceae bacterium | reverse complement strand
GGTGTCCGCGGTCGCCTCCACCAGCAGGCGGTGGATGTCGTTGAGCGTGTCGTGAATGGACACGTCAGGGCTAGCAGACCACACACGACAACGGCCAGAAAGGCACCCGCCACCAAACCCACCAGGAAACTGATCACGGCCTCCCGCACGACATGGAAGCCGTAGTGGGCACCAATCGTCGCGCCGACGATCGGGCCGCCCACGAGGAACAGAGCGGCCAACAGCCGGTTCAGTACGCCTACCATTCTGGCCAGCAGTCGGTTCATGGGCCCCCTTGGACAACGGCACTCTGGACACGCATGGCCGCGCGCAGAGGTCGGTGCCTCCACACCCGGGGCCGCGCGGTCCCGTCCAGTATAGGCTCTCCCGGGGGACAGGCTTCCATCGGTCCCCCCAATCGGGATGGGGCACGGTGTATGCCTGTCCATACCGGCCGCGTACCCATCCCGCAGCCTGGGCTCGGACCAAGTCAACCGCTACCATGGAACCCGGACACTCCATTGACACCCCGGAACCCGCCCCATGTGGATCTGCGCCTTTCACTTCCTCCGATCCCGTTTTCTTGGGGTCCTGCTGCTGTCGCTGCTCCTGCTGCTGACGTTTCCGGTTGCCGTGCGTGTAGCCGCAGTAACAGAGGCACCAGCGCCGGACTGTGCCCGGACGGGGCTGAGCCCCCAGCCGGTGGCAGTCCAGCTGACGCGCACCGGAGAGTTAGTACAGGCAACCCTGCACGCCGCACCGGGTGACTTGCCGGCCTCCGGTTGCAGGGCATCCCTGCAGTTCCAAATCCCCGAGGATGCCCGGCCACCCTATGTCGTGTGGCGCGATGTGGAGGGCCGGGCCGTGCAGCCCGACGGCACCCTGGATCCGGCCCGTCCGGACGCCCTGCCGCTCCGGCTGTGGATTCGGCCCGACGGGAACCTGGAATACGAGGCGCGGGAGGCCGGGGTGCCTGCAACACACGCGGCCCTGAACCTGGCGGTGGCCTGGGGCACGACCGCCGTGGCCAACGACCTGGCCGTGCTGGACATTCTCGGTACGGCCCTGGAGTTGGAGCTTTCCCCACAGGAACTGGGAGCATGGTTGGATGACAGCGGGCGCGTGACGGAGCTGGATTGGAATGACGTCCATCCCTATGAGACATATGACGATTGGACCGGAGGAGTCTTCGCTCGCATACCAATGTCGGGCATTCATCCCCCGGGGGTGCGGGTGGCCTGGCAACTGCCCTCGGAGCTGGGCCAACTGACCGCCATGTATCGGCTCGCACTGGGAGGCCCCTTGTTGACCGGCACCATTCCGCCGGAACTGGGGCAGTTGGCGAATCTGGAACAGCTGACCCTGGCCGGCAGCCGGCTCACCGGCTCCGTCCCCCCGGAACTGGCCCAACTGACCCAGCTGTGGAAGTTGGAACTGCACGACAACCAGCTGACCGTGCTGCCTCCGGAACTGGGCCGGCTGACCCAATTGGTCAATCTGGGCCTGGCTGGCAACCAGCTGACCGTGCTGCCTCCGGAACTGGGCCGGCTGACCAAACTTAAATTACTGGATGTGCAGGACAACCAACTGACTTCCCTACCGCCGCTGACCGGGCTCAAGCAGCTGATTTATCTGGATGCGAGCGGCAACCGTTTAACTACGCTGCCACCCAGTCTCAAACAACTCTCATTCCTCACCCATCTGGATCTGAGTGACAACCAGTTGACAGCCCTGTCGTCCAAATGGCTGCAGCCCGGCTGGCAGACCGTATTCCAAGCCAAGAATTCCGACGACGGGTTCGTGAGGTTGCTTCAACTCATCCTACAGGGAACGGCCCGGTTGCGTTCGCCGGGGTCCCCCCTGACCAAGCTGGACCTGTCGGGCAACCAGTTGACCGGACTACCTCCCGAACTGGGACGACTCCGGCTGGATCTGTTGGATCTGTCGGACAACCAGTTGACCGAGTTGCCCCCCCAACTGGGTCGGCTCCAGCCTCCCGCTCGTTTCAATTTCATCCATGGTGCCCAACCGATCTTGACACTTGACCTGTCGGGCAATCAGCTGACCGACCTTCCCCCCGAACTCGGCTGGATTTCTCACCGGGTTCATTTGGACCTGAGTAACAATCGGCTGACGAACCTGCCGAAGGCCCTGTTTCGATTGGACCGGTTGACAAGGCTCAATCTGTCGAGCAATCAACTGGGAACCTTGCCGCCCGAGATTGGGGTATTGGCCACCCTGGAGACCCTGGGCTTGAGTGACAATCAATTCACGGTGCTGCCTCCAGAACTGGGTCAACTCTCCCAGTTGATCTCGCTGGACCTGTCCGACAACCGCTTGACGGACCTGCCCCCGGAGCTGGGCCAACTCTCGCAGCTGGTCTCGCTGGACCTGTCCGGCAACCAGTTGACGGGCCTGTCCGACCCCGCAGTCGCTTCGGAACAGGCAGCCCGGTGGCCCCGTCGGTTGACCCGGCTGGACCTGAGCGGCAACCAGCTGGCAGAGATTCCACCTGTCTTAAGGCGCTTGAAGGTCCTGAATCTGAGCCACAACCAACTGACCAACCCATCCCTGGATCGGGACCAACTGAAGAACCTGACCCACCTGGACCTGAGCCACAACCAACTGGCCGACCTGCCCCTGGAACTGGACCAACTGAAGAACCTGACCCATCTGGACCTGGGCCACAACCGGTTTTCCGCAATTCCCCCGGTGCTGTCCCAACTGCGCCCCCTGCTGTCCCTGAACCTGCGCGGCAACTCCCTGACCACCTGCCCGTTGCCCCTGCCCTGGCAGATCGACCGGTATATCTATCCACCGGATTACGAATACTTTGGCAACTTCGATCACCGGCTCCTGAGTCCGATGTCCGGCACGGAACCCTCCGACCTGCCCTTCCTGGATCTGTGCCCGGAGTGAGGGGCGGAGCGGCATCAACACCAGATTTTCGATGGCGGAGTCGGTCCATGTTGAGGGCCATCAATCCGTCACGGGTAGGGGCATTGGACCCTCGGTTGCGATACAACCCGCCGGTGCCTGCAGGCGGCTCCAACCCTCCCGACCCATCAACGAGGACGGTCAGGCCGGATCGGACACGCTGAGCGAAGCGGGTCACCGAGCCTGAGGGGATGGCCTGGCAGACAGGCGGTCACTGCCTGCGCGCTGAAACAGGACCGGGATCTGATGCGGGGTCCCTTTTCGCGGTGTCCGCGGTCGCCTCCACCAGCAGGCGGTGGATGTCGTTGAGCGTGTCGTGAATGGACACGTCAGGGCTAGCAGACCACACACGACAACGGCCAGAAAGGCACCCGCCACCAAACCCACCAGGAAACTGATCACGGCCTCCCGCACGACATGGAAGCCGTAGTGGGCACCAATCGTCGCGCCGACGATCGGGCCGCCCACGAGGAACAGCGCGGCCAACAGTCGGTTCAGTACGCCCACCATCCTGGCCAGCGATCGGTTTATGGGCCCCTTGGACAACAGCACGCTGGACACACGGGGCGGGGCGCAGAAGTCGGTTCCCCACACCTGGAGACGCGCGGTCCCGTCCAGTATAGCCTCTCCCATGGGAGAGGCTTCCATCGGTCCCGCCAGACGGGGTGGGGCACGGTGTGCGCCTGTCCAATGTCCCGCGGTATGGCCTGAAGCGACACAGGAACTCGCTGGTCCAGAGACAGCCAATGACAGTCCGGGACCATTATCAACGAGATTGAAACAGTGCCAGATCCGGTGGAGGAAGGCCGGCCTTCGGTTTCCTGTCTATAATGGGCGGACATCTGCTTCCATTGAACAATTCAGAAGTGCAGAACGAACCCAACTCGACCAAATTCCGGCCGGTTGACGAACAACTGGCCATCCTGATGCGCGGCGTGGACTGCGGTGATCCGCAAACACGCGACAACATGGAGAAAGAGCTCCGGGACCGCTTGGCCGGTTCCAGGGACTTGGGCAAGCCCCTGCGTGTCTACTGTGGTTTCGATCCGTCGCGGTCGGACCTTCACCTTGGTCACACGATCCCAATGCGCAAACTGCGTCAGTTTCAGGAACTCGGCCACCAGGTCGTGTTCCTGATCGGATCGTTCACCGGAACCATCGGAGACCCCAGCGACAAGGATTCGGCGCGCGCCCAGCAGACCCTGGCGGAAGCCCTGGACAAGGCGGAAACGTTTGCGACCCAGGCCTTTCGCATTCTGGATCGCGACACCACCATCATCGACTACAACCACCGCTGGCTTGAGAAGCTGACCTTTGGCGATGTGATTGACATCGCCAGCCTGTTCACGGTCCAGCAGTTTCTGGCCAGACACAATTTCCGGCAGCGCCAGGAACGCGGCGACGCCATCTGGCTGCACGAATTCTTCTATGCATTGATGCAGGCCCAGGATGCCGTCGCCCTCGAAACCGATGTCCAAATCGGCGGCACCGACCAGTTGTTCAACCTTATGGCGGGACGCAAGTTGATGGAAGCGCGGGGCATGAAACCCCAGACCGTGCTGACCTATCCCATCCTTCCGGGCACGGACGGAATCCTCCGTATGAGCAAGTCCTCCGGCAACACAATCAACATCGATGACGACCCGGGCCTGATGTTTACCAAGGTCCTGAACCTTCCCGACGAAGTGGTCCCCCTCTACTGCGATCTCGCCACGCGGTGGGATCAGGCCACCCTGGACGCGGCCCAACTCAGGGGGAAGGACGACATCGCGGGTGTCAAGCGGGACTTGGCGAAGGAAATTGTCAGTACCTTCCACGGGGACAACCTGGCCGAGCAGGCCGTCGCCGACGCAGCCCGCATGCACGGTGGCGACGCACCAAGTTCGGCACCCGTGGTTGGCGTGTCGGAACCGATGTCGGTCCTGGACCTGCTGGCGGACGCCTCCTTGGTCAAGAGCAGGGGCGAGGGCCGCCGCCTGGTGGCCCAGGGCGGTGTGCGCCTCAATGGCGAAACCGTGTCGAATCCGATGCTGAAGGTACACCCCCAACCCGGACAGGAACAGGTGTTGCAGGCGGGCAAGACAAGATTCCTGCGTCTTGCCCATTCGATGCCGAAACAACAGAGGGCCGACTGACGCCGGTCTGTCCGAATTGCGGATCCGGAGCCTCGGACTCGGTCTTGAGCGAGCCTCCCTCACAAGCAAAACCCCAGTCGAAGAAGGTCACACATGTCGCTAGAAGGAAAGCAAGGCCTGATATTCGGCGTTGCCAACAAAAACTCCATTGCCTGGGGCATCGCGCAGGCTCTCCATGCCCAGGGAGCCGAACTGGGCTTCACCTACGCCAACGAAAGACTCGAACGCCGCGTGCGGCCCCTGGCCGAGAGCGTCGACAGCCGGTTCATTTTTGAATGCGACGTGACCGACGAGGCGGCCCTGGCCCGAACCTTCGAGCAGGCCAAGGTCACATTCGGGACAATCGACTTCCTGGCCCACTGCATTGCCTACGCCCCGCGCGAGGATCTGAGCGGACGCTTCCAGGACACGTCCAGGGAAGGGTTCCAGGTCGCGCTCGATGTCAGTTGCTACAGCTTGATCGCTATGTCGAGGCACGCGGCAGCCTTGATGCCGAACGGCGGCAGCATCATCGCCATGACCTACTTCGGTTCGGAGAAGGTAACGCCCAACTACAACGTAATGGGGGTGGCCAAGGCCGCCCTGGAAGCGTCCGTTCGCTACCTGGCCTGGGACCTGGGGCAGGACAACATCAGGGTCAACGCGATTTCGGCAGGTCCCATCCGGACGCTCTCGGCCTCCGGCATTGCCGGATTCCGCAAAAGCCTGGACTACATCGGCCACGTTGCACCGGGCGGTACGGTAACCCAGACCGACATCGGCAATGCGGCCCGGTTCCTGGTCTCCGACCTGTCCACCGGCATCACGGGCGAGGTCATGCACGTGGACGGTGGATACAACATCATGGGTGCCCCGGACGACTCCGTAATCGGTTCCCTGACGCTGAAGCCGGACGGCTGATCGGCGCCTGTCGGACCGACAAGGACAACCACACGGAGTGCGGCGTGGCGGCCCCGGGAATCCGTATCGCGGTCTCACTGTCCGGTGAGGATTGCGTCGACATCCTGGACTATGGGCCGGAAGAGGGCCGCCTGCATCGGGTGGCCCGCCTGTCCGCCCACTCCCGTCCCGGTCCCCTGGCCCAGTCCCGGGATGGCTCGACCCTGTACGGGGGTCTTAGGGGCTCCCGCCAACTGGCGACATGGAAGTTGGTGGGAGACGCTTGGGCCGCGTCGGATCCGGTGCAAACCGTTCAGTTGGACTCCGATCCCTGTTATCTGGACCTGGACAGCCGAGGGGAATGGCTCCTGGCCGCCTATTACGGAGCCGGATGTGTCTCGGTCCATTCCACGCAGACGGGCAAAGGCCTGTCCACAAAGCCTGTTTGGACTGCCGCCACCGGTCCGAAAGCCCACTGCATCAGGGAAGTCGGCACAACCGGCCGTCTCCTGGTCCCGCATACCGGTGATGAAAACGCAATCCACGGGTTCGAACTTGACCGGCACACCGGGGCACTGATGCCATACGGCAAGGCCGCGGCGGAGGCCGACCCATGGATCGGGCCGGCAGGACCGCGCCACTTCGAGGTTCATCCGGAC
>JAPPAJ010000161.1 GCA_026705565.1 Caldilineaceae bacterium | reverse complement strand
CTCGTCCATCGGTTCCTCCATCCAATAGTAGTCCAGCTCCTCCAGGCCGCGGGCCAGGGCCAGGGCCTCCAGGCGCGTGTAGTAGTGGAAGGGGTCCAGCATCAGATCGGCCTCGGGTCCGTACACCTCCCGCACCGCGGCGCAGGCCTCCAGATCCCGCTTGACACTGGGCGCGCCCTCATAGGGCGGCTGCCAGGTGTGCAGCTTGAAGGCCGGGTAGCCCCGCTCGATGCACCACTCGGCGAACTTGGCGTAGGCGGCCGGGGTGTCCAGACCCCCTTCGAGATCGTCGCCGCACATGGTGCTGGCATAGGCAGGCAGACGTTCACGGGTGGCGCCCAGAAGATGGTGCACCGGCAGGTTGGTGTACTTGCCGGCGAAATCCCAGAGAGCGAGGTCGATGGCGGCCAGTATGCGATCGGAGAGCACGCCCAAGTGCAAGCGCTGGCGCTCCTTCAGGCTCTGCCAGATCTTCTCCCGGTAGAGCGGATTTTGCCCGACGATATGGGGCTTGACATGGGCTTCCACGACCGCCTGCGACACCCCGCCTACGTAGATGCCCTCCACATCCGTGTCGGTCTGGATGGTCATGAGGGTCTGCCGTGCCTCATGGGGCGGTCCGGGATGGCCGTGGCCCTCCGAATCCCGCACGGTGTTGGACGTGTAGGTGAAGTGCTGGAAGGTGATGTCGGTGATCTGCATGGAGAAGCCTCTGGACCGGCCGCAGGTCGCTGGAGCCGGGTTGGTTCACGGCGGAAAGCTCATTGTATCCGGAAGGTGCACCATTCCGTCGCTGCTCCGGGATCGCAACCCATTTCCTCATGGATCCGTGAGGCATCAGGCAACGAAACTGCGGATGGTTGTTGCCAGCCCTCTTGCATGGAGCCAATGATGCCGACTGGAAAATTTGCAATATATGTACCAGTTTTGATACAATCAAGCCGGTGATGGATTTTGCACCGTATACATCCGTCGTTTGCCAATCCAATTCCGAGCACATGTCTGTATCCGACCGTCAGTATCGGCGACTCCACCAAAGCCCGGCCATTCCCTATGCCTGGGCCCGCGAAGCGGCCCGGCGGTTGGATCTGGGCTTGGTCGACCGCGCATCCATGAAAAGGCTGCCGGTCGGCCTGATCAAGGACGGCGGCCCGGGCAAGATGACGAATCAGGAACACATCCCGGATGCCCTCTGGAGCTTCCACGCCGAGAAGTCGGACCTGGTTATGCTGGCCCTCGAGTTCCAGCGGCAGCGCCAGTGGTACTTCTCGCTGCGCCTGGCCCTGTATCTGTTCGTCCACATCGTCTCGCTCTGCGAAGCCCGCACATTGACACGCGCGTCGGGCATCCCCGTCTTCGTTATGGCCGTGACTTATACGGGCGACCGGCCGTGGGTCCCGATAGACGGCAATGAACTCTGGACCGACACGGCTCGCCAGTACATGACCATGCCGGACTTTCCCATCCTGTACTACGATGTGCGTCATTGTGAACCGCAGGACCTGCCGGATACAGCCGAACTGCGTATCATGATGGAAGGCGAACGCGAGCTGCAGCATCACACCCTGTACGGCCACAAGCTGGCACGGGAACTGCAATTGCTCGAGGATCCGGAAAGCCGCGACGTACTGGCCCGCTTCCTGGCGGAATTCAGTGAGCATTGGCCGCGGCACATCAGCCAGCCGGACGGTACGCTACAGTTGGTGGAAGTCAAGTGGGACCGTGTGCAAACAGCGGAGGACTATCTGATGGCAACAAGCGTGTATTCCGACGCATTCAGCCGTCTGCGTCAAGACCTGCGCGAGGAAGTGCGCGAGGAAGTGCGCGAGGAAGTACGGGAGGAAGTACGGGAAGGCCTGCGCGAGGAAGTGCGGGAGGATGCTCTCCGGGAGGGCAGGCAGGAGGATGCCCTCAAGATTCTAGGAACAGTGTTGGAACAGGATCAGTTGGCAAGTTTGGCGAGAGCTTGGCGGCAGTCAGGTTGGTTCCCAAATCTTGATGCCGTCTTGGCGGTTAGGGATGGAACTCAATCTTGGACCTTCCTTCTGCCAACGGAATCACCTTCCGCATCCAACAATAGCTGACACGACGACCACGCCAGGGTTCCGAGACGCGCAGCCAACTGCCTTCCGGCTGCGCGCTTGATTCACAAGGGGCGAAATGGGGATGGAACCGGTCCCCGGCAGCCACTGAATCTCGCGTCACCGGACCGTGCCATGCCGTTGTCCGATCAGACGACAGGCGACGGCAGTCGCTAGAATGACAGTCTGGCAGCCTTGGGCCCCCCATCCTTGTTGCGGCCCCGGCATTTCCGACACTTTCCATATACCACCGGAGATTTCTCCATGCAGCGAATTGCAATGCTCAGCTTTGCCCATGTCCACGCGATGGGCTACGCCCGCCATGTCGTGGGCCATCCCAACCTGGAGATGACCTGCGTCTGGGACGACGACCCGGATCGCGGCCAAACCGCAGCCACCCAGTTCGACGTGCCGTTCGAAAGCGGTCTGGAGACAACTTTGGGCCGCGACGATGTGGACGCAGTGGTCGTCAATGCCACGACCAACATTCACCGGGATGTAATCCTGGCTGCCGTCAACCACGGCAAGCACGTCTTCACGGAGAAGGCACTGGCCGTCAACCTGGCCGAGGCACGGGAAATCACGGCGGCGGTGCAGGCCTCCGACATCAAGTTCATGATCTCCCTGCCGTCCCGCATCCGGTCGGAAACCCTCTTCGCCCGCGAGGCGATCGACAAGGGCTGGCTGGGCGACATCACCCTGATGCGTGCCCGCGTCGCCCACAGCGCGGCACTGGACAAGTGGTTCAAGGGCGGCAGCCTCTGGTTTGGCGACGAGGAGCTGGCCGGTGGCGGCTCCCTCTTCGACCTGGGCTGTCACACCGTGGACATCATGCGCTGGCTCCTGGGGCCTCCGGCCTCGATGGTGGCCAAGATTCAGAACTACAGCGGTGCCTACGACATCGACGATCAGGCGATCGCGGTCGCGGAGTTCAAGAGTGGTGCCATGGGCATCCTCGATGTCTCC
Source organism: Caldilineaceae bacterium (assembly GCA_026705565.1). Classification (GTDB taxonomy): domain Bacteria; phylum Chloroflexota; class Anaerolineae; order Caldilineales; family Caldilineaceae; genus Bin34. The sequence goes on along the minus strand of JAPPAJ010000161.1, from coordinate 3,559 downwards.
TGGCTGCATCGCGCCGGCCCGAACCACATCGAGATCTACGGTACGGAAGGCTATCTGGGCTGGGACCACAGGCCCGGTACCGTGCAAATCCAAAGCCGCAAGCTTGCGGCCGACGGCATTACCGGAACCATCACGCCCGATCGGCTGCCGAGTGCCCTGCCCATGCCGATGGATCAGTGGGCATCCGCCATTGAAACGGATTCCCCCATGACCATCACGGTGGAGGACGGCCTAAACCTCAACGAGATGCTGGAAGGCATCTACGGCTCGGCCCGGAGCGGCCGCAACTGGGAGTTCTAGGATTGGGCCGAGTGTCCGGCGGTTGGCCTGAAGACACAATCCCGGCCGGTTGGCGGAGTCGAGTACTAGACGATCGGAGAGTGTAGCCATGGACGACATCATGCTGAACGATGGCGGCTCCTTCCCCGCCATCGGGCTGGGCACTTGGCAGATGGGTGGCCGCCATAGCACGGATTCATCCCGCGACACGGAGATGACCAGCCTCATTCGAGATGCCCTGGACATGGGATACCGACACATTGACACGGCCGAGATGTATGGGGCAGGACATACGGAGCAGCTGGTCGGACGGGTTCTCTCCGGCCGTCCCCGGGACAAGATCTTCCTCACGACCAAGGTTTGGCACACCAATCTGCGCCATCGGAACCTGCTGCGCGCCCTGGACGCCAGTCTTCGCCGACTACAAGTGGATTATGTCGACCTGTACCTCATCCATTGGCCCAATGATGAAGTGCCGCTGGAGGAAACTTTCGACGCGTTGAACCTGGCTGTGACCCAAGGCAAGGTGCGGCGCGTGGGTGTCAGCAACTTCGACCTGCCGTTGCTGCAGCAGGCCCGGACGCTTTGTCCAACACCGATTGCCACCAACCAGGTACGCTTCAATCTTCACACGCGCGACCCTGAGCAGAGCGGTCTCCTACGCTACTGCCAGCAACACCGCATTGCCGTGACGGCGTATTCCCCGCTGAAGGACGGTGTCTTGAGCCTCCCTGCCGTGCAAGACGTCGCCCGAAAGCACGATGCCTCGCCTGCGCAAGTGGCACTCCATTGGCTGATCCGGAAGCCTTGGGTAGCCGCCATTCCCATGTCGACCAACCGCTTGCACCTGCGCCAGAATCTCGATGCGGACCGTCTGGAATTGGACGAAGAGGACCTAAGCCAACTGGATGCCGCTGATTAAGCATCTGCCGCTTGATTCAGTCCAGGCGCTAAACCCTGACGGTCGGGAAGTCCACCGCTTCGGCAAAGGTTTCCAGGGCTTCGCCATGGTCTCCAATACCCAGCGCAATGTGGTGGGACGGCCCCTGCTGGCACCAAGCGTCGATGAACTCGTGCAAGGGACGCTCGATCCGCACCCTCGCGTTGGGATTGCCGATGCCAAGAATGGTTCCGGGCACGATCTCGCCGACGGAATAGATCAACTTGAACGTGTCGCCGGCATCGTGCTGGGATAGGTTGAGCAGGGTCACAGGACCTTGCTGCATGTCGAAATCGATGCCCAGGCCATGCCCGGACTTGCCGTGATGGGTGTCCAGGTGCATCAGTCGGGGACGGCCGGCGGCGACATTGATGTTGGCCGGACCATCATGTCCCATGAGGATGGAGTTCTCGTTGAAGTCCATGGCAAAGAACTCGACGAACATTCCGCCGCCACCCAGCAGGTCCAAGATCTTCATGGCCATCGCGGTCTTGACGTCGCCTTCGGTGACGCCGGGCCGCCCCATGGCCGCCAGTCGGGAGACGGCCAGGCCGGACTGGGCACGCAACTGGGTCATCAGTTCACGCTCGCCCCACCAGTAGTAGCCAAAGGCGGAAATATCATGTTTGCGGATGACGGCATCGTAGGCCACCGCGACCTGGGCTGAGAACCGCATGTGGTCACGGGCCACGGTGGAATCCACTTCATAGGTCGTTTCGAAGTGGGTCAGCATTTCTTCCAACTGATCGTCGGTGACCGCCTGGAAGGCATTCTCGAATTCCTCAACCTCGGGCCGCACCAGCATGCGGCCGGTGGCCCGCAACAACCTCGATTCGTCGATGGGCATGTCGGTCATGCCGGGATACACCTGCCCGATCAACCCCACGTTCAGGCCCAGAAACTCGCGGGCGGCCGCGGCGCCGGTGAAGTCGGACCGGAGCTCATGTTGCAGCCGCGGGTCGTCAAAGGGACCTGTGCGAACCCGGAAACAGCGGCCCTGGCCAACCAGGGCCCCGGCCAGCTCCGGCACACAGCAGACGGCTTCGTGGTGCAGGTAGTCCGTCGTATCCGCCGTGGCGTAGTCGTAGGCACGATCCTCATGGGCATTGAGAATGCGGACCGGAACGCGCAGGGTCTGTAGGGCCGGCAGCATGTCCATGCTGGGCGTGTAGCCGAAGGGAAAGACCAGCACCAGGTCCACCGCTTCCCGTGCGAAGAGCAGACCGGCCTCGCGCGACTTTTCCGGGGTGTCCACCAACTCCGGTGCCACGATGTCGGCCATGGGCTCCAGCATATTCCGAAGCCGGTCGTACATGCGCAGTCCCATCTGCTTCAACCGCGGATACTGGTCCCAGTAATAGTGGTGGCCGGCGGGCAGCAGACCGATCCGGGCACGGACTTGGGGGTTCACGGCCGTTCTGATCCTTGTTGTGTCGCGTGAATTCCGGGAGTACTGCAGGGAGAGCGACCCGGGCCGGCCGCCTTGGCCGGGATCTGGCCTACCAGGCCATCAGGGGCCTTTCACCGGCCCGGGTCCGGTCATTGAGGATGTGTCCAAGGAGATGGCCGCAGTGTGCCATCTCCATGTTCCGCCGGGCATGCTCCAGCAGCAGCGCAATCTGCCCGGCGTTCCGGTCAATCCTGTAGATGGACCAGGGATGGAAGATGGGCAAATAGTAGGGGAAGTCCGTCCGCAGGCAGTAGTCGATACCCGGAGCGTACGCGCCGTACACCCCTCTGGCATCCTCCGGCACGGCTGCCGGCAGGGACCAGGGCAGGACGGGTGGCCAATGGGTGCTGGCGGGTTGACCCGTCAATATGTTGTCATGCCAGGCGTGGGAGGGGGTCTCAAGCAGATCCGGAAATCCGTCCTCCGTGTACCAGAAAGGTTTGTTGAACGGAGCCGGCACGGTGCGCGCGGGACCGGCACCCACACTGCGTACATACCTGTAACCCGCCTCCTGCATGATGGCGAGGATGCGGGGATGGCCGGCAAACCCCCGCGTGTAGCCTCCCGGGGCCGTGAGGCCCGTAACCGGCCTGCCGAACGTGTCCTCTATCAGTTTCTTGGAGTCGGTCAGCTCATAGCGCAGAGCCTTGGTGTCGCCCCGGTCGTCCAGGGCATTCAAGTCCGGGTGGTTGAAGCTGTGGCACTGAATGTCAAACAGGGAATGGTCCAGGATTTCTCGCAGTTCCCCACCGGCCAACTCCAGCATTTTGGCAACCAGGAAGAAGGTGGCCGGAACATCCTGTTCCAGATGCACATTGGCCACTGCGCGCACGCCAGCCAGAAACTCCCGGATCCGACTCGGGGTGTAGTCGAACCCGCAGAAGTCTCGC
>JAPPAJ010000315.1 GCA_026705565.1 Caldilineaceae bacterium | reverse complement strand
GGCCCGTGGGACTGGGGCTGCTGCACGGCGAGGAGCGCTCCCTCCCTGGTCGGCCACAAGGCCAACCAAAGGGACTCCCGCGACCCGTGAACCGGATATGCGTGGTGTCAACCATTGTATATAAGTTCCAAGACAATGAACCAATCCTTGTCGGACGACCAGCCGCCTACACTCCTGTCCACCACACAACAAGGAGCCACCTACCGGCCAGACCAACAATGCGGGTCATTCATCCGTCAACCCGAGGACACTGAATCCGGATACGAGCCCAGCCCATGGTGGCGGCCAGCCGTGCACCGAAGAGATTCTTGCTATACCCCGGAATCAACTGTTCCAGTTTCTTGCTCTGAGCGATCCGCTCACTCGCGACTGGATCGCCGGTGTCATCCACCCGGTTGACAACACCCGGGTGGCTTGATTGCCTCAACCTCCGGCGGCCCTGCAGCGTTGCTGGAGGTCTTCCCTGACATGGTCCAGGTCCAGTTCCCGGAGCAAGTCCTGGATGGTGTCCAGATACAGAAAGGCCAGACACGAGTCCCCGCGCCAAACGGCCCTCTCCCGGTACAGCAGGACGGCCTGGACCAGCCGGTTGGTCGCGTCCACATACTCGGGATCCCAGGCGTAGATGTGCCGGATTTCGTCGATCGCGCGCGGCCAATTGGTATCCCAGTACGATTGGCTTTCCTGGTAGTGGAGCGCCGCCTTGATCTCGTTTGCAACGGCCGGCGACCCGCGCAGGGCCTTGGCTACCTCCAGTTGCAGCAGGGCTTCCTCGCCCCGGTTGGCCTGAACCAATTCGCGCGCCCACTGGATGTAGATCCGTTCCATCAGATCCAGATAACCGGCATCCACAGAGTCCGGATCCTCCATCCGCAACTGTTCCAGTTGTGTCAGGGCCGCGGCCCAGTCGCCGTTGGCGAAGGCCACTTCTGCCCGGGTGAAGGCGGCGGGACGAGGCACAGGAGTAGGCTGGGGCACCTGCGCCTCCGGAGTGGCTGCAGGTTGATCCTGGAGTTGCAGGCGCAACACCCGGATCTGTTCACTGCGTCCCCAATCCAGTTTTTCGGCGGCCGCCAATTTCTCGCCAATCACCACCGCCTCCGCAATGCGGCCTTCAGCGATGTGGGCATCCAACTCCTCCAGCAGGTCGGAGAGGTGCGCCTGATTGAGCATGTGGGCACTCGCCTTGCCGCGCTCCCATCCCCACAGACTGGTGCCCGCCAGCACCAGCACCGCGGTCAAACAGAGGCCGAGAACCGCGAATCGAAACCAGGGCGGCATCATGCGGTACACGGGGTAGGCGGGTTGGCACCGCGGTGTGTTCGGAACACACCGCGGCACCGGTTCCATGTGCGCTACTCGCTGGTTTGCTGTGCCGCCTGACGCAGAGCGAGGATATCGTCCAGCTTCGAGCCGGCAGTAGTGTAGGCCGTCTGGGCATCGGCACCCTCGCCGGCCACGGCAAACTGCGCTTCACCCCAAACCTTCCACACCTCGGGCATCTCCGGAATGGTGGGCACCGCCCGCCCTTGAGCGGCAATGCGACCCATTTGCGCCATCATGGGATCCTCAAGGCCGTCCAGCATGGGAAGCCACGCCGGGATCCCCGGCGCCGCCGCCTGCAACGCCTCCATGCCGGCATCCGTCAACACCTGGCTCTGCAGGAAGTGCCAGGCAAACAACGGATCCGGGCCGCGCGCGTTCAGCATGTAGCCCAGGACGTTCACGAAAGAACTGCCGCCGTCCGGGAATGAAGCCACCGACCAGTTGACCGGCGACTGCCGAACCCGCTCCAGGTTCCATGGACCGGACACCATGAACGGTACGCGTCCCTCGTTGACAAGCCGTTCCAGTTCGGCTCCCGCCAGACTGGGGTTGGTGACCCCGGCGCCGCCCAAACTCTGCAGGAACAGAATCGCATCCACGGTGGCCTGATTGCCCAGCAAGGGAGATCCCACGTCGAAGCCGGTGTCCGCATTCCAGGCAAACAGATCCCCACCGCGGCCGGTCATCACCGGATAAATGTCGAAGGGGCTGTAGGAGTTGACGGCAATACCCAGTTCGGCACTCCCCTCCTGCATCAGACCATAGGCCACGTCGGCCGTGCCTCCCCAGGTAGCGGGAACTTCGGCTACAAGATCGGTGTTATAGAACAGGGCCAGACTGTCGGCCGTGATCGGGACACCGTACTGAACTCCTTCGTAGCTCATGGAGCGCAGGACACCGACTCCAAAGTGGTCCTGCCAAGGTGTCAGGTCGATTGGGGCAACCACCCCGTTGCTGGCCAGAAGGCCCAGCCAGTCCGAACCACCGAACAGGATGTCGGGCTCGGCGGAACCGGCTCCCAGGGCAACCTTGTAATCCGCGAGGATCTCGGACAGGGGTTTGCCCACCACGTCGACATCCACGCCAAAGTCCTCGGCAAACCGATCACCCATGACCTGCAAGGCGGGCACCCTGGCTTCATCCGACCAGATGACAAGAACCGGAATCTCGACATCGGCCATGTCGGTGGCGGGCGCTTCCTCGGCCGTCTCGACCGGATCGGGTTCGGCAGCCTCGGGTTGTACCGGCGGGGGAATGATGGGGCCGCAAGCGGCCAGAACGAACAGAACCACTGCCATGAGAACAGGCAGCAGGCAACGAATGTGGAGGCGATGGGACATGGCAGTTGGTCGGATTGAATTGGACAAGGCTTCAAGCAACCGCTGCACCGGGGTTTTCAAAGTAGTACCCCTGGCCGCGGACATTGATGATGTACTGCGGATTGGACGAATCAGTCTCGATTTTGTTGCGCAGATAGTTTATGTAAACCCTGACCTGGCTCTCGTCATAGCCCGGTCCCCAAACCAGCTCCAGCAGCTGCTGGTTGGACAGCACGGCCCCGTTGGCGTTGATCAGGGTTTGCAGCAGGCGGCACTCGGTGGGCCGCAAGGACACCTGTTGGCCGCCAACCATCAGGTACTGCCGGTCCGGATGAAACTGCAGGTGGTCATCCACGCGTATCACGCCGGCGCCCGGCAGAAAACGTTCCGTCCGGCGCAGCACAGCCTTGACGCGCAAAAGGACCTCCTCGGTCCGGAAGGGTTTGGTGATGTAGTCGTCCGCCCCCAACTGCAAGCCGCGGTCCTTGTCTTCGTCTTCGTTACGGACCGTCAGCAGGATGACCGGCACTTCGCTGTCCTGGCGCAGCCGATGCAAGGTCTCAAAGCCGTCCAGCCGGGGCATTTCAACGTCCAGGAGAACCAGGCGCGGGCCCAGTTTCTCGATCTGCCGCAGGGCGGCTTCGCCGTCCTCCGCTTCAGTTACGGGATAACCGGAGGCCCTGAACAGTAGTTCCAGCGCCTTGCGAATGTTGCGCTCGTCGTCGACCACCAGGATCGGCCGGCCCGGTGCTGTATTTACATCCATCGACTTGTGGCAGGTGGGAGCACCGCCCGACCGGATCGGCCGGTCCTCCCGGTTGGGTACAGGTTCGGCATTTGTCAGGTGATTTCCGTTATTGAACCAGCCCGCGGGCGGCGACGGGCCAAACCCGTTCCACTTCATTGCCCCGGCAACCATACACCTGATTGTGCAGGTTGACCGTCACGCAAACGTGATTGGGAATGACACAGATTCGATCGCCGATGGATGGCCTGGAAGCGCAGTTGCCGATGTCCAGGTAACCATGCTCCTCGTTGGTCTGGTAAATCTCGGCACCCGGGAAGTCCAACACAATTCCCCTGGGCATGTCTCCGTCGGCCGAGAACGTCTTGGTTCCACCGTCTATGATCGCCCGGTGCGGCACCGGGTTGCTGACAACGGTCGTGAGCACCTGCAGGGCACAGTCCGCCTCCGTCGCCACGCCGCGATCGATGCATTGCCGATCCATGAAGATATAGGTTCCGGCCCGGTGTTCGGTCAGGCCCTTCACCGCCTCCGCCTCGAACGCCGTGGGCGTACCGCCGCCGCTTACAATCTCCCGGTTCAGGCCGGCCTGGTCGAAGGCCTGGACGGCTTCGGCGATGCGATCCGCACTTTGACGACTGGTGGGATAGGTTGCCATGCCCCGCAGGTTCAGGCCGGGCGTCCGATCGATGTGCCGGGCCAGATCCACAAGCTCCGACACCGACGGCACGCCGGTCCGGTCGATGAACGAATTCAGTTCCGCGAGGACATTGATCACGGCACCCTGCTTCACGGCTGCGGCGCCCATGGCATCCGTGACAACCGGGGAATCGGCGGTAACCGTCAGGTCGCACTCATGCGACAACCGGCACAGACGTTCCAGCTTGGGCTCGCCCACGATGTTGTAGTAGAGGAGGATGTTTTCGAGGCCCGCGTTCGCCATCACCTCGACTTCGCCCAGCTTCTGGCAGGTGATGCCCATGGCCCCGGCATCTACTTGCCAACGGGCAAGTTCGGGAATCTTATGGGTCTTGATGTGCGGCCGAAAGCCGATACCATTTTCATCAAACAAACGCTGGAACCTCCGGATGTTGCGTTCGCACACATCCAGGTCCAGCACCAGGGCCGGAGTGTCGATGGCGTCAATGTGCATTTGGCCGCTCACAGAATGGCAAGAGTCCCATATCCATTTTATAGGAGGGCCACCGACTTTGCCCGGACCGGACATGAAACAGGCCCGATCTGCAGTGGTTCGCCGACCTAATCCGAGTTCCCAACCGTTCCGGCGCCGAACGGCAGGACTCATCCGTTTGAGTGCAGGTTGACAAAACCGGCCACGTGACCGGTAGACCAGGCATGGCTCGTCATCCCGGGCAATCGCATTCTGATGGGGGTACTTGGGCACCGGGCAGGTCTTCGAAAAGCCGGAACTCGTCCTCGGAGTTGGAAGCACACGTCCCCAGAGGCATCGCGGCCAAGCGCCCGGGTCTGTGGGCGTAGAGACGGACCAGCCGGCAGTCCTGTCTCCATGGCACGCGGTGGTCCAGGTCCGGGCCTGGGGCCGCTGTCATGGCGCATGGGAGCCGTACCCGGGCAGGGGCTACAGGTCCCCTGCGCAGTTTCATCTCGCCTACCCCTGGCCAGGCCCACGACGAGGGCCTGCATCCGGCCCCCCACGATCCTGATGCCCCACTCGCCACACCCGGCTTTGGGGACTCCGGCATGTTATCTCTGTGAGCTCCAGTTGTCGTTATCCATGACGTTATCCATGCTTATCGCGCGACAGGGTGTCGACTGATCGGCTTATTTCGTTGTCGGATGCGGTGGTTGATTGTTGCATTCACAATTGTTCAATATATTTCTGTGTTGGCTTCACCCCAACACAGAACGGATTGCCCTGCTCGTCATCCAAACCGGATTTGGTAATGCTTCGCACATGCTCATGCTGCCAACCCTTCTATATGTTGGTTATCGGTCCACACTGATTTCCACGAACATGCCAAGACCCAACAGCCACTTCACAGTCACCCGCGATTTTGATGCCACTCCCATCGCGAGCCCCGCGATGGCCCAGGATGTGTGGGACGGAATGGCACCTGCCGGACCCGAACCATCCTCGCGCCTGGCCGAGGTCCTGAACCAGATGCACGGCGCACGGTCCCTGCTGGATGTATCCGATTTGGAAATGGAGGTCCTCAGCCATGCCCGCAGGGAGACCACGGCCCAGTTGATTGTACAGAGGGACGACGGCGACCACATCGTGTTCGCCGGACACCGCGTGCAGTGGAACGATGCACGCGGACCCTTCAAGGGCGGTATCCGGTTCCATCCATCTGAGACCCTGGACATGACTAGGGCCCTGGCCGCCCTGATGATGCTCAAGACCGCGGTGCTGGACCTGCCCCTGGGGGGCGGGAAGGGAGGTGTGCAATGCGATCCCGCGACGCTGTCCCGTCCGGAACGGGAACGCCTGAGCCGAACGTACATTCGAGCCATGCATCCGGTCCTGGGACCTGAACTGGACATCCCGGCCCCCGACATGAACACCAACGCCGAAGTGATGGGTTGGATGGTCGATGAATTCGAGGCCATCCGGGGCTTCCACGCGCCAGGCACAATTACCGGCAAACCACCAGTTCTGGGAGGAAGTCGCGGTCGACCGGAGGCCACCGCCCTTGGCGGCCTGTCCGTCCTGCACCGGGTTGCGGACCACATGGGCAAACCCCTGGCTGGAAACTCCCTCGTCATCCACGGTTACGGCAACGTGGGCAGTCACGCCCACCAGCTGGCCGCCGACATCACGGGGGCACGCGTTACCGGGGTCTGCGACAGTCGCAGCGGCCTGTTCAACCCCGAAGGCCTGCCGTACGCGGACGTCGCGGCCTGGAAACAAGAGCACGGCAGCTTCAGTGGTTGTCCGGCCGGGGCGGCAGTGAGTCCCGAAGACCTGCTGGTTCAGCCTGCCGCGGCCCTGTTGCTGGCTTCGATGGAAGGCATGATCGACGGCCACAACGCCGACGACGTGCAAGCGGAGATGGTGGTGGAGCTGGCCAATCAACCCATATCCCAAGAAGGGGGTCAACGCCTTCTCGACCGCGGCCTCCTGGTCATCCCGGACATTCTGGGCAACGCCGGCGGAGTCACCGTCTCCTATTTCGAACAGGTTCAGAACGCCTCATGGCAGCGGTGGTCCCACACACAGGTCGTGGAACGCCTGCAACAGGAG
>JAPPAJ010000142.1 GCA_026705565.1 Caldilineaceae bacterium | reverse complement strand
CCGGGTCCATGTCCCGGCCCAGCAGGTGGGTGAGCGGCGCATCGTACTCGTCGATTAGAACCACGGGAGGGGCATCGAATTGCCGTTCGAGTACATGCAGCAAGCGTTCCAAACGGGCAGCGGCGGGAACCGATTCGGAACCTGTGGGCGGTGATGGGAACTGAACAAAACCACCCACGGTTTGAGGTTCAATACCGGTTGCCACTCCCCGGCCATGCCAACTGGTATAAACACTTTCCAAGTGCGCCAGAAGCCTGGTTTGCAACCGTTCGGGAGTGTCCGCGGTCGCCATTGCCAGGTTGAGCCGCACCACCGGATGCACTCGGGTTTGGCAAACGAGGTCCTCGACCGCGGTACCTTTGAACAGTTCGATCCGTTCCCCGGCATTGGGATCAAGGGAAGCCTTGTCGGAACTTTCCGACCTCGGCAGATCGCCCTGGAAGAAGGCCTCCAAGGTCGAGACCAGCAACGTCTTGCCGAAACGGCGGGGTCTGGCCAGGAAGGCGTACTTCGACTGCAACTGGGATCCATTGCCGTCGGCCGAAGCCAATAGCTTGCTCAGGTGACCGGTCTTGTCGACGTACAGGCCGCGACCTCGCCTGATCGAAATGAACTCCGATTGATCCGGGTGCAGAAAAGGGAGAGCCATGATCGGTGAGTTGATGGGGGCCTCTGTGCGGTCCAGTTTCTGGTTCTTCCAGCCGCCCGGATTGTACTTGGCTTCATCGGGTCCTGTGGGAGACCATCCGGAGCGACCTGAAGCAACGAGAGCCCCGGCACATGGTTCAGGTGTCTATCGACACCAACCTGTTCCTCAAACAACAACCTTTCCTGTCAGTGCATGGAGGGCCCTACGGCGACAACCGGCTTGGTAGGACAGGGTTGGACATCCCCACTTGCATGCCCTGCCAACGCAACAGCCGGAAGCAAATGCTTCCGGCTGCGGAATTTCCTCTTCTGGACCGGCCTGGCACCGGCCATGGGCAACTACTCCAGGTTTACCTCGATCAGCGCATCCGCCGCCACAATCTGATCCATGATCGGTCCCTCCAGAAGAGTCATGAGACCGTCGTTGGAAATGAGGTCGGCACCGGTCAGCGCCGGTACCAATTCCAGCAGCGTCAGCAAGGAGGGACCGTCATAGGCCAGTTCAAGGGCGGCTTCACCGTTCGTCTCGATGACGAGGCTGTTTGGTGAGTTGACCACCCTGACCAACGTAACGCCGTTGTCGTGCAGCAGGCTTAGGACATCGTCCGGGATGGTGACATCGCCCAGCCCCAGTGCCGCCGGATCAGGTCCGCCGATGTCCGTGATGGTATTGCCGGTAATGGTCAGCGGCAATCGTACGGTGGCCGTCATGCCGGGTGCCAGGTCGGGAATCGCCAGGGAAGCATCGGCGAAGGGATCCGCCATGTCGCCGGGCATGTCGCCGGGCAGGCTCAGCACCGCATGCAATGGCTGCGTTGCGGTCAGGGCCTGGATTGTATCCAGAATGCCTTCGGGCAGCGGCAACAGGGCCGCGCCGCCGGGATGGATGGTGATTGCCGGCGACAGCGCACCGTTCACCGCGGCCTGAACCGACATGCCGCTCAACCGAAGGTCAAGTCTGTTTATGCCGGCTTCGGCCAACTGGCCAATCAAATCCGCCGGCAACAGCGGCTCGGACAGGATGGAACCCACCGGCAAACCCAGTGCGGTGCCCAAGGTCCCGTCCGGATTGATCGTAACCACCAACTGTTCGGGCAAGGTCAGGTTGCCTGGGGCGGGGCCGCTGAGGGAAACGGTCACCGTAAGGTCAAGCCCGGGCAGGGCGCCGACCAGGGATCCCGCCATGTCCAGTGTTTCGGCATCGATGTCCACCAGCGCCGGCAGGAGGCTGACCAACGTAGTCATGGTCGCCGCATCGTAAGCCAGACCCACGGCTTCGGAGCCGTTGGTCTCAATTACGAGGCTGTTGGGTGAGTTGACAATCGTCAACGAAGTGATGCCCAGGTCGCCCAGCATGTCCAGAACGCCGTCCGGCAAGGCAACATCGCCCAGTCCGAGCGCCGCCGGATCGGGACCGCCGATGCCGGTGATGGCGTTGCCGGTGATGGTGATCGGCAGGACCAGCGGACCCGCCGCCGTCGATGGCGCCTCCAGGGACATGGCGCCCAGCATGGACACGGAGGCATCGGAAGCATCGCCGGGCAGGCTGAGAACCAAGTTCAGCGGTTGGGTGCCGGTCAGTGTCTCAACCAATTCCAGGGTGCCGTCGGGGAGGGGAGCCAACGAGGCCAGCAGGGGCTTGGCGCCATCATGAAGGGCAATCTCGGGAATGGGTGCGCCGTCCACCGCGGCCGCCACGTTGAGGCCGCTCAAGCTGACATCCAACCTCGTGATCCCTGCACCGGTGAGTTTGCCAATCATGTCGGCCGGCAGGACCGGATCGGTCAGGATCGCGCCAAGCGGAAGTCCCATGACGTCGCCCAACGTTCCGTCGGCATTCACTGGCACTACGATGCGCTCGGGCAGGGCCAGGTTGCCGGCCGCCTGGCCGGTAAAGGAAATAGTCCCGCTGATGGCAAGCGCCGGAAGCTTGGGCAGGAAAGACTCGACTAGGGACAGTGTCGCCGGGTCGTTCGCCAGCAGGGCCGAGGCGAGTTCCAGTCCGGCCTCCAGGCTGTCGCTGTCGTAGGCCAGGGACGGCAGATCCTGGCCGTTCAGGGCCAAGTCAAGGGTGTTGGGCGTGAAGTTCAGCGAAATCGTCTCGGCCCCAAGATTGCTCAGGATACCGCCGATGTTTGCCGGGATCAGGGCTCCCAGTCCGAGATCCACCCCTTCCACCGTGAGAACACCGTTTCCATCGAAGGCCAGTCCCGACAGATCCATGGGGCCCACAAGCTCGGCCGGCGCTTCCATCGGGTCGTAGCTGGTCTCACCGCGCCAACGCGGGATGCGGGTGTCCGACATCTTGATGCGGACACCGACCCCAACTCTCCGGGCCCAGTCCAGCAACTGATCCGCGCCAATGCCCGGGGACTGTGCTTCGATGATGGTGGCGAGCATCGCCGCCGAATCCTCGTCCCAGGCGATGTAGGGCAGATCCTGGCCGTCCAGGTAGATGTGGATGCCGTTGTAGCCGACGCGTACCTCGAGGGTATCGGCACCCGCCGCCTGCAGGGGATCGACCACAGCGGACAAACCCGTGCTCGCCGTCGTGCCCACGGCAATCCCCATGACCCTAAGGGATCCGTCGTCGCGGACATTGACGGTGACGGACGGGAGGTTGAACCACGTGGAGCCGGTACTGGCCCCCCCGCAGGCTCCCAGCACAAGCGCGAGCACGCTTGTCAACAGCAGAACCCGGACGCGCAGGCCTTTTCGATTTCGCATCAGAAGTCGTCTCCCCAAGCGCAGTTGCATTCAAGCGCCAAACCGGTGGGCGTCAAGAGGGGCGCAGTACTCGGAATCCAAATCAAAAACGGGTTGTTTTCCGCCTGGAATCAACGCCTGTTGCCCTCACGCGCAATACGCGGATTGTAGCACAGCAAACGGGTACCGCCCGATCCGATCCGGCAGGCCCGCAGGCCGACGGACGCACCTGCCACACGGCTGCGAAACATGGCTCACGAACATCAAATGGAAGCCGATTCCGTTCCCTTCCCGGTTGGCAAACGATAGATCGAAGCGCGGGGGTCCACAGCAATACCCAACAACCGTTCCAGCGCCAGTCTCAGGGCCAGGCGGTCACTCCAGGGATACTCCGTGGTTCCAAAGCACATGCTCTGTTCATGCCCCTTGCCACATGCCACCACAATGTCCTGGGGGCGGGCCAGCGCCACCGCGTGCTCAAGCGCCTCCGCCCGGTCCAATACCACGTCCCAGTCTGCGGGCCGGGCCGCCGATGCAACTCCCTGTTCGATCTCGCTACAGATGGACTGGAGGTCCTCCGTACGCGGATCCTCGGCGGTGATGACCACATGGTCGGCCCAGCGGCCGGCAGCCGCCCCCATCAAGCCGCGCTTGCGCCGGTCCCGCAGACCCGCGCAGCCAAAGGCGGCAATCAACCGGCCGCCCCGGGCCTCGGCAGTCAGGATTTTCCGAAGGGAGGACAGGGCGGCTTCCATGCTGCCGGGCGTGTGGGCGAAATCGACAAAGGCCCGGAAATCCTGGCCGACATCCACGGGCTCCATGCGGCCCGGCGTCCCCGGGTACCCGCCAATCCCTTCCTCGATGGCACTCATGGGGCACCCCAGGCGATATCCCAGGGCGGTGGCCAACAGCATGTTGGAGATGTTGAACTCCCCGACGAGCGCCGCCTGCAGGGCACCGGTCCGGTTCCCGGGCCCGCGGGCCCGGACGAACATCCCGCCGGGACGAACTTCGGGCTCCAGGGCCATCCACGTGGCATGGGTTCCGATACGTTGGCTATAGGTGTCCGTATCCGTGCCATCGCGGCCGATGGCGCGCAACTTGTCCGGAACGGCCTGGCGGCTGACGGGATCATCGGCATTGAATATCACGGCAACCGACTCGGGCCGGTCTGTCAGCAAGTCCAGCATCGAACACTTGGCTCCCACGTAGGCCTCGAGAGAGCCATGGTAGTCGAGATGTTCATGGGTAATGTTGGTGAAACCGGCCAGATTCAGTTCGATTTCGTCCGCCCTGTGCTGCGCCAGGCCGTGGCTGGTGCACTCGAGTATGGCAATTCGGCAACCGTGGCTGCTCATGCGGTCCAGTGCGGCCTGTACGTTCCAGGCATCCGGGGTCGTGACGTGGAAACCGGAATCGGTCACCCGACCCCCTTCCACGAAACCCAGAGTGGACACGGCACCGGCCTGGAAACCACCATCCGCGCCACTATCCCGATGCGCGGCTTCCAGAATGCTGGTCAACAGGCCCACCGTCGTTGTCTTGCCGTCGGTTCCCGTGATGCCCACGGTTGTCAGCCGGCGGGCCGGAAATCCGAACCAGAGAGCGGAAGCCTGGGCAAACGCGCGTTCACTGTCCTTTACCCGAAGGTAGGCCGGCAGTACCAGGCCGCTTCCGGCACACCGGGCTTCAACCACGGCTTTGGACTCCGTGCCCAGGACCAGCGCGGCACCGGCGGCAACCGCATCGGGAACGTACAGGTGACCATCCGTCTCCAGGCCCGACTTGGCGATGAAGACATCACCTGCATCCACTTCTCGGCTGTCCCAGCGAACAGGTCCGAGGGGGCGCGCGTCGGCCGGCAGTGCGGTGACAAGCTGTAGATTGTCGCGAGCCTGCAGGAACCGTTGCAGGTCAGTCCAGGTTGCAGTCCCAGGCAGCATCAAACAACGTAGCTACTCGCCGTCGTCCTCGGGGGAGCGGAACACGGACACGATGCCCACAATGATGAGAAGCAACAGGATCACTGCCGCGGCAAACACCAAGAGTGAGACAGGCCCGAGGAAAGGCAACTCCACTTCCGGCAAATCCAACCCCGCAAGGAACGAGGGCTGGAATCCGGCCTGCGCCGCGGCCTGCGGCGTGGGTTGCGGTACTGCGGGATCAGCGTCATCGGGAACAGGGGTTGGTTCAGCCGGTGTTTCGGATTCCGCCACCGGTGCCGGAGCTTCGGCTTCAGGTGCTTCGGCCTCGGTCTCGGCAGGTGCTTGATCGGCCTCCGGGGCCGAAGTCTCCGTCGCCTCTTGGTCAGGAGCAGATTCGGCTTCAACGGGAACCGCGACAGGCAGGGAGACGGGCAACAGCGGCTGGGGTGACAGCTCCGTGTACGAACCCCAGGTTTCGAAGGAAAAACCCAGATCAACCGAACGGACAACCCAGTCGGTGTCCGTGACAATGTAGACGTTCTGGCCGTTCGGGCTCGCGTCCATGGACCAGGTCTGCTCGGACCAGTTGCCCCCGTCCACCTGCGACTTTAGCCACTGGTCGCCATTGCCGGTCCATATACCGACTCCGGTGGCGGCGGTCATCAACTGATCGGAAGCGGTCAGGCCAAAGACGGTCGCGATGTCCGGAAAATCCGGAACCCGTTCCCAGGTATCGCCGTCCGCGGTGCGGAACATGCCGGCTCCGACCAAGCCGGCGTACAGCCGCTCCCTATAGACCGCCAGGGTTCGAATTACCTCGCCGGGTTCGAAGAAGGGGACTCGCGCCCACGCGTCGCTGCCGGCGCGCTGGCGATAGACCCCGTCGTGGGTCCCAACGTAGAGATCGTCCCCGAACGTCCTGATGGCCCGCACCCGGCGCGCCGTTTGGGCGCCGGCCGGTTCCAGCGGCAGGCCAATGGCATTGATGATCCAGGATTCGCCGTTGTCATAGCTCGTGAGAACACCGTCGGAGCGAGTGCCGGCATGAAGAACCGCGAAGCCGTTGGCCTCCTGCGAATACAGGACGCCTACTCCACTGCCAACGCTCAGCCAGTCCTGAAAGCCGGTCAGCTCGGCAAAGCTGGTTCCTCCGTCCTGGCTTCTGAACAGGAGACCCTGCGCCGCGTCGCCCACGTAAATGATCGTGGGATTGACGACATCGTGCTCCACCGCGGCGAAACTCAGGCCGGACGGAATACCGCTGGCCTGCACCCAGGTTACGCCGCCGTCCTGGCTGGTGAACACTCCGCTGTCGCCAGGAGCATTGATTGTGCCAACCGTAATGCGCGCGCCGTCTTTAGGCGCGACTGATATTGTAATCGGCGCGTTTTCG
>JAPPAJ010000335.1 GCA_026705565.1 Caldilineaceae bacterium | reverse complement strand
TCGACGGATTGGCACACAGTCGCGACCCATCCGGGCGTGGACATCGTCACGATTGCCGTGCCCAATCAACTGCATCGGACCGTGGCCGAGGTTGTGGCTGCAGCCGGCAAGCACCTTCTGTGCGAAAAGCCGGTCGGTCTCGGTGTCGAGGATACGCGGGCAATCGCGGCAGCGGTTGTCCGGGCATCCGTGCAATCGTGTGTCGGGTTCAACTACCGCTGGGCTCCTCTCGTGCAGTATGCGCGTCAACTGCAACAGTCGGGCGGCCTCGGCAAGCTCACGCATTTCAGGGGCCGGTTCTTTTCGATGTACGGCCACAATCCGCTCAGCCAGCTGAGTTGGCGATTTGAACACGACAAGGCGGGGTACGGCTCGTTGGGCGACCTGATGTCGCATGTGCTGGACATGTCCAACTTCCTCGCGGGTCCGGTTGTACGCCTCTGCTCAATGCGTCACACCTTCGTTCCCAGCCGGCCCTTGCCGGTTCCGGGCAAGGGGACGCACTTTACACTGGGGGCTCCGGAGGATCCGGCCGGTCCCGTGACCAACGAGGACTTCGTTGCCGTTCTGGCAGAGTATGCATCCGGTGCCCGCGGTGTGCTCGAAGCGTGCCGCGTGGTGTACGGTCCCAAGTGCGAGTTTGCCTTCGACCTGCACGGTGACCGCGGCGCCCTCCGCTGGGATTTTGAACGGATGAACGAACTGGGGGTCTATCGGCCCACCGACAAGAATGCCATCGGCCGGGCACCGGACCCGCACGACGGGTACACACGCATACTGGCAGGGCCCGAGCACCCCGACTTTGCCTGGTTCCAGCCGGGTGCCGGCATTTCCTTGGGGTACGACGACCTGAAGGCTCTGGAGGCATTCCACTTTGTGCGGAACATCCATGAAGGCAAGCCGCACGCACCGTCGGTGCACGATGCCTTGCGGGTGGCGGAAGCCCAACATGCCGCGTCCCAATCGTGGGAGACCGGCGGCTGGGTGGACATTCCCCAAGTCCAGGCAAGCTCCTGACGGCCAAACCGGGAAACAGTCATGGAATCACGCCTGGATCAGATCAGAATTGGCAATGCCCCGTGCAGTTGGGGGACCTTGGAATTCGGCTCCCTGAAGGATGACCGGATTTCGTGGGACACCATGATCGACGAACTGGCGGAGGCCGGTTACACGGGCACGGAGCTTGGAGACTGGGGATTTTTCCCAACGGATCCACACCATCTGGCCGCCGCGCTGGCGGAGCGCTCCCTCGATATGACCGGTGCCTATGTCGGCACTCGGCTTGAAGACGCGACGCAACAGGCCGAAATCGTCGAACACAATCTGATGATTGCCCGGCAGCTGCGCGCTGTTGCGGACCTGAACCACCAGGACCACGCCCCGTTCCTGGTGGTCGCTGCGGACAACGGATCGGATCCCGTGCGCATACAAAACGCCGGGCGCATCACCCCTGCCATGGAGTTGGAGGATCCCCTCTGGCCGGTTCTGGGAGAGACCATCAACCGGATTGCGGACGCGGCGCGGAATGAGGCCGGCATCGCGTCGGTGGTGCACTTCCACGCGGCCGGCTGGCTCGAGACGCCGCGCGAGATCGATAGGCTGCTGGAGCATGTGGGCGACCACGTGAACCTCGCGTTCGACACCGGGCACTTCGCGTTGGGCGCCGGCAGTGCCGATACAGTTCTGGCCACCATGGACCGATTGGCTTCCCGCATTGGCTATGTCCACTTCAAGGACTGGAGTTCGCGTCTTGCCGCCGAGGTCGCTGAGGCGGAACTTGACTATTTTCAAGCCGTTGCCAAGGGCGTGTTCTGCGAGCTGGGCCAGGGGGATGTAGACTTCCCCGCGGTGCGCGACTGGCTGCTGCGTACCGGCTACACCGGCTATGTCACCGTTGAGCAGGATGTCGTGGCGGGATTGGGTTCGCCGTTCGAAAGTGCGCAGCGCAATCGCAGGTACCTGGCCGACATTGGCTTTGTCAACTGACCGTCGAACGGTCGCCACCCGGACTCAAGGAGGTATTGCCGTGCTGGAACCCGTCTACACGCATGAGCGCAACTTTGGTTGCCGTCTGACCGAGATGACCTACCGGGGCTTGGAGTCCCTGGTGATGGAGAACGAGCTCCTGCGCGTCACCATCCTGGTGGACAAGGGCACCGACATCTTCGAATTCCTGCACAAGCCTACCGACACGGACTTCATGTGGCGGTCGCCCTTGGGGGTACGCGCCACGCGCAACTTTATCCCTTCGAATCCGCGAGCCGACGGGCCTTTCCTGGACTACTACTTCGGTGGCTGGCAGGAGTGCTTCCCGGTGGGTGGGTATCCGACCACCGTCGCGGACGGCGAGTTCGGGCTGCATGGCGAAACCCCGCTAATGCCATGGAACATGCAAGTCCTGCTGGACACCCCCGAGTGCATTTCGGTGAAGTTCGACGTCCGCACCTACCGTTCGCCGTTGCGCATTGAGAAGGTGGTCACCCTCCATCGTTGGCAGGCCAACCTGCAGTTTCATGAAATCGTGACGAACGAAGGCGATGTTCCCTTTGAGATTCTCTGGGGCCATCATCCCGCGTTCGGCGCTCCCTTTCTCGATAGCAGTTGTGTGGTCGACATTCCGGGCGCCAAGGTGCGTGTGGTCGAGGCGGAACCCACCACCCGTCTGGAATCCGGAGAGGACTACACCTGGCCATTCGTCAAGGGCAGGGATGGCAGCACGATTGACCTGAGCCGCATACCGGGTCCGGAAACCAAGTCCCACGATCTGGCGTTCCTGTTTGATCTGGAAGCGGGATGGTACGGATTGACGAACCAGGCGCGGAAGGTGGGCTTCGGCATGTACTGGCCGACCGAGATCTTCAATTCCATCTGGTATTGGCAAGTGTACCGGGGTAGCGCGGGCCATCCCTGGTACGGGCGCACCTACAACATTGCCCTGGAACCGTGGACGGCGCCGTACCACCATTTCGCCGAGGCCCAGGAGCACTCGGCGACGCGCACGATGGAACCGGGCGAGGTGCTGGACATTCGGTTTGGCGCCGTGGCCTATGCCGGCCTTGAAAGAGTTACCGGGATCTCGACATCGGGCGATGTTTCAGGGAGCTGATTGGCGGTTCATCCAGTATCATCACCTGGTCTGAACGGGTTGGTCCGGGACTGGTTCGGCACTCCATCCGGGCATCCAGTGGTCCACTCATGTCCTGGAGCCCGCGGGCTGAGACGGCTGCCTATGGCCAAATGCCATGCGGCCTCAAACAGTTTCGCACCCGACTATAATCAACTACGGTCAACTGCTTCGGTTGGCTTGGAATCCGGTAAAGAAAAGGAGTTTTGACAGCAACATGTCTTCGCACAATTCAACACACGGTGTGTCCAGAAGGGACATGCTGCGATTGTCCGGCCTGGGTGTGGTGGGTGCTGCCTTGGCGGCTTGTGTCGCGCCCGACGGTGCATCATCCGGTGATGCCGGAACTGCCGCCCAGGAACCGGTTGGCATCATCGCGACCACGCAGATGCCGGTGAACACCTTCGACAACTCGATCGAGCGATCGTTGGAGCAGTTGCCCAATATTGCCTTGGAAGTGAATGCCAACGGCTGGGGTGGCGGCGGCTGGGATGGCTACTCGGACACGCTGCTGACCAGAATCGCGGGCGGCGAGCAGATCGATGTGATCATGATCGCCATTGAAGGCCTCGGCCTCTTGGCAGCCAAGAACGTCCTGGTGCCCCTGGATGGATTCATCCAGGCGGATCCCGAGGCTGAAGAGATTCTCATGAACGATGTCCATGTCACGCTGCGCGAAATGCTGCAGGTAGACGGACAACAAATGGAATATCCGTTCTCATGGAACAACATGGTCATGTATTACAACACGGCCGTGTTCGAGGAGGTAGGCCTGGAACCTCCCGCCAACGACTGGAATTGGGACGACTTTCTGGAAGCGTGCCTCGCGGTCGCCCGCGTGACCGGTGGAGCCGACGACCGGTTTGCCTACTCTTTCTGGGGTGGCGGCATGTTCGGCATGGCGGCTTGGTACTTCAACAACGACACGTCGCCGTTGAGTGAGGATTGGCTCGAGTCGAACGTGCTGGATCCCAAGGTTCTTGAGACGCTCCAATTCCTGGCGGATCTGATCCTGGTACACAAGGTGGCGCCCAATCCGGAAGGCTGGGACGAGTGGGCCCAATTCCATGCCGGCAATCTCGTGATGCGCACCTGCGGCCGCTGGTGCATCGGGGGCTCTTTGGAAGCCGACTTCACCACCTACAACATTCAATACCAGCCACACCAGGCTGGGCCCATCCGCACCGTGGCCGGCACGGATGGCTGGGGCATCTCGACTTCCAGCGAAAACCCGGACGAGGCTTGGGAAGTTGTGAAGCTTCTGTCGGGTACCGATGCCTCATTGGACATGGTGCAATTGGGTGGCAACATTCCGGCCCTGCGGTCGGTGGCGGAGATGCCGTTGTTCGCCGACTACGGTCCTGCCAACACCGCCCTGTTCTACGAAACGTTGGACTTCGCGGCCACCGTGCCGTCCCCGCCCAACTTCAATGCTGTCGAACCGATTTTGAACCGGAACTACGCGACGATTTGGAACGGAGAGAAAAGCGTTGAGGAAGCCATGCAGGCGGCCCACGACGAACTGGTCCCCGAAATGGCAAAGCTACAGGGCTAAACGTTCGTGATTGGTCCGGTTTGATTGCAATGATCCGGGGACGGCAATCAGCCGTCCCCGGCACAGTTGGGCATCCTCGGCCCCTTGAAAGCAACTGATTTCAGCTCCATGGCAACCGCAGATCTGTCTGCGCCGGGCGGCTTCCGGCGGCGATTTTCGATTGCCCACTGGGGCATTGCCGGCCGCGAGGCGTTGGCAGGGTATCTGTTCACGGCACCGGCCTTGATTGGCCTGCTCAGCTTCACTGCGTTGCCGATCGTTGCTTCTCTGGTATTGATCTTTCTGAACTACGACCTGTTGACCCCGCCCACATGGGCGAGCGGGTCCAACATCAGCCGCCTGTTCGACGATTCCCGGATGCTGATCATATACAGGAACACGGTACAGTTGGTGGCGGGTGCCACGTTCCTGAACAACGTGTTGGGGTTGCTTCTGGCAGTTGGACTCAACCGTTCGATGCCTTGGATCCTCCGCTACATCCTCCGTACGTCCATTTTCTTTCCCGTGCTTACCACTACGGCCTCCCTGGCGGTCGTGTGGCGCTTTCTCCTGACCCAGGACCGCGGCGTGGTCAATTTCCTGCTGGGCCAAATCGGCCTGGATCCGGTGCCGTGGCTCAGCAGTTCCCGGTGGGCTCTGATTTCCGCAACAATCTACGATGTGTGGAAGAGTTGCGGCTTCCTGATGGTTATCTATTTGGCGGGCCTGCAAGGCATTCCGGTGGTCTACTACGAAGCGGCGCGCATCGATGGGGCGGGCCGGCTTCAACAATTCCGCAACGTGACCCTGCCGCTCATTTCCCCCACCGCGTTCTTCGCGGTCGTAATTTCGCTGATCGGTGCGTTCCAGATCTTCGACAACGTGTGGGTCCTGACGTCGGGCGGCCCCGGCGATGCCTCGCGCACCATCACCATGTACATCTACGAGAAAGCGTTCCGTGGATTCGAAATGGGGTATGCGTCTGCCGTGTCCTTCACGCTGTTCATGGTCCTGATTTGCCTCACCCTTGGCCAGTTCTGGGTTGCCCGTCGCTGGGTCCACTACGAATAGCCAGCAAAGTCCGGGATTGTCGGCGTGGCAGGTACCCTGAGCAGCAACACAGAAACCGCATCGGCCGCACGGCGCGCACGGCGCTCGCCCTGGCACTATCTGGGGGAGTCGGTGCTGTGGGCCCTGCTGGTCGGCATCGCCCTGATCGAAGTCGCGCCGCTGACTTGGATGTTCTCCACTTCGTTGCGCGATCCGAAGAATTCGTTCGATCTTCCACCCGACTTCTGGCCTACTGCGTTTCACTGGCAGAACTACCATACGGTCATCACCTCGCCCGACATCGAGTTCCTCCTGTTCTTCTGGAACAGTCTCAAGATCGCCCTCATCGTGTCGGCAGCGCAATTGCTTACCTGTTCCATGGCCGGATTTGCCTTCGGCCGGCTCCAGTTCAGGGGACGCGATTTTCTCTTCGGCCTGTTTTTGGCCTCCCTCATGGTGCCGGCCACCGTAACCCTGATCCCATCCTTCATCCTCATCAAGGAGATGGAACTCATCAACACCCACTGGGCTCTCATTCTGCCCAGCATTACCAGTGCATTCGGTGTGTTTCTGTTGCGGCAGCACTTCAAGTCGCTACCGGAGGAACTCATCAACGCAGCGAAGATCGATGGAGCCACGTACTTCAGGATCTACTGGCAAATCCTTCTGCCCCTGACCGGTCCGGCCCTATCGGCCCTGGGCATATTCACCTTCCTGGGCTCCTGGAACAACTTTGTGGGACCCTTACTCTTCCTGCGGGACTGGGATCTGTACACGTTCCCCATTGCCATTGCCACCCTTAGGGGGTATATGGGCACCGGCAACCAGTCCGAAGTCCTGGCAGGGATCATGATTTCTGTATTCCCCATCCTGGTGTTCTTCCTGTTTGCCCAGCGGTGGATTGTCCAGGGGGCCGCCATTACCGGCATGAAGGGATGACCTCGCTCGAGCACGGCATCAACCTTGACACCTATCTGGGGCGGACGGTACGCACGTTGTGGGAGAGCGCCCCAGAACTGTTGCGGGGCACCGTGCTGTTCAATC
>JAPPAJ010000169.1 GCA_026705565.1 Caldilineaceae bacterium | reverse complement strand
GGTGGACATGTCGATGCCTTAGCTGGACTTTGTACAAAGTCCAGCTAAGGTAGTTATGGGCTTTCGGTTTCAACCACCCATGCTATACTGCTGCACGAAGTGAGAGCCCGGTTGCAGCCGAGCCCTCGACCGGACACGGTGCAGTTACCACCATGACCAGCAAGCCCCATTCTACCGAACCAAAGTCCCGGCCCGTCACGCGGACCCTTCGTGTGCGACTGTATCCGGGCAATGCGGCCAACGGTCTGTACCTGGAACAGCTGGCCGGCGCGTGCCGGTTCGCGTGGAACCGCGTGCTGGCGGAGCATCAAACCGCCTACCGCATGTGGCGGTCGTTCGGCAAGCTGGGGCTCGGGCCCGGCAGTCCAACCTTCTTCACGCTGGGCAAGCGGTTCACGAAGCTGCGCAACGCGCCCGGCAACGAGTGGCTGCATGACTACAGCCATGCCATCGTGAAGTACGCCTGCAAGTACATGGCCGACGCCTACGCCGCGTTCTTCGATCCGGACCGGCCGGATCACGGATGTCCGCAGTTCAAGGCCAAGTACTACACGGAGCCCGGCTTCACCATCCCGTCCAACGTTCGGATTGGGGATGGGAGCCTGTACATCCCGAAGCGTGGTTGGATGCGTCTGGGACCCCTTCGACGGTACGCCGACTGCAAGCCGTTGACCGTTCGCTGCAAGCAGGAATCGGAGCGCCGCCAGCCCACCTGGTACGCCTACATCACCTTCGAGGTTCCGGTCGGCCATCCCGACGTGTGTCCGCCTGCCGGGCATGGCGCCGTGGGCGTCGACCGCAACGTGGGACAGGCCACGGACAGCACCGGCGCCGTCCACTCCATGCTGGAGACCACCGTCGAGGATGCAAAGATCAAGCGGTACCAGCGCAGGATGGCCCGGCAACAGAAGGGCTCCAAGCGGCGGCGCGGGACCGGCGGCAAGCTTCGCAAACTCAACCGCAAGCAGGCCCGACGCCGGGATACGACCACGCATCAGATCAGCCGGAAGATCGCCGACACCGCCCACACCGTCGTTCTGGAAGACCTGGACACGAAGTCCATGACGAAGAGTGCCAAGGGCACGGTCGAGAACCCCGGCCGGAACGTGAAGGCCAAGTCTGGCCTCAACCGTGCCATCCTGGCCTCGGGCTGGGGACAGCTGGAGCAGAAGCTGACGTACAAGGCCGGGCAGGTAGTCAAGGTGGACCCCGCCTACACGTCCCAAGCCTGCAGCCGGTGCGGGCACACAGCCAAGTCCAACCGACCGTCGCAGGCGGTGTTCGCGTGCGGAGCCTGCGGGTTCCAGGCCAACGCCGACCACAACGCCGCGGTCAACATTCTGGCCCGTGCGGGACTTCCGCACGGGCCCGTTCAGGCCCATGTACCGGGGGCATCTGCGCGTGGAGGGGCGATCCCTCCCTGGCCCGCCGCGAGGTCGGCCAAAGGGACTCCAATGAGCCGCGAACCTGAGTTGGGGCGAGAAAGCCCATAACTACTTGGTACCCAGACCATCATCCTGACTCGCAACGAATACGAGGCTCTTTTGGAACGCAACAGTGAACTTGAGGACCGGTTGGCGGCTCTCGAAGCGGACGATGGTGTGCGTGTTCCCCACGAGGTTGCGCTCGCCATCATCAATGGCAAGAGGCCTATCGTTGCCTTTCGGAACCATCAGGGCATCACAATGCAGGAGTTGTCAAAACGGACAAGGCTTGCTGTCGGTTATCTTTCCGAGATGGAACGCGGTCTCAAGCCGGGGTCTGTTTCGGCCATGGCTCGCATCGCCAGCGCGCTGGGCACAACGATTGATGTCCTGACAAGGGAGTAGGGACAGTGCCACTTCGCGACCGGTATGAGGCCGTTCCGAATCTGCCTGTTCAACTGTAGTCCAAGGGACTGACATTCCTGTGCCGGCGACATGCACGGCGATGCGAATGTCCTGCACTCACCCCTTGGATCGGACTCACCTTCCGGAAACAGTTGACGACATCGCAAGGCAAGCTCAACGTTTTTGGGGCCTGCATAGTGTGAGCAGGCGATGGCTTGGTTGAGACATCGCAAGCAATTGGGTATAGGAAAGACGGTCCTCTGGAAGCGTTCTGGACCAGTTAAAGCGTCGTTGGTGACGGAGTCAGGGCATCAAACTTTGGCGGAGTCGTGGTGGGCGTCCGGGACCGCCGCAGGGCGCGGTTCGGATGCAACCGTCACGGCCATCTCTCGGATCCGGGACTTTGGGTCTGGGGCCGCTGACCGGGATCGGCGAGATCGGGGAGAACCCACGTTCCTGGCATACGGCCAGATACTCATTCACGGTCGTGTGAAATTCGGATCGAATTTCGGACTCATGACTGGTGAAAAAGGTACCAAGGCTCTGCTCGTTCGCTCCTGTGACAACACCTTCCCAGCCTGCTCCGGTGGCATCCGCATACACATCACAGCGGTAGTCACGATACATCAGGGGACTCATACCCGCGTTCCTTGAGGAATTTGACCAGTTCGCGTATGGCATAGGGCTTCATGTGAGGCACCGGGTGCGGCACATGTACCATGTGGACATGCCCGCATGTATCACCGCTACGTGCGACCCGGATCGTTCCTCCAGATCAAAACCCAGAGCAGTCGGCAGACTGGCTACCTGTCTCCATGCCAAGTTCGTGGGTACAGGTGTCCGGAAGAGACGTTCCATCGTCTTGCGTTGCCGACTGTTCATGTTGGACTGACCTACTGTTGCCTGGGCCGCAATCCATCCCAAGCGAGAGATCCAGTCTGGAAATTCAATATGGTAAGGCAAAGAGTGCCAGATTGGACGCTGTTTCAACTGCGCCGAGTTTGGCCCCCACCTGTCTACAGCACGTCTGAGTGTAAAGAAAGTTCTGTAAAACCATCCAGGTACCAGCGTAGGGAGGCGAAAGTCTGTCGGCCGTGGTACTGGGTCGGTTTGGGACAGTGGCAGAAAACCCGGGTACAGCAAGTTGCAGTGCATCCCAATCCGCTGCTCGAACCAGTCGGATCATCTGGTCTCAGGCTGCCAGTCGGCCAACCAGCTACATAAACTGAGCGTAGGACCGAACCCTCGCCTACACTTTTGGACACCGCTCGGCTCAAACGATACTCTCTCGTCCGTCAACTGCACCTGCAAGCCCCGAGCATTTCCAACCTGGGATGATCGCCTGTCACAACCCCTCGCATTCGGCGTTTCGGTAGTTTCCCAACGCGTACTTGTCCATGAACGAGTTCAGACAGGACAGCTCCCAGTACCGGCGCGTGGTCGTCAAAATCGGCACCTCGAACCTCACCCGGGGCTCCGCCGCCATCAACCGGGACCAGATCGGCCGCTACGCGGACCAGATCGCCGTTCTCCTGGGTGCCGACATCCAGGCCATGGTGGTCACGTCTGGAGCCAGGGCCGCCGGCCTCGAAAGGCTGAACACGGGACCGGATACCGCGGCCACTCACACCAAACAGGTTCTGACTTCCATCGGCCAGGCCCGGCTGGCCGGCTACTGGGACCAGGCGTTTGCCGAACACGGGGTGCTTGTCGGCCAAATTCTCCTTACCCGGCACGAGATCGAGGATTCCGTCAGTTACCTCAACATTCAGGACACCCTCGGCGCACTCCTTGAACGGCACATCGTTCCCATCATCAATGAGAACGATGTCGTGGCCACCAGTCGTCTCAAGGTTGGGGACAACGACAGCATTGCGGCCATGGTCGCGGTCATGATGCAGGCGGATCTGCTCCTCATCCTCACCGAAACCGACGGTTTGTACACCAAGGATCCCAACAGGCACGCGGACGCCGAGCACCTGAAGACTGTTCCGGTCGTGGATGGGCGTATCCGGGCCATGGCTGGGGACACCTCCACCGACCAGGGTACGGGCGGCATGACCACCAAGCTGGAGGCGGCCCAGCGCGCCCAGCGTGCCGGCGTGGACACGATCATCGCGGATGGAGCCCGGGACCGGATCGTTCCCCGTATCGTCCTTGACCGCGAAGAGCTGGGCACGCTCGTGCCCGGCCTTGGCAATCTGCTGCAGAACCGGCAGCGCCGCATCCTGACCGCGGTGCCCGCCGGCACCATTCAAGTCGACATGGGCGCACGCAACGCCCTGGTCAACAGGGGCACCAGTCTTCTTCCCGCCGGCATCAAGGGCGTGGATGGTTTGTTTCGGCGCGGGGAGACCGTTCGGCTAAGCCTCCTGGACGGTCAGGAATTTGCCCGCGGCATCTCCCGCTACGCCAGTGCGGAGCTTGAGGTCATCAAGGGTGTCCAGTCGTCTCAGATTGCCTCCCTGCTCGGCTATGATTACGGTGCGGAAGCCATTCACCGCAACGATCTCATATTGATCTGACACCTGCGGCCGCCGGTCGCTGAACAACACCTTCACCGGATTATGGACAGACCCTCGGACTACATCCTTCAACTGGGACGCAACGCCAAGGCCGCGAGCCACAACCTGGCAACCGCCGGCAGCAGGGAAAAGAACAACGCGCTGCTGGCCATCGCCGATGAACTGGCTGCCAGCCACGAGCTGGTCCTGGCCGGCAATGCCCTGGACATGGAGACCGGACGCGCCACGGGCAAAAGCGACAGTCTCCTGGACCGCATGCTCCTGGACCCGGACCGTCTCCAGGCCCTGGAATCGGACCTACGCTCCGTGGTCCGCCTACCGGATCCGGTGGGCGAGGACGTGCAGGGCAAGCTTCTGGAGAACGGCCTGCGCCTAACCTACCGACGCATCCCCATTGGCGTGATCGGCGTCATCTATGAAGCCCGGCCCAACGTCACCCTGGACATTGCCTCCCTGTGCCTGAAGACCGGCAACGCGGTGATCCTGCGCGGCGGCAGCGACATTCGGCACAGCAACAAGGCCCTGATGCAGGTCATTCATGCCGGCCTGGAAAAGGCGGGCCTGGACATCCGCGCGATTCAGAGCATTGAGGATACGGACCGCGCCCATGTGACAAGCCTGCTGCGCATGGACGAGTATGTGGACATGATCATCCCCAGGGGCGGCGGGTCCCTGCATGCGCTGTGCCGGGATCAGGCTTCGATGCCGGTCATCACCGGCGGGGTCGGAATCTGTCACTACTTCGTCGACGAGACCGCGGATCAGGACGGTTCCCTGACCGTCAT
This sequence comes from Caldilineaceae bacterium, assembly GCA_026705565.1. Taxonomy (GTDB): domain Bacteria; phylum Chloroflexota; class Anaerolineae; order Caldilineales; family Caldilineaceae; genus Bin34. The sequence continues at coordinate 1,617 of JAPPAJ010000169.1, read as the reverse complement.
CGAGAATGCCAAGACGAGCCGGCCCAGCGTTTGCAACTCCCTGGACACATTGCTGGTGCACCGCAGCATTGCCTCCGAGTTCATTCCCAAGGTTGTGGATCACATGACGGCCTGCAACGTGGACCTGAAGCTGACCGAGGACGCGATGGCAACCCTGAACGGGCACGGTGCCAACGGCCGTGTGGCCGCGGCCGGTCCCGAGGACTTCAGCACGGAGTGGATGGACCTCATCCTGGGGATCAAGGTGGTCGATTCCATGGAGGAGGCCATCGATCACATTCGCGATCACAGCCTGGACCACTCCGACGGCATCCTCACGAACGACATGATGAACGCGAGGCGGTTCGTGGCGGCAGTGAATTCCTCGGCCGTGTTCGTCAACGCCAGTACCCGGTTCAACGACGGTGGTCAGTTCGGCATGGGGTCCGAGGTGGCCGTCAGCACGCAAAAGCTGCACGCCCGCGGTCCCTTGGGTCTGGAAGCCCTCACCTCCTTCAAATGGATCGTTGAAGGCGACATGCACGTCCGCGTGTAGCCGCGGTGGGGCAACCCTGTCTCACAGGTAGGGGCAGCGAACATGGGCAGGAGAGCGGTTATCGGCATTTTGGGGGGCATGGGGCCGGCAGCGACCGTGGATCTCTTCGACCGCATCGTGCGCGCGACGCCGGCCGAAACGGATCAGGATCACCTGCGGATCCTCATCGACAACAATCCGGCCGTGCCGGATCGCACTGCCGCGATCCTGGAAGGGGGACCGGATCCCTCGCCTCTGTTGCAGGCAGGCGTGCAGGAACTGGCGCGCCGCGGAGCCGAACTTCTCGCGATCCCCTGCAACACCGCCCATCACTACCTGCCGGAGGTGCAGGCGGTCTGCCCTGTTCCCATCCTCGACATGATCGTCGAGACTGCGAAACACATTTGCACAACCCATGGTGACGGGTGCACCGTCGGTATCCTGGCTACCACCGGTACCGTTGGCACCGGCCTCTATCAACGCGCCCTGGAAGCAGAAAACCTTGCCTGGATGCTGCCGTCGGACGCGGAGCAGGAGGCATTGATGGACGCCATCTACGGTCCACAGGGCATCAAGGCGGGAGCGGCCGCGGACGGCCCCCGCGCGGCGATCCAAGGGATCGGCCGGCAGATGGCTGCCAGGGGAGCCGAAGCCTTTGTGCTCGGCTGCACGGAGATTCCCCTGGTGATCGGGCCGGGTGATCTGGTCAAGCCGTCCGTTGCGTCCAATCAGGTGCTGGCCGACGTGACGGTCCGGCGTGCACTTGCACCCAGATAGTCGTCTGCAGCAAATCATTCAGCCTCTGCATGAGGCGGTGCGGGGTTTGTGCCGGCCACGATCCAGTGCGACGGCTGTCGATGAATGACCTGTGACAGCCAGTCCACAGTGGTTGCCGGGGGGCGACGAGGTATCCCAGCCTGTATGCGTCCGACTGCCCTCCTGATTGGGCACCAACCCGGATGTCAGCCGAGTTGTCCGGATGGTGGAGATTGAACCTTGGGCATTTGATCTTCTCGGACACCGTTTTCCGGATCCTTGGCAATGGCAATATGTTGTCTGGCCGTCCTGGGCAGGTGCAAGGGCCAAGGATGTGCTTTGGTCAG
>JAPPAJ010000042.1 GCA_026705565.1 Caldilineaceae bacterium | reverse complement strand
GTTTGGAGAAAAAACTTTGCGGAATCGCTTGAAATGCACTGGAGCGTGGGGCTGCACGGTAATCCCCCATGACGGAGGCCATCTTGTGGCCTACCACTACTGCACAACGCTGCCCAAGGGACCCCGTGCCAAAAAGGATTTGGAGTGGAAGAAGAATCACTTGTTAACCGAAGTGATCAAGGAAGATGTAGAGTTGCCTTTCAGCGTTTCGCGAGACCTTCTGGAGTTGTGCGAGGAAATATGCCTTGTCCCTTCTGTCTGGAACACCTACTCTAGCAGCACCCAGAAAGCTATCCAGGATGTGTTCAGTGACGACATTGGCGGCTGGCTTGGGGGTAATCTCCGGGTACATCCCCAAAAGAGGATCAACTTGTTCACATGAAGCCGAACTACGCATCTTGCCCGTTTGGGTGCGCTGCTGCACATGGACAGCAAACCCGCACTGTCAGGTTCGGAGTGGGCCGCACCGCTCTGAAGTAGGCATGGTCATTTTCAGCACTCAAACCTGCCCAAACCCTCGCTATCAGGACAAACGCAAAGTCTGGTTCAAGGCAGTGCGGAGGCCAGGATCCGCGGTTAGCGTCCGAGGCGGTCGCGCAGTAGCCAGATTCATTTGATTCGAGATGCTGCTGAACCGTGCGCACCATGTTCAGGGCGGCCCAGCGCAAGGTGCCCATAACAGTGGGGGCGTAGCCTGTGCGGATGCGGCAGTCGTCCTCCCGGAACTGCACCGTCCAGGATGCGGTGCACCTCGTTCCCACGCCCAGAGGGCATCCGCCAGTGACCGCGTACGAGGCCTGGTAGGACCTCCGCATCCACGGACCATCTGGAGATGCAGTAGCGCACGGAGCGCTCCGCTGGCATCCGGATCAGGCTGCGCAGGCCGGCCATTCCTTGGGGTCCGCCACCGGTTTGCCGAGGCCGGAGCCGCCCAGCGCGGTGTAGGTACGCCGCGGGCGGTGGCCGCCACCCGTTACAATCTTGCCATCCGTAATTTCCATACCAGTTTGTGCCAGTGCGGCAAGACTAGGAAGGTGGCACTCGTCGCGGCCATGAGCAAGCTACTTCGCATCCTGACCGCGTGTGACCTAGGATCAGCTTCCTTGGCGGCAGAACCTCTGTCAACAACCATCAAGGCTTGACTTCCAGCACAATTGCCGATCTGGACTGGAGCTTGCTCAAAGGAATACAATGTGCGACAATGTGATTGTTGCGTTACACTGAGGATCATGAATGAATCTTAGATGGAACCTACTCACTGCAAACCAGTGTCAAGATGCCTGCAGAACCATCTCTTTCAGTCAGATTTAGGAGTACGCCATGAAAAACAAAAGCTTGGATGCACGTGTAGTAGCCAATCAACTGATCACAATTGCAGAAAACAACGAGACATTCCTGACACCCATGCAGATCCTGAAATTGACTTATTTCTGTCATGCTTGGATGTTGGCCCTATACAATGAGCCACTAATTGGAAATGTGATTCAAGCATGGAGGCACGGACCAGTTATTCCGGATGTATACTTTGCACTGCGTCAATTCGGACGTAGCCGAGTAACCAGTAAAGTACCCTATTATGAGTGGCAGGGAAACTCGAACCAAGAACACATTATCAACGAGGTTTGGAGAGTGTATGGCACGTTGGATGGATGGCAACTTTCAGAATTAACTCATGCGCCTGGAACCCCTTGGGACACTGTTTGGCGATCTGGTGGAGGGGATGCGTGGCATCAGAATGCTTCGAAGAAAAGAATACCGAATCACTTGATCAAAACGTATTATCAGTCAATTAGCCAAAGCGATGCCTCCAAAAATGACTGATAGCCCTAAAATCCCTGATATAGAAGCACAAAGAAGTGTATTTCCTCAAGCACACGAAGCTCAGGAATTCGACGACTATGACCAAAAGGTGAGAGAAGAACAATCCAGAGGCACTATCCGAAACATTCAGTGGATAAATTGGATGGGGCTGGCTGTATTGGTTATCATGCTATTGATAGCAGTTGGCGCAATTATCGTTTTGGCTTGGCATTTATTTGGGCCAGAGGAGAAATTGTGGCTCAAAGGAGATCGTTACGCGAGAGCTGTCGAGACTGCTCTGGTCGGTGCTTTGCCAATTGTTTTTATTTTTCTACAGAGGTTGATTGATCAGTCTACTAAGCCGCCTGGATAGTGCGCGATTTCTTATTCACAACAACGTGCGCGGTGTTGAGGTGAGTGGTTGCTGAACAGTGACCTCCATCTCTGTGGGATCGGCGGCAAGCTGTTATTACCCCCAACTCTTGATTCGGTCCCGCCGTGTCGTTTGCACGGGCGAGCAGTGTCTCGGTCTCGGCACGCTAAATCCCAAACCGTTTACTCCAGCCGATCGCCGTTACGTTGCCGGATCGCTTGCGAACTGCTTGAGAGCAGTATCGAAAGCCGGGTGGCCCGGCCCCCACCATTCCAAACGCTCCCGGGCATAGTCGAAAGCTTCCCGATCCGTGGTGACGATGCCCGGCGGGTATCCGGGCCGTTCCAACCGCCAGTGTGAGCCACCCCTTGCCTCAACGTTCCAGGAATCGGGCAGAAGTTTGGCGTCGTTCAACGGAGTTTCCAGGTCGGCCATTGTGACGACAGGGCTTGTCGACTGCGGATGCGGTTCCGCAGCCCAATCAATATCAGGAACCTGCTCAAGGGACAATCGGGCCAGCGTCTCCCTCAGTTCGGAGACCACAGCCGGATCTCGGTAGGCCTTGGAAATGCTGCTTGCCGCGGCCGCGGCCACAATGGCCCCATAAACACCGACCTGTCCCTCGATGTTGTCCAACCGTTCTCGAACCGCGCGATAGGCGTCGTACTCGACGGTTCCTTCGTAGAAGAGGTTGACAACGGCGATCTCGTCAAGTTCCTGGCCAATCCTGTCCACGCGGCCGATGCGTTGCTCCAGACGCATCGGATTCCAGGGGATGTCGTAGTTGACGACGGCCGAGCAACTCTGCAAGTTCAGGCTTTCGCCGGCTGCTTCCGTTGCCAGCAGGTATGCACTTTCGGAGCTCCTGAGCCGCGCCACTGTTTCCCTTCGTGCCTCGGCCGTGTGACTTCCGTTGAGAATGAACGTGGGGACTTGCCGTGTCAGGTGCTGTTCAATATAGGACTGCGTATCCGTAAACCGCGTGAAGATGATGATTCTCCTGTGGCCCGCGAGTCTCAGCTTGGTCAACTCGGCTAACAGTCGACTCAGCTTGCGGTCCTGGCTTGAAGACAAACCGGTCGCTGCTTGCAATGCTTGGTGTAGGGCACGTATGTCGGCAGCATCGGGCAATGACACCTCGTCCCAGTTTTCGACATCCCGAGCATCCTCGAAGTTCATGGCTTCGGTTTGAGGCCGACGCCTGTCCAGCGTTGCCTGCAAGGTACGGACATATGCAGGGAGGGACGATGACAGCCGGGTTCGGAAGACGGTCATTACAAACCCCAAGGCACCTTTGTCGATCGAGTCCTGATAGACCTTGCGGGCTAGGTCGTCGATTTCGTTGTACAACATCCGCAATGGAGGCTCCATCGCGATGGGGATGTCTTTCACTCTGCGTTTGGCAACGTGCTGCCCGTATTGGCGCAGCTTGGTCCGGGTGTTCCGCGACATAAGGCCTTCCTGCCGGTAACGGGCGCGCATAGCCTGGGCCGATGAGAGCCGGTCATCCGACCTCGCGGTGCGGCTCCGGATAAACATGTCGTTGTCGCGATGCACCCAGGCCAGCAGGCCGGTGTCTCCCTCCGGGAAGACCGCGCGGTAGGCGGCGCGTAGTTCCAGCCAGGTTGACTGATCCGGTGTCGAATCCCGATAGAACTGAGCGAGTCCCTTCCGAGGCGCGTTGGGTTCGAGAACATTCAGGAGCGTGTAGAGTTCGCTTTCGTGCAGTTGCATGGGCGTTGCCGTGAGAAGCAGCAAGTCCTGTGTACATCGCGTTACATGCTGCAAGAGCTTGAGGTAGCGAGTTTCCGCTCGTGCGTGGTGTGCCTCATCGGCAATCACCGTGCCCCAGTAGTCCGTATCCGCCGGGAGACTGTCCACGTGGAGCCTGAGCCACTGGTAGGAAACTATCAAGTGACGATGTTTCCAAGGTTGGGATGAAGAGGGCCTCGTGCTGCCGTCGGCAAATGCCAGTCCTTCAGAGTGTCCGAGCCGGTCCAGGACGGGGAAGTTGATGTTCAGGTAGTGCCTCAGTTCGTCCTGCCACTGATTTAGCACGGCCTTCGGTGCGATCACCAGACAGCGATGGTCCGGGTCGGCGTTGAGCCGGGTCTTCATCATGATCCCGGCTTGGATGGTCTTGCCCAAACCCACTTCGTCGGCAATTAGCTTGCGGAAGCGCGGGCGGGCGACCATGCCGGCGCGCAGCCGTTCCTGATGTGGCCACAGCTTGATTGGGATGGTTGCGGGGGTGCTGTGGGGGTCGTTCCGCAAGGCCTTGGCAATGCGGTTCCAGTATTCATTCGCGGCTGGTGTTCGCGGTGTGACGGGGATCGTGGGGTTCTGTCTGGGTGCTGCTTGGATCAATCTTTCTCGGTAGGCCTTCGGCACCGGGATCACCCGGGCGTGTTTGGAGCGGTTTGCCCAGAGCAGGTCGAAGTGGTCCTGTACATCCTGTGCCCGTTCCAATTCCTGCCAACTGGTGAAGACGCTGCACGACTCGTAGTTCAGGTCCCAGCCCTGGATGCTCTCGTTGTTCGAGCCCTGCAAGGCGATCCAGTCACCGGCGGTATCGGTGATGGTGGCCATCTTGGGGTGGAAGATCCGCTCACAGATGGCAACATGGATTTCCATCTGCCTCCGCTTGACCAACCAAGTGAGGAGGTCCAGGTCTCCGCGGGCTTGCAGCTCTTCACCCGTGACCAATTCCGAGGGATTCACTCTGCGGAGAAGTTCGGTCTCGGGGTCGGCATGTCCGTTCAGGATGGCCCGCACGATCTTGGGCTCCATTTGCTGGTCGCAGATGAGCCGAATCCGGCCCTGATTGTTGACCAAGCCAGCCAAACCTGCCGCGGCTTCGACCAAGCCGGCCATGCTAAAGGTGTAGGTGGTACGGTCGTAGCGTACCGCCTGCGCCAACGTTGGCACGTAGAGCTGGCCGATAATGCTGTCGCAGTTGTCGGGGGTGTAGCTGCGTTGCAGGTCCAATGTGCGAAGGGACATGGCAGCGACGTTCAGTCGGCAGTTTCGAACAAGCCTGCTGTGTCCCACCGACGTGCACCGTAGAGGGTCCGCCAGAGGTTCCGGGCCGGTTCGAGATCGGGGTGGCCGGGCTTGTAAGTGCGCAGAAGAGCTTCAAGCGTGTACTGAAAATCGTTATCTTCAGTTCGGATGCCATTGAAGTCCAACCAGGTAACGGCTTCGGACGTGTCTTCCTGGTCAGCGATTGCCATGGCCGTGTGTACCTCATCGAGTGTGTTCTGAGGTACCCGGTCACGTCCGATGATGCGCCTGGCCAGCCGTTCCCGGGCACTAAGTATGTGGACTTTGTCCCCCTGCTTGTGCAGGTAGTGCTTCAGGATACGGTCGTCCAATTCGACATCCGCCGCCTGGGCAAAGAGTCTTGCCTCATCGTAGGGAACCGCGCTGTCCGGGACGGCATCTGACAGCAGCACATAGAATCTCGTTGCGGGGTCGGCACCGCGGCTATGCCACTCTGCAGAGATCTGTTGGGCCCGGAACTGCATCACCTGACGGCTGGCCAAGGCCAGAGCATCCTCAGCCGTGACGCTGAAGGGATCTTCGGGACGATCCGGATTGGCCGTGGCACGTTGGGTGCCCCAGTTGTTGCTAATGACCTTCAGGGCGGTGCCGTAGGAAGCCAAGTAGGTGTCCAGTGCTGTTAAGTCATACTGCGCAAGGTGGTCCAAGTCGTCTTGCACGGCCTCGGCAATCATCTGTTGAACCGAAGTCCAGTCTGCGGGTTCTTGTATCTCGTCTTCTGACTTAGGACGGCAGACAAGGAGGATGGTTGAGCGGGCGGCGGCCTTGCCGCGGATGTGCATGGATGCTTCAGCTTCAGTCTTGACCGGCCAAGTACGTGTAATCGTGAATTCGGCATCAATAAGGGCCAAGGTGAGAGCGTTCCAAGCGTCGGTGCGCTTATGCGTGAACATCACGGTCATGATGCCGTTGTCCTTGATCACGCGTCGGCACTCCAGAAAGATTTCCTGCATCTTGGCGTAGTAGTCTTCGGTAGCTAACTGTCGGGCGGAGCCGCGCTTTGCCGTTCGGTCGCGGAACCTTGCGGGGCTGGCAATTGCTTCCGAGACCTTGTCGGTCAGGTAGTCAGAGAAGTGTTTGGGGAAGACGTAACCGGCCGTGCGCTTGAGCCAAACGTAGAAGAAGTCGGAGAGCTCGGCATAGCAAACGTTGTCGTGGTACGGTGGATCGATGACGATGGCGTCAATGCTGTTGTCGTCCAAGTCCGTGTACTGGGCTGGCCCGTTGATGACGGTTGTAGGAGGTGCGGTCCGGTGCACAGGAAGGCTTTCGAGGAACAGTTCACTTGTTGAAATGTCAGGTTCCGGATGTCCCGCCATGCGGCAAAGCTCGGACAAGCAATTCCCTACATCAGACAGAGCCCACTCCAGTCCTAAGCTACGAATTGCTACCGCCATCTCGGCATACGACCACTTGAACCCGAAATCATGCGTGACAAACGTGTGGCCGACAACCCCCGTTTGCGGAACCCAAGCACTAACAGGCTGCTGAAAAACGCGGCCGGTTAGGATAGGTCTGTCTGGCAATGGAGGAAT
>JAPPAJ010000299.1 GCA_026705565.1 Caldilineaceae bacterium | reverse complement strand
GGATTCCGATCCAGGTCGGCTTGTACACCTGGCCACAGCCGACCACCTGCCGGTCCAGGGTTGCCACGAAGAGGTGCGGAAACCTGTCCTTGCTTCCGGTTGTCAAACGGGAACGAAAGTGCTCCAGCGTATCTGGTGGACGGTCGGGCACGTAGGCAGCACCGACCGCAAGCCACTCGCGGCACTCTTCGTCGCCCTGCCTAAACTCCCGAATGTTGAATCCCATGCAATCTCCCTTGGGGATGTGCCGGCCCGGATTGGCATCAGAAACAGTTTCTGGTTCGGGAACTCCCGCGGCTCGCAGGTATGCCAACCACAAGGCGCAGTCGGTAGTCCGACTCCCGGTTGTGTCTTACGGGACGGTGCCTGCACAGCCAGTGATGATCCTACAGGAGCGCGGCGACCACCGTCGACTCGGTCCGAGTGGCCGTTGGCGACTGGGTTACAACTGCTTCTCGTAGTCCTGCCAGGCCGGAGAGGGTTTGAACCCCAACTTAAGGTTGATGTCGTACATGGGATTGTTCTCTTCGTTGCCGGTTTCGAACCGCGCACCGCCCATATCGCGGGCTTGGGCAATCGACTTCAGTTTGATGGCCGTGGCAATGCCTTTGCGGCGCCAGTTCCGGCGGACACCGGTAAGCCAGATTTCCCAAACCGACGAATCACTTACAGCGGGATTGACACAGGTCAACCCCGCGTAGGGTCCGAACCTGGAACCGCCTTCGGGCAACGAACTGTTGTCCACGGCGATCATGTTGGTCTCCGGGCACAGGCTCGGACTCTTCAGCATCTTGTCGAATTCGTCAACCGGTACGGGTTTGGGCTCGTTGGGACTGGGGACATCAAGGTCAATCTCCACCCAGGCTTCATGCAGCTTCACATGCCAATCCGGGTCATGTTCCTGCAGGTGCGCAAGCGTATGGAACTCGATGCCGGAAGACTCGACTTTTTCGATCAAGCCTTCCCACACACCAAAATCGAAGGTGGCCACGTCCAGCGACGCGGAGGGATAACGCATCACCGCCACATAACCGCTGTCAATCAACCAGTTGACCCTTGCCGTCTTGTCCTCGCGTGCACCTGTCAACAGGACCTCGGTCGTCCGGTCGGAGATGAGTTTCAGGACATGTCGTTCAACGTGGGAGTGGACTGGCAACCGATCCACCGCCAGTTCTTCATAATCCGGGTGGACGTTGTGGCTGAATTGGATTCGCCCTTCCACGTTTAGCCAATAGGGATCCGAGACATCGCCCCAACCAATGATGGCACCGTCCAACAAGAGGACAAACCTGGCCCTGAACTTATCCTTGCGCGTCGTCTCGTCCCTGTACTTCCACTGTTCCAGTGTGTTAGGCGGGTACTCCGGCCAGCATGCATTCCCGATCGCGAGGCACGCCAGATACTCTTCGTCAACAGGATTGAAGGGGCGGATTCCGAATTCCACGACTGTCTCCTTCCAGAATGCCGTACGCCGACTTGCTTTGGTGGCTCGGTTCGACGAATTGGGACCCCGGGCCTGCCAAAGGGCGCAGACTCTATAACCGGGCAGTCAATGATGTCAACAATACGGGGTCTTGGCCCGCAGGACTTCCGGCAGAATCTTTGGGCGATGTTCACCAGGCCCTATCCGTGCCCTTCCGATTTTCGGTCGGGATCCGGTAAGGGACGGCTGCAGTAATGGCCTTGCGTGAGTGCATGCCTGGGACCGTTTCCGGATCGACTCTCGGCATCACGGGCTGGCCCAAATGCCAACTCCGCAGCGCGCTGGAGGGCCATGGCTCACGGCAGTCGGCTTGGACATTGCAGAAGGATTGGAAAGTTGCGATGGAATTCATCGCCGCTGACTCTCGGCCGACTGGTCTCCGTTCTTCGTTACTGGTGTTTTTCGTACTCCCTCCAGGCAGGCAAGGAAGCGAATCCCAACTTGATGTTGATCCCATACATCGGGTTGTTTTCGTCGTTGCTGGTCCTCATCCGAGCACACCCCATGTCGCGCGCCTGGGCAATCGACTTCAACTTGATCGCCGTAGCGATTCCCCTGCGGCGCCAAGCGCGGCGGACACCGGTAAACCGAATCCCCCAGTCCGTTGAATTGCTAAGCAAGGGATTGGCAAATGTCAGCCCTACGTAGGGTCCAAACCCGGCGCAACTTGCCGCGAGTGAAACATGGTCCACGGCAATCAGGTTGGTCTCCGGGCACATGGCCGGACTGTTCAGCATCTTGTTGAATTCGTCAACCGGAATCGGTCTCTCCTCGTTTGAGGTGGGCGCGTCAAGTTTGATTTCCACCCATGCCTCATACAGTTTCGTATGCCAGGCGGGATCATGCTCCTGCAAGTAGGCACGAGACAGGAACTCAATCCCCGAAGCCTCGACTTTCTCGACGCAGCCTTCCCACTTCCCGAAATCGAAAGCGGCCACGTCCAATGACGAAGAAGGAGACCGCCTCACAGCCCGATAGCCGTTGTCTGTCAACCACCCAACCTTGACCATGTTGTCCTCGCGCGCGGTGGTCAACAGAACCTTGATCTGCCGGTCGGAAATGAGACTCAGAACATACCGTTCCACATGGTCGTGGATCGGCTTGCGGTCCACGACCCATCCTTCATAATCAGGATGAACAGTGTGATCAAACTGGATGCGGTCCTCCACGTCCAACCAATAGGGCTCTGAAACAACGCCGTAACCGATGATGACGCTGCCCGACGTAAGAACGAACCTGGCACGCAACACGTCCTTGCGTGCGGTTTTGTCATGGTACTTCCACTCGTCCAGAGTGTCCTGAGGATCTTCGGGGTAGCACGCCTGGATTGCCAAACATGCCAGATACTCTTCGTCTACCGGGCGGAAGGGACGGATCTCGAAATCCACGGCTGTGTCTCGTCCCGGACAGCCAACTACCCCCACACCCCTGAAGATTCGGGTTCGGCGCCATGGTTCGGGCCATGCGCCGGAACCCTATAACCGGGATGGCGCCACTGTCAACCGGATACCTGGCTGAACCCCTGGACGATTTCCACCACTTCCTGTCCGTACTGCTCCAGCTTCCAATCCGGCAGGATGTGGTATCCGGCGAGGGCGGTGACGGACATGGGAGCTTCCGCGGCGATGGCCTTGAGCGAGTGCTTGCTCAGGACGATGTCCGGATCGACGCCCCGTTCATTGGACTTGCCCAGACGCCACCTGCGGAGCGCGTTGAACAACCCGAGTTCGCGGCGATCGGTGATGGACGTTGTGGACGGCTTGAACGGACGCACTGCCACTCGTTGCGTTTGCCCTTGCTGGATGCATGCCAGAATGTCGTCCCCCAGCAGGCGGACCTGCCTGCGATCCAGGCATTTGCATTGTTCAAGCGACCGGCGCGAAGTAGGTTGATTGCGAGCCAACGACAACAGTACCTTGTCGGTCACCACCCGACTGCGCGGCCGGTCCCAAGCCAGCGCAATCTGCTCGCGCCACTCCCACAAGGATTTGTACACTCCCATGTGCTTCAAGGAGACCTGCTTGGTGGTCTGGTGATCCCAGAAGGTTTTGTCCCGCGAACCAATCCTGGAGTAGTCGGCGGACGCGACCTCCTCCATGTGGGCCAACCCTTCCGCAAGCCGATTACAGTCCGACAGGCAGCGGAACAGTTTTCGATACAGTGGCACAAGGTAGGCGACATCGCCGCAAGCGTAGGTAAGCTGACTTGCCGTAAACGGCCGCTTGCCCCAATCGGACATGCGAACCCGTTTGCTTTGATGAACCTGGAACTCGTCCTCCAGAATCGAGCCGATGGAGGTGGAAGTCCAACTGGCTAGGCGTGCAGCGATTTGGGTGTCGAACAGATTCGCGACGCGGATGCGGAACTCCTTGTGGAGATACCCCAGCTCGCTCTGGGCACCGTGCATCACGAACCGGCGATTGGGATCGGCAAACAACGGGACCAGACGGCGGATGTCGACCCGGTCCGGATCCAACAGCCAAAGTTCAAGTTCACCGTCGCGACCGTCCCAGCGGCGACGGGTCATGGCAAACTGCATCAAACAAATGCGCGATGCATAGCTGTGCGCGGAGTTGCTTTCAGTGTCCAGGGCCACCAGCGTGTGAGCGGACAGGGCACGCTCGAACCGCCGGAGATCCGGCTCTGAATCCACCAGAACGCAGCCAAGGGCGCGCGTACGCCCATTGCGCGTAGCAAGGCTTACTTGGATGTCTGACATGATTGCTGTAGCGAAAAGTAGCGAAGCGATGCAGTGGGATGCTTCCACCAAGTATAAACGATCGACACAGACTATGCAGTCCGAATGTGAAAGTCTTTCCGAAATCGATCCTGAAAACCACAATCATCGCTCTGGACACGGTTAGACTGCAAGGTTCGAACTGCCTCGCAGCAACTCTGACAACATTGCTTCAAGATGATCGACACGGTTGTGCGTGACACCGAAGGTCACATCTCATGCGGCACTGATGCAGCAAAGGTTCTGAAGCGTTTGCATCAAGGTCGATGTCAGGCCTGGTTCGACTTCAACAATCCGACGGAAGCGGAACTTGACTTCGCCTTTGAAGAGATTCTCCCTGCGCACGAGCTAGCCCGCAAGGATGTGCAGGAACAGGAAGGCACCCCCAGATTGGCGGAGTATCCCAACTGCCTGGTCATCGTGTTTCATTCCGTCGAGGCGTCGGAAATGGATCCGGCGGGCCTGACTACGGTCGAACACGCAGCAGTCCTGGGCCACAACCTTCTCATGACATTTACCTACGATGACAGGTCTCACTTCGTGGAAATGCACGATCCAGCCCGTCACCGCTCTGACGGCCTGGCACTGGGGACGGTACGGCTGTTTCACGAACTCCTCGACCATCAAGTGGGCCAAGCCAGAGGGTTGATCGAGAACATGGTCGGATCGCTTGAGTCCCTAGGGGACGTGATTTTCACCCGCAATCTGTCCGCGGCCAGCGAGCATGAAATCATGGAACATATCCTGCAGGCTAGGAGCACCGCCTTGCGGCTGCAACGGGTTCTGGGACCGCAAGCGAAGCTGCTGCGCAATCTGGCGGATGAACATCGGGCGTCCATCAGTCCCCAGGAACGGGCCTACTTCCAAGTGACCTTGGAGGAGGCCGTACATCAGGACTCCTTGGCGGACCTGCTCGTGGCATTGGCCAACGGCACCATGACCACGCACCTTAACCTTTCCAACTACCGGCTGAGCGAGGTCATGAAGGTCCTGACCATGATCGCGACCGTATTCATTCCCCTGACGTTCGTGACGGGACTCTTTGGAATGAACTTCGCACACTTGCCCGGGACGCAGTCGCCGTATGCCATGGTGGCGGTGGTCGCCGCCTGCTTGGTTCTCACTATCGGCATGCTTTTGTTCTTCAGACGCAAGCGGTGGCTGTAGCATTGCCCCATGGAACCAGCTTCTCGGCACTCGGAGCTCCTACTTCATGACCAGTACCTATGCGTTTCGTTCGGCCGCCGGTGCCGACTACGGGAGAGTCATCGACTTGTGGATGCGGGGCGTGTCCAGCGACCGCGTCGCCATCGATCAGATTGCCAACACTTGGTGGAAGCGCCTCCTGTTCCGATATGTGGCAGGCCGCAAAATCTTCCAGCAGGACATGGAAACCGCGGTGGTGCTCAAGGACGGCAACCTGTGCGGCTACTATGGTCTGCAGACGGCCGCCGACACCATGAGCGTCTTCGATTGGGGACTGGATCTCGACTGGAGCACCGAGGGTCTGAATGTCTTCGGATTGATGGTCGAACACATTCTTGACGACATCTACGAGCGTAACGACGACACGGAATCACTGGTCATCGGCACGGAACGCCATGAACACGACGTGCGCGCTGCGCTGGAACAGAGTGATTTTGAACCTCTTGACTACCAGATTGCACAAATGGTGATCAACTTGCCGCTGGCGCACAACGAGCCCCGCGGCGAGATGGATCTCCACCTCACGCTGCGCAACGCGCATTCCTTCGGCGATGCCATGGAGGACTGGATCCGGATGGACTATCAGGGCGACAAGAGAAAGGCGGCCATCGTCCTTCCCATCCACAATGCGCTGCCCTTGCGAACCGTCACCTACGAGATTCTCGAGGGAGAGGAGCCCAAGGGATTCGTCCAGTTTTCATCCCACAACGATGAAGCCCGATTCTTGTACGCACTGGAGCCAGGACTGTGGGGTTCGCCGTTGGAACGCTTGGCCGTGACCGCCTTCTGTACGCAGCTGGCACGCAAACAACGACGGGTCAGGTTGCGAACGTTCAGTCTGGCCCACCTCCATGCCAGCCGTGAATCCCTCGCTTCGCTGGGCCTGAAGTTTGAACTTGCGCCTTGGGAGCGATGGGTACATCTGCTCTTCGAGGAGGGCGAAGAGGATGACGATATGCCAGGTGACAACGAAGATTGAACCGGCAGCGCGCGGCAAGCCGCATCGCATCCATCCGGATTACGCACCGGTTGATGAACCCGAAGAGGGGCCGCCGTATCACGGTTGATTGGCGCCGATAGCGAAACCTAACACAATCCGGCGGTCGGCAACACACCCCGCCGATTCCCGGCCACAGACGCAGTCGATCAAAGAACGAGGCATGATGGTCCAGACAAAAGGAGGGTTCCTAAGTCGCCACTTGGGTCCCGGCACCCAGGACGAGGCGACAATGCTGGCAGCACTCAAGGTGGACAGCCTTGAGGTGCTTGTCCAACAGACGGTTCCCGAATCCATCCATCTGCCCCAACCGCTGACGCTGCCCGAACCCCTCGACGAGCCGGGAGCCCTGAAGGAACTCCGGAGCATGGCGGCCACCAACCGCCGCACAACATGCTTCCTTGGTCAGGGTTTCCACCCGTGTG
>JAPPAJ010000135.1 GCA_026705565.1 Caldilineaceae bacterium | reverse complement strand
CAATCCGGATGCCAGTCATGGAGCACTGACCAACCCGCCAACGTTGTTTGAAACCTGATATGGCCTTTGGCAACCGCCCTCATGGGACGGCCCCGCGCCTGCTACCGCCTACCGGTGCCGAGCAGCGATGGAGGGAATCGCAGTTCACACCTGCGACTTGGCCGATATAGGCAACGGTAATTGGCAGGTCCTGCACCAAGGCCCGGGCCGCTTCGAACCTCGCCGATATTGTGATCCGGAACTTTCGCGTCAGTGCCGGGTCGCTAGCAACGGGGCAGGTCCGGACACGAACAGACAGGGATCAGTTCCGGGGGAATGCACCCCGTCAGTCGGTTGCCGGAAAGACCCAGGTATTCCAGTGCGGCAAGCTGCCCAAATTCCGCCGGGATGGGGCCTGACAACCGGTTGCCAGTCAAACTCAAATACCGTAGATCGCGGAGTTCACCCAGAGACGGGGGAATGGGGTTGGTCAATCCCGAATAGCTCAAATGCAGCTGCTGCAAGCTGCGGAGTTTGTGCAGAGACGCCGGGATCGGCCCCGTAAAGTAGTTGCCACTCAAATTCAACTCCTGCAGTCGGCTAAGCTGCCCCAGTTCTAGCGGAAGGAGGCCGGTCAATGCGTTGCCGCTCAAATCCAGCTCCTGCAGTTGGGTGAGCTGTCCCAGTTCCACCGGGATCGCTCCCCTTAACCATTCATTTGAGTTTAACCGCAGTACCCGCAGTTGGGTGAGCTGCCCCAGTTCCGCCGGGATGGGGCCTGACAACACGTTGCCCTGTAGATCCAGTACCTCCAGGTGGGTAAGCTGCCCAAATTCCGGGGGGAGCGAGCCCACCACCCGGCCCCAGGGCAGCACAAGCCTCTGAAGCCGTGACAACCGGCCCAATCCCGAAGGCAACGAGGGAGCTCTTGTTATTCTTTCAGGGGACCACAATTCCCGAAATTCCAAGCCTGTAACCCGTCGTGACTCATGACCCAGGCTTACCCCTTCAAAGTCCTCAATCGCATTGTCCGCGTGCCAGGTGCGGAGCGCTAGCCGATGGGAGCCCCGCAGATTGTGCCGCTCGGCCAGCAACAAGGCCTTGTCACAGCGCAGGCTGGGGGACGGACCGGCCACAGGACACGGCTCATGCACCCCAGCCGACGGAACCGGACCCGTCAGCTGCGTGATGTCCAGACCCAGATATTCGAGGGTGGGGAGCCGGTCCAGTTCCGGCGGGATCGACCCGGTCAGACGGTTGGATCCCAGGTCAAGGTATATCAGGGCACTGAGTTGGCCCAGTTCCGAGGGAATGGGACCTGTCAACCCATTGTTGCGCAATCTGAGTTCCTGCAGCTGAGTGAGCCGACCCAGTTCCACGGGAACGGTACCTTCCAAATGGTTTCCGCCCAGATGTAGATGTCGCAGATCGGCGAGCTGGCCCAGCTCCGGGGGGATGGAGCCCGTCAACTCGTTGGCGCCCAGATTCAACCGTTCCAATTGGCCGAGTCGACCCAGTTCCGGGGGAATGAAGCCCGTCAACTCGTTGGTGCCCAGATTCAACTGTTTCAGTTGGCCGAGCCGACCCAGCTCCGGGGGAATGGAGCCCGTCAACTTGTTGGTGCTCAGATTCAACCGTTCCAGTTGGCTGAGCCGGCCCAGTTCCGGAGGCATGGGTCCCGTCAACAGGTTGATGCTCAGATTCAGCCGTTCCAATTGAGCAAGCCGACCCAACTCCGGAGGCATGGGTCCCGTCAACCAATTCACCTGCAAATAGAGATTCCGCAGTCCGGTGAGTTGCCCCAGCTCCGCCGGAATGGAACCCTGCAACCGATTTTGACTCAGATTCAACTCCTGCAGTCCGGTGAGTTGTCCCAACTCCGTCGGGATGGAACCCATCAATCCACTGTCCGCCAGATCCAGCACTACCAGTTGCGTGAGCTGTCCCAATTCCGGGGGGATCGAGCCGTTCAAATCGTTTTTCCGTAACACGAGCCTTTGCAGCAGGGGTAATCGACTCAACTGCCTCAACGGATGGGACGTCCCATGCTGCAGAGGCCCACGTAAATAGGGCCTGCTCCCACTTAATTCCAAACCGATGACTCGTCGTGGATCATCGCCCAGACTGACACCTTCAAAGACCTCAATCGGATTGGCTTGACGCCAAGTACGGAGCCCGCCATATTCACCCCACAGCCATGTCCGAAGGGCCAGCAACACTTCCTTGTCACAGCGCAGGCTGGGGGACGGGCCGGATGCGGGACACGACTCTGCCTCCGCCATCGAGGGGACCGGGGTGGCGGAGGCCAACGGTGGACTGCCGGCGCGGGCCTGAGCCGCGGGGGGTGGCACAGGCGTGAACGTCGGAGTCGGGGACAAGGCGGGAGTGGCCGCAATCCCGACCGGAGCCGCAGTTTCTGCCAAGGACCGGCCGCCGGGTTCCGACGCACATCCGGATAGCATCAGCAGCCACAGACCGACCGCAATGGAGATCATCCAACGGACAGTTGTGGTTCGGTTCCAGCATATGGGCAAGGCGCAGGGGATAAGGGCAACACCCTTGCCCAGTTCCCTGGCAAGGAGCCGGGGTTGGACGAGCCACGCCGTGAGCAACATGGTGGCCCTGCGGCACATTGCATTGAACTTCCTGACCGTCATACAGCGATTTTTCCGGCCCAAGTGCCAATTCTGTTGCGCAAGATGGTAGCCCGGAATCCTGTCCGACTGGGAGCCCATCATGGCCCTGTGACGACTTTGTCAATGCCCTGGGAGCGATGTCCGACGGTTCCCACTCGAAGTCGCGTTGGCAGTCCGGGACAACGTACTGACCTTAACGCAGCCTCTCGATCGTGTTGGTGAGGTTTACCTGATCAGAATTCTTGGGCATCCTTCATGGTGGTTCACTTCCTGCCACACCCTCTGCCAAGATCGTTCCCTCCATCCGGGCCAGTTTTCGGTCAAAGGTGTAGAGCGGCAACGCTCCCGACCTTGCGGCTGCCAGCAGGATCATCAGGTCCGCGAATCCGACACCGGCCTGTCCCCGGTAGACAACGGCTGCGCGGGCAATGTCATCGGCGGCCTCGACCACCAGACTGTCCGTGGCAATCAGTTCGACGAGGATGTCCGCAATCTGGGCGCGCGTGAACCGGTAGAACCGTTCCAATACCCAGACAACCTCGATGGCAACCTCTCGGCAGATGAAGCCTGGTCTGTCGGCAGTCATTCCTTCCAACAACGCCCGTGCCGCCTCTGCTTGTTCCTCCTCATTATTGACAAGATACCGGACGATCACATTGGTATCGAGAGCTGTCACTCGTCACAGGCTCCTTCG
Organism: Caldilineaceae bacterium; assembly: GCA_026705565.1. Taxonomy (GTDB): domain Bacteria; phylum Chloroflexota; class Anaerolineae; order Caldilineales; family Caldilineaceae; genus Bin34. Next base: position 3,552 of record JAPPAJ010000135.1, on the reverse strand, counting down.
ACGATGGCACGTTCCATGTCCTGCAACGTCGCCGCAGGACCATCATGCCGTAGGATGCCGAAGAGTCTGTTCACTGGCCGAACGGGCACAATCCGGACTTCCCCATCCTGAATGAGATAGCGCACACGATCGCCTGGCTGCACCGACAAGGCTTTCCGCACAGCCTTGGGCAAGGTGGTTTGTCCTTTCGAGGTGATGCGGGATTCGATCATTGGAAGCGACCTCTTGCATTACATTTGGCAAGACTACCTTACTTTTTTGAGTTTAACAGGGCCAACAACGTTGCAAGCCTTCTTTCGACTTGTCGGATCCCGAGGGCTTTTGACACAGGAGGCAACCGGCATCTGAGGCGAGGCCATGAATCCGGGTGGGCAGGAGAGCGTCTGCTGCGGGATCAAGGTCTCTCCAGGAGGCGAACAGTGGCACCGGTCACTACGTCGACTGGACGACATGGGTCCCCGACCGGTGTGCATCCCGAACTGACTTGACATCCCGGTTGATGTGCTCTGCTTCAACTGGTCATATGCAGCCTCTGGACGGACCCCATTGAACCCTATTCGCCATTTCAACCGGTACTTGCCCCGGTGATCGAGGCCGCTATGAAAACAGGAAGATCGAGGTTCCCATCCAACTTGGATCCTCACTGCAAATCGAGCACGACCCGCACTACCCAGGAACGGGGTGCCACTGTCACCTGAGACGAACACACGACTTTCCGGTACAGTCTCGGCCTATATTCGGCCGCATCAAACACTGGACCAAGCCCCATCGCGCCTTCATCCGAACCGGGAAGCCGCTGACCGCCCTGCACACCACTTTCCGGCGGGTCAAAGCACAACCGACATGTCCAGGCAGTTACCCGGCACCTGCGATCCGAGTTGTTGGACGTTGTTGTGTACATCCACATTGCCGACAGACTGTTCGTGTTCGGATTTTTTGGAGGACGCGGGTTCGCAACAGTTCGCCATGACATGCCCTAAACGTCTGTTGCGCGCCAACCGCTATGTCGACGACGGTGAGCTGCACGGGCCCGGACATGGCCCTGGAACTGGAAAACAAGCCTGCTTCTCAATCCCGGAACAACCCGATTGCGTCCGCGATCGGCATCGCGAAACCGGTCTATGTCGGTTAGCCACAGCCGGTGGTTGCCGCTGTTGACATTGAGGAGCAATTCATCCAGGTTCGTCAGGCGAACCCTATGGATGTGGGGCCGCGCCTGTTCCCCGAGCTGGTTCATTGTCTTTCGGTCAAGCGCGACCAGGGGCAGAAACGGCTGACATCGCCCCAGCCGACGCCAGCGGTCAAGGGGATGTGTATTCCGATGTGATCCGGATTCCACCAGGCACCAGGCCTCGGTTCCGTCCTCGCCGGTCAACTTCACATCGGCAAACAGTCGTTGACCGGGAGCTGCGACCCCCACCTCGGCGCGGTATCCGAATCTGCGAGCCAAGGCTGCAAACAGAATGACCTGGCCATGATGTTCCCTGGCTCGCGTTCCCCACCTGTCCCGCAGCCGTTCGTATTCGGTGTGGACGGGAGACAGCCGCATCTCCAACAGGCATCTGCGTCCTGCGGGCGTAAGGTAGAGAGCCAAGATGGCTCCGGCAGGGCCGGCCGGCAGCTGCTCGAAACCGATGAGGCCCAGACCGTGCAGTGCCGCGAGCGGGGAACCGGGCGCAGGCCAGGCCCCAAGCTCCGGCTCGGACCACGACTCGCTGTAGGAGACCAACGCGGACCAGCCGCAGGTGCCAATCCGAGTAAAGTACTCCGAATGCTCTTCAGACCCGAGGCAATGGGTAGCCGGTGCGGGAGATGGAAGTTCGGTAGGCCAACTCATGGTTGCGTGACGCGGCTCAACTTCAACCTGGCGTTTTCGAGTGCCGCCACGACTTCGCGGGGTGAAACCACGCCTTGTACTTCCCTGACGGCGGCTTCGGCCGCGGCGACGACCGCGGCACGGGCTGCGGTCGTCGCCGGTTCGCCTTCCCGGTATCGAGCACGGAGCCGTTGTGCAACCAGCGTCACCTGGACCGAGTCGGCGGACCCCTCCCGGAGCAGGCCGGCCAGGTAAGCCAAGTCCACAGCCAGGCCTTCAACTTCGCGCTGTACCGCCAACTTGGCCTGCAGGGCCTTCCAGCGCGCCGGAACCAGAACCTGGGGAGACTCCATCGGGGCGGTCACCGCGAAGCCAAGCAACCCGGTCAGGACACAGGCGCAGGACACGGCGGCCACCACGGCATGACGAATTCGAACACGGACCAGGGACAGGTCAAACCGAACCTGCATGGGTCAGCCGTGCACCATGCGGACATCGGACCGGGCCGCCCGGACGATGCGAATCCGGGGGGACAGGGAGAAGAACACCCTGGTGGAGACCACGCCCTGCACTTGCAGGGACCGGCACCCGTTGGAGCATGCAACGGACATCAGCACCGGACTGTGCCCTCCGGTCGCGAGGCTGGACGTTTCCGAACCAAAGCGTTGATCTACCGCTTGTTGGATGCAGGCGGACTTCAGCCTTGCCGTTCCCGTCTGGCTGAACCCCTCGAGGTCCAGACAGTCGTTGACCGCCTGCTGGGCAGAGGCATCCAACGCGCCTTGCAGGAGCGTGGCCACCCTGAAGTATTCGGGCACATCAACGGAAAGGCTGGCCAAGGGCAGGAAGATGGTGATGAACAGGAGTGCGGACCACACCATGTCCGCCTGGCGGCCGATGATGAACTTGACCATCCCGTCCCTACCATCCCTCCTTGCGATGGGAGGCCGAGACGGTTCCGCTGAAGTTGCCCTGCGCGGAGCCGCCCATGACTTGCAGGAAGCCATCCATGTAACTGGGCACGGTCCAGGCCACAGCCACCGTGACCGTGCCTCCCGGAGCGTTGGCTGCACTGACCGTCACCGAATAGGTGCAGAAACAGTTGGCCATCAGGCGTTCGGCTTCCTGACTGGCGGCCGAGCCCGCACCGGATGCGGTCACCGCACCCACTCGGGCACCGTGGTTGGCGGCATTCTGCGCGGAGTTCCGGGCATGTCCGACCAAGGCAAAGTTGATCAGGGCAAAGGTCGCCAGCAGCAGCAGGGGCATGGTGACGGCCGCCTCAACCATGTCTCCCCTTGAGGAGGAGAACAGGCCGGACGGCCGTACCAGTGCTTTGAGTGCCGTCATGGCAACCGGCTTAGGATGAACCGATCTGTGTGCTGATGGCCTCGATCTTGGTTTTGATATTGCCGCCCAGCGTGGTCCACGCAGCCATGGCGGTGGCCACGATGGCAGCGAGGATCAAACCCCTTTCGACCATGTCGGCCTTGGTTCCAAACAGAAACTCCCTGAACATGACACATGTCTCCCGATGGTGAACACCAGACAGTATGGTACATGTGTTCTAAAATTAGTCAAGCAAGTTCCTACCGTGATGACAGATTGTGTCGACAGGGACAGGAGGCAAGGCAAGCGCAACGGTTCCTCATGGTCGACAGGTTGGGCAGTGAGCCGGGACTTGAGCGGGTTCCGGTGCCATATCCGGTGGTTTGATGTGATGTTGGACCTCGGAC
>JAPPAJ010000096.1 GCA_026705565.1 Caldilineaceae bacterium | reverse complement strand
GCAAGATCTCCCAAGCGGGAACAGCCATGCCGCCATGCATTGATCGGTCCTTTCTTGTATCGATCCGACAGAAAGCCAACCCGTGCCGCGTCAACAATGGCTGCACGTCCACGCCAATAGGCGCGAATTGGTCTCCGAGACCGGTACGCTTCAGGGACCTCGAACGCAACGGGGGCACCCAAAGGGACGTTGCCGCAGCATTGCGTGGGCCGACCCGAACGGCCCCCTGTGCACAGACGCCGCAGTGGATCCGTACCGCCCGCTGACTGAAACACGCCTTCGCATCCTGCCCAAGGACCCGGAAACGACAAGCTGCCCCCGGTTCCGGAACATGTCCACTCTCTCATCCGCCCACCAACATTCCCCATGCCATGTGTGACGACCGTGAGGATCTCCTTGCCAACCTGGCGCGGTTCAGCCCTTTCTACGATTGGGACTACCGCAACTTCAGGGCGGACATCCCGCTCCTGAAGCAACTGGCACGGGACACGGGCGGGCCGGTCCTTGAAGCAGGATGCGGCACGGGACGCGTGCTCATGAAACTGGCAACGGATGCCCATTGCACCGGGATCGACATCTGTCCCGAAATGCTGGCACTGGCCAGGCACAACCTGGCCGCCGTGCCGTCCGCGCACCAACCACTCCTGTTGCAGGCGGACATGGCCGACTTTCGCCTGGTGCACCTGAACTTCGGCCTGGCCATCTGTGTCTCGAACAGCCTGATGCACCTGGACGGCCCGGAGCAGCAGCAATCCGCGCTGTCCTGCCTCCGTCGTCACCTTAGGGCAGACGGCCTCCTGATACTGGACCTGTTCAATCCGCCGGTTGAACAGATCGTTGCGGACGACGGTGCCCTGATCCAAGTGGACGCGTGGCACGGACCGGACGGCATCGAAACCACCAAGTGGATGAGCCGCACCGTCGACTGGGTGCGCCAGGTCCAAACCACGGACATACTTCTGTCGCAGGTGAGTGCGGGCGGACAGCACCTGGAAACAACCGTGACCTTCAGGCTGCGGTTTCTCTGGCCCCACGAATTGGAGCTGATGCTGGACACGGCCGGATTCGACGTCGTCAACCTGTGGGGCGGCTACCACCGGGAACCGTTGGACGATGAAGCCGACACCGTGCTCTGCGTGGCGCGCGCCCGTTAACCGGCGGCCCCCTGGCAACAACCGGCCCCTGTCGGCTGCACCGCATTCGATTGTCCCTTTCCGGCGGGCGCGGGTGTTAGACTGATCCGCCTGATTCTTCTGTGCGCGTCACGGGGCGCGTGCAAACCCGTGGAAGGAGCGGTGGATTGATGAGTGCCGATACGCGCACGTACGAACTGGTATACGTGCTGCCTCCCGAGCTGAGGGACCTCGAGCTCGAAAACGCCCACCAGGAAGTGTTGCAGGTCATCGACCGCAACGACGGCAAAATCGTATTCGACAATTCCTGGGGCATACGCAAGCTGGCCTATCCGATCGACAAGAAGACGGAAGGCCACTACACAATGCTGCACATCGACCTTGACCCATCCAAGGTCGCCGATGTCGAACGTCTGCTCAACCTGAGCGAGAACGTGATGCGCTACCTGATCATCCGGGATCCGGTTGCCTGACCTCCAATATCGGATGCAGCCAGGCGGATGTCAGGCAGACAACACCCCATACCACAGAGAAATTCACATGAGCGACGAACAGGAAACCCAAGAAACCACAGCCGTAACAGCGGCAGCAACAGCCGCCGACGTTGAGGAACCAACAGCCGCCGTTCCACCGTCGACTGGAGCCGACGATGCTGCTGCGGCCCCAGCCGCTGAAGCCGCGGACACCTCCGCATCGGATGCCGCTCCCGCCGCACCGAAACCGGAAGCGGCTCCGGAACCCAAGGCCGAACAGACTGCGGAAGCAACCCCTGAATCCAAACCTGAACCAGCCCCTGTGACAGCCACCGAGACGAAGGCTACGGAACCCGCGTCGGATGCCGTGCACGCCGCACCGGAACCGGAAGCGGCTCCGGAACCCAAGGCTGAACAGACTGCGGAAACCACTCCTGAATCGAAACCCGAACCAGCCCCTGCGACCGCCACCGAGACGAAGGCTACGGAACCTGCGACCACCCCTGCAGGCGGCCGGCCGGCAAGCGCGCGGCCGGCGCCTCCGCCCGAACCGGATCCAACCGCCCTTGATCCGAGAAAGCGCGTGCCGCCCGTGTACAGGGCCAACCAGGGTCCCAGCCAATCGCGCTTCCGACCTCGCCACGTCGCGACCGATGTTCCACTGGAACAAATCCACTACAAGAACATCGAGATCCTGTCGCAGTTCCTGGATCGTCAGGGACGCATCCTGTCCAGGCGCAAGACCCGCGTGTCCGCCAAGAAGCAGAGGCGCCTGAAGACCGCCATCAAGCAGGCGCGCCACCTGGCACTGCTGCCGTACACGCCGAGCCACATTCGAGGCCGCCGCTAAGTCAGCGGCCGGCCAAGCCCGGCGCCAGATCCATCCACCGGACCCGGGTACCCCGCGCTCGGGCAACCTTCATGGCCAAGAAGAAACGCACAACCGAAGAAGCTCCGCGCCGGCAAACCCGCAAGGAAATCCTCCTCGCAAACAGGCAGAGGGAACGCGATCGGAAATTCCTGCTGCTGGGAGGGGTCGCGACCGGCATTGCCCTTCTGCTGGTGGTGATCGGCGCGGTGTACAGCTTCCTCGTGGTACCGGCCCGGCTGGTGGTGTCGGTCAACGGAACCGAGATCACGATCCAGGACTTCCGCAACCGCTACCGGTATGAAAGACAGTTGGCCCTGAACCGCTACGAGTCCATGAGGTTCCTGCAACAGCAGTTCGCCGGCCAAGTCAATCTCCTGAACGAGATTCAGGTCCTGCAGACCGCACTGTCGGACGAATTCACCATGGGGGTGCGGGTCAAGTCCACGATGATTGAGGACATCCTGATTGCCGAGGCCGCCGGGAAAGCGGACCTGAGCGTTTCCGATGTGCAACTGGACGAACTGCTCGAGGCGGAAGTGGCCTCCCGTTATTCCAAGTACACCGCCGCCCAGGCCACGGCCACGATCACGGCCCGCGAGGCGGCAGCCTCGGGGCAGGCTGCGGATGCCGGAGACGATGCGGCAGGCACCGCTTCCGAAGAGGAAGCGATTGACATCATTTCCGAGGAGGAGTTGAGCCAGGGAACGGCGGGACTGGCCGAGGAACTGGACGACACCAACGGCCTGACACTGGACGAGTACCGGCAGATCCTGGAATACGGCCTGTTGCGCGAGATGGTCAAGAGCCATGTCGCCGAGGGCAATGTCGAGACCACCGAGCTCCGCATCAGGGCCCGACACCTCCTGATCACGTTCGAAGCTCAGCCCGGAGGGAATGAATCCGATGCGGCAGGGCGCACCCAGGAAGAGGCTCTGGCCTTGGCAGAGAGTCTGATCGCCAGGCTTGAATTGGGCGAGAGCTTCGACTACCTGGTCGATCTGTACAGCGACGATCCATCTGCGGAATTCAATCAGGGTGATCTCGGTTGGTTTGCCAAGGGACGAATGGTGCCGACCTTTGAGGAAGCCGCCTTTGCGCTGGCCGTGAACGAAACCAGTGCACCGGTCGAGACCGAATTCGGCTACCACCTCATCCAGGTCACCGACTCGGATCCGGACGCCCCCATCAGCGCCGACGCCCTCGAGAGCGCCGTTGACGAGTACTTCCGCAACTGGCTCGTCGAACAACAAGCCGCGGCCAACATCGAGGAAAGGGGACTGGTATCCGACCAGATTCCCGTGGGCGCAGCCAAAGAGGCCGAAGAATTCCGCAACAGCCTGAGCGTACAGGGCAGTTGACCGTACGCCGATAGGCCGCCGGCCGGTCGCAAACCACCTCCGATTGCCTACCGCGGGATCGTCGGGGCGGAACACCGGCGCACACGGATTTGGGCGGCAGCCAGTACCCGCGGGATCCGGTCAACGGATCCCAAACCTGTCCGGCATCGACGATACTACGGCTCCGCGCGGCCCGGGGCCCGGGCATTCAGGATCTGCAGTGCGTGTTCGGTGCAGTGGCATGCCATGGACAGGAGAAACAGTGTCAGGCTGCCGGTTTCGCCCAGACCATAGGAACCGACTGAATCGAACCTGGCATCGTCGCAATCATCGATGAATCGCAGAGTGCGGCGCCGAAACGTGTAAAGATCCCCGAGCACGTCGATCAGGTCCGATGCCGCGTAGCGTTCCAACAACAGTGCGTTCGCCTCCTCCTCCGACTCGCCAACCTCCCACCGAGTCAGAGAGCCTGCCTTGGGCTCAGGCCACTGGGACAGGATGGCCCATCCATATTCTTCCCACGCCAACACATGGGCCAACGTGTCCCTGGCGCTCCAATCGCCCACGACTCCCGGTTGGTTAAGTTCCTCCTCTGTCAACCCCCCAACGCTGTCCAACAGGCAGTCGTACTGGTCCGCCACAAACCCACGCAGTGCCAACCGGCCCCACCCGGCGTACGCTTCCCATTGGGGCCGAATCGCACGATCGGCCTCCCCAATCGCTCCGGCCAGTTGATGCAGCCATTTTATGTCAAATAGATCCGGTGCGGCTCCCTGATCCAGCCACGTTTGGCACAGGTCCGTCAAGACTGTGTGGCGAGAGGTAAGGATCATATGGTCGGTGTGCTTTTGCTCGGTATCCGCGCCGTTGGGCATAGCCGCACCGGGGATGGTCCGGAGGCAGTCGAGATACATTCGGCTGAGTTCTGCCACTTCCGAAGGGCCGCTTTCTATCTTGGATGCATTGCCAACCCGCGCACGACGCTCTTCCACGAGGTTCAGGTGCCGATCCAGAGCGCGGAAGGCAGCTGTCAACTGATGCAAGGATTCGGCAAAGCTCTCATGCATGGGGCATAACGACTAAGATGAATGGATGTGCCGCGGTTGGAAGACAGGCCCAACCCGGCTTCCGCACCAAGACAACTCGGAGATATTGTATGGATTACAGACTGTTGGGCAGGACCGGCGTGAAAGTTTCTCCCCTCTGCCTGGGGGTTATGCTGTTCGGCCATGGCCGCCTTGGAGGCGGCATCGACGTGGATGGTGCGACCCGCATGCTGCAGGTTGCCTTCGACGCCGGCATCAACTTCATCGACACCGCGAACGTATACTCCCGCGGCCAAAGCGAGGAGATTCTGGGGGAAGCCCTCAAGCAAACGGGACAGCGGTCGCGGGTCGTCTTGGCCACCAAGGTACACGGCACCATGGCCGACGACGATCCCAACATGGGGGGCACGTCGCGCCGGCACGTGATTGAGCAGTGCCACGCCAGTCTCAGGCGTCTACAGACCGACTACATCGATCTGTACCAGTTGCATCGGCCCCGCACGGACGTCCCGATCGACGAAACGCTCAGGGCGTTGGACGACCTCGTGCGCGACGGCAAGGTCAGGTACATCGGCACCAGCACCTACGCCGCCTGGCAGTTCGTGGAGGCGTTGTGGGTGTCCAAGGAGTACGGCTTGAACCGCTTCGTGACGGAACAGCCGCCCTACAACATTCTGGACCGACGCATCGAGCGGGAACTGCTGCCCATGGCCCAAAACTACGGCGTGGGTATTCTCCCCTGGAGTCCTTTGGCCGGCGGACTGTTGACCGGGAAGTACAAGCGCGGCGAAGGTGCGCCCGAGGGCAGCCGGTACGCCGCACGGTCCGATCGGTCACGCCGCATGACGGAAGGCATCTACGATGTCATTGAAGGCCTCGAGCCCCTGGCGGCCAACAAAGGATGCACGGTGGCCCAGTTTGCCCTGGCGTGGGCCATGAACCAGCCCAACATCACCAGTCCCATCATTGGACCCCGTACGCTGGAACAGCTCGAGGACAACCTCGGTGCCTTGCAGGTGTCGCTGGACGACGCGGACCGGGAGGCGGTGGATGCCTTGATTCCTCCCGGAACCCACGTGTCGCTGTTCTACGAAGCCAACTTCGGGGCCAGTGAGTACAGGTGGTGATCCTTGGTGCCAGCGCAGGCCGCGGAGGCTTGATATCGGCACCTGCGCGGGACAAAGTCTGACCATTGTCCAGGACAGGCCCGTGCCGCCAAGGCGGCACGGGTTGCATGCCATGGCTCATCGACCGCGTAACCCCGAGCCCATTCGGGGCGGTGGAAACAGCAGTCACAGAATCGCGGGAGGTCCGCATTGTCTGCGCCCAAATCGACAGGAACACCGTTTTCCTACGACCGGACGCTGAAGTCCCTCTTTGCCGAAAAGGCCGTGGTGCAGGACCTGCTCGACTTCCATGCCGCCGACCTGTTCCCCGAACTACAGGGCGCCGAACCCCTGGATTTGGTCAGCGCATCCACCGTGACCGCCGACGCGACCAGCCCACCGCACCACAGAGAGACGCACCGGGACACGGTTTGGACCCTGGCGAGCAAAGGCGAAAACGGAGACCGCGTCCTCCTGCACCTGGAGTTCCAGTCGCGGCGCGACTCCCGCATGACCCGACGCATGTTCGGGTATGCCGACGAGTTGCTACAACGCCAACCGAGACTGGAAGTGTGCGGCTTGGTGATCAACACCGGCAATCGACCCTTCGGAACATGGCGATCTCCCGTGCAATCCAGGCCCGGTTCACAGGTCTACGGATTGCGGGAGGGCCCCCTCCTGGACATCCACGACTACGAGGTGCCTGCGTTCCTAGTTGTCGACTACCCGCTTCCCCCACAGAGCCTGGTGACCGGCATCGTCGCCCTGGCGCGCATCCAGGCCGCCATCCGGCTGGGCGCGAACGAGGCCGCGGAACAGATCCTGCCGTTGCTGCGGGAATGGATCATCCCGCGGGTCCTGCGGTTGTCCGAAACTCTACGCGAGGCCTACGGGGCCTGGTTCAAG
>JAPPAJ010000156.1 GCA_026705565.1 Caldilineaceae bacterium | reverse complement strand
TTGGCGCACGGCGCCGTCAGGCGTAGACATGGGTGGTCACCTCCGAAGCCTCCGGAATTGGTTCGTCCAGGGCCCTGGACGCCGAGTCGTCCACGGCCGTCCGCACCTCGGTCTCCAACTGTTCGACCACGTCGGGCGCCACCTCGAACTCGGTCTCCAGCCAGGCGGCCAGGTTCTTCAGGGGATCGCGCGTGGCCTGCCATTCCTCCTCTTCCGCCCGGGTCCGGTAGGGCCGATCCACGTCCCCCACATGATGGCCCCGGTAGCGGTAGGTCGCGCAATGCAGGAAGGAGGGGCCTTCCCCCCGGCGGGCCGCCGCGACCGCGTCCCCGGCCACCCGCGACACCTCCCGAATGTCCTGTCCGTCAACCTCGTGCGCCGGGATGCCGAAGGCCCGGGCCCGATCCAGGATTTCGCCGGCGATGGTCTGGTCGCTGGGGGTGTATTCCCCGTACTGGTTGTTCGCGCAGACGTACAGCACGGGCAGCTTCCAGAGCGCGGCCATGTTCATCGACTCGTACACCAGACCCTGTCCCAGTGTTCCCTCGCCGAAGAAGGCCACGGCGACTTCATCCGTGCCGCGCATCCGGGCCGAGAGGCCCGCCCCGGCCACGATCGCCGTGCTGCCCCCGACGATGCCGTTGGCGCCGAGGTTGCCGTTGTCCTGGTCCGCGATGTGCATGGACCCGCCCTTGCCGGCGCAGTAGCCCGTAACGCGGCCCAGCAGCTCCGCAAACATGCGGTCCAGGTCGGCGCCCTTGGCCAGGCAGTGCCCGTGTCCCCGGTGCGTACTGGTGATCCAGTCGTTGACCCGCAACACGCTGCAGACCCCTACGGCCACCGCCTCCTCCCCGATACAGAGATGTGTCATGCCGGGTATCAGCCCGCGCGTGTACAGGTTGTCCGTCACCTCCTCGAAACAGCGGATGCGGTACATCTGCTCGTACAGGGACAGCCAGTGCTCCATATCCTGGCCGGGAGTCTCCATTACCACGTCTGCCACCTCCTTGCAGCTGTGCGCCGTATCGCGCCGCATAGGGTACCCGATTCAATCGGGAAGAACCCGAGAAAGGTGACGAAGCCAGAGCAATCGCAAGATTTCGTTGCGGGAGGGATCGCCCAAGATCGAGACTCTCAATTTGTAGCCAAGGTACGCAGCCATGCCTCGTTGAGTTGGCCGAAGCGCGCGATGGCTACGAAACTGCCGGTGCCGCAGATGGCGGCCAGCACGGACAGCATCAGGATGTCCGTCAGGGTTGTGCAGCTTGGTCCGGTCGATCTGCAGATCCTCCAGGGCATCCTTGTTAGACATATTAGTATAAAATAACTCATAATCAAAAGACTTGTGTTGAACCGACAAAACCATGATGCTGTGCCTGTTCCCAGTCTTGGAGCCCGCGCCGGCCGCCCACGGGGCTGGCTCCATCCGGATTCCAAGCTTGTCGGTGCCCACCGGACCCGGCCCGAGGTCTTTGACAGGTCGTGGGCACCCCAAGGATACCCACTTTGGCGGTTTCATGTGACTAGAACATATGTACTAATATATCTGTCAACCAGGGTATCCAGGGTCTCGACCAGGGACGAGGACATCAGGCTGTCCATGAGGGGCTCTCTGCAGGCAGGCTCCGGAACCGTCCACTGTAGTCACGCGGCCACCTGCCCCGTCAGCACACCCAATTTAGATGCAATCGCGCTGGTGGTGCGCTCAGATGTACCGGCAACTCCGCCCTCAGCTGGACTTTTTACAAAGTCGAGTTCAGATACAGTCTGATTGAAGTCGCGACACGAGAGGGGGTACATGTCGCGGATGTCATGATGCTTTGGTTGACTGACTGCCAAATGGCTCTGGCTGTCACGCGCGCGGTGGCTGCTTCCGGTGGTGACAAAGACTCCATTCCCTCCAGGAAGCACCGTGGGGCTGCCTGGGATTCATGTTCTGGCAAATACGAGCACTGCGCACACGAAGTGACTGCTCGCGCGGTTGCCTTGATCGAATTGCCCGTTGCCGATTCGGGTGCAAACGCCGGCGGAATCGGCGCTTGTCCGCTGACAACGGGACACGGAAGTCGGCTTGGTTCCGGCTTTCCGGACCACCGTGGTAGGAATGCCAATTGGATCAGGTGTCGGTACCACTCTCCTGAACAGCGCTCGCGCCTTCTGCAAGCTGGGCTAGCACCGCCTCCAACCTCGCGAGTGCCTCCCCGTAACCCGCCCAGTCGCCAGCCTGTTGTGCTTGGATGGCGGTTGCATAGGTGTTGTTGGCGGCTACGATTAACTGAGCCAGCGATGCCCCCTCCAGTTCGGCAAGTGGAGGGACCATAACATCCGGCTGGGGTTGGGCCGCGGGCTCTGCCGGTTTGGACGGGACTTCAGCAACGGGAGTCGGTTCCAGGAGGGCCCCTTCGCCAACCAGGCTGGCCAGAACCTCGTCGTCCAGGAGGCCTTCACCGAACACTTCGACCAGGGCCAGGCCCAGATTGGGTGCCATAACGACCCGGTCGTTGGCCGCCACGATCACGCGCTTCAGCTCGGGAATCCCCGCTGCCGCCTGGAGGTAGAGTGGCTCGACATATAGGAGGCTGTTGCCCAGCGGAATCACCAGCAAGTTGCCCCGAATCACTTGGCTGCCCTGCTGGTTCCAAAGGCTCAACTGGGCACTGATGGTCGGATCCTGGTCAATCCGGGCCTCAATCTGCTCCGGGCCGTACACCAGCGAGTCCTTGCCGAACGTAACCAGCAGTTTCTCGCCGTATTCGTCCGGATTGCTCTTGGCGGCAAACCAGGCAATCATGTTCTTGCGGTTGGCCGGCGTGAACGGCAGGATCTGGTTGAAGTCCAGTTGGTCGCTGCCTGGAAGCTGCATCAGGACATAGTATGGCTCCATTTCCCGGGGCTGGTTGTCAAAGTACTCCTGCGGCCACTGCCAGACATCTTCCCGGTTGTAGAACTCGTTCGGTTCCGTCATGTGGTACACGGTCAGAATCCGGGCCTGGACCGTAAAGAGATCCTGGGGGAAGCGGATGTGGGCGCGCAGGCCGTCGGGCATCTCCGCGAAATTGGTGAACAACCGCGGGAATACCTTCCGGTAGGCGGCCGCAATGGGATCGGATTCATCGACCAAGTAGAAGTCGACTTCGCCGTCGTAGGCGTTGACAATCACCTTGACCGAATTGCGGATGTAGTTGAGCGGCCGGTTCAGCGTGGACGGCTGACTGTACGGGAAGCGCAGGCTGGTCGTGTAGGCGTCCACGAACCAGTACAGGCCGCCGTCGTCGCCAATCACGATGTAGGGATCATCGTCGTAGATCAGGAAGGGCGCAATTTCCTGTAGCCGTTCGTAAATGTTGCGCTTCCACAGCAGTCGGCTTTCGGGTCCGATGGCACCGGTCAGTAGGAGGTTGGTGTCGGCAAACCGGATGGTGAAGGCTAGGCGCGTGAGGAAATTGCCAATCCGAATGCCGCTGTCCGCATCGAAGCGGGTGAAGACGTTGCCCTCCTCGCTTGGATAGTCGAACTCCTCCGTGTCGGTATTGACGATGACGTAGTTGTGGCTGAGCTCGCTGAAGTACAACTGAGGCTTTTCGACCGGAATCGACCCCTTGGGCGGCAGGTCCTTGAGAATGAACGTGGGGTTGCCGTCAAACGTGATTTCCGCGACCGGCGAGGCCGCCACGCCATACCCGTGCGTGAACACCAGCCGTTCGTTGACCCAGGTCTGGGCCTCGCCGCTCAGCTGTCGCGGATCGAGCTCGCGCGCCGCCAGCAGGACCTGCTTCAGGGTCCCGTCGACAACGTACCGATCAATGTCGATGTCCTGGAATTCGTAGTACTGACGCAGGACCTGCAGCTGGTTGTAGGAGATCCGCATGGGCCGGTAGTCCCACAGGCGGATGTTGGCGATGGTTTCGTTTTCGCGCGTCAGGTCGTCCAGCGTCAGGGCCTCGCGGGCGTTGAAGGCAACCGATTCCAGAGTGTCCAAATCGTAGGCCTTGCGCGTGAGGGCAATGTTGTGTTCAATGTAGGGCTCTTCGCGAATGAATTCGTTGGGATTGACGACGAACCGCTGGATCAGGTTGGGGACAAAGTTTCCCGCCAGCACGGCCACCACGACCCAGATGCCCAGTGCGTAGACGATCACCTTCCAAGCAAACTTGAGAAAGATGTTGACCAGCACCATCGCTGCGATGGCCAACGTAACGAAAAACAGGGTTTGGTAAATTGGCAGCTGTGCGTTGACGTCCGTGAAGCCCGCGCCGAAGACGGCGCCTCGGTTGCTGTAGACCAGGTCAAAGCTTTGCAGTCGGTACTGCCAGGTAAGCAACAGCAGGATCGCGACGACAAGCAGGCTGAGGTGGGTCTTGACACGGCGATCCTCGAACCACTGCCGCCAGTTGAAGCCGTTCACCAGCATGGTGCCGATCAGGGCAAAGACGAAAGCCGTAAGCAACAGACTGCGCACGGCCTGCCAGATCGGAAGCGAGAACACGAAGAACCCGACATCCCGGTTGAAAATCGGATCCGCCAGCCCGAACTCCACCTGATTCAGGTAGAGCAGGATTTCCTCCCAGAGGGACATCATGGCCAAACCGGACATGACGGCCAGGATGGCGGAACCGACATAGAGCAGCGGCGTGACCCGGAAGCCGACCATCTGCTGGGCCGTGCTGTCGAGCGTCGAACCCTCAGTGCGCCGGTTGATGCGGGATGCCAACCAGATGTTACCCGCCAGCAACAGCCAAAACAGGATGCCGCTAACGAGGAACGTGGTGCCGGACGCCAGGATGCGCGTCACGTAGACGGATGTGAGATCAAGGCTGTCGAACCACAGCCAATCGGTAAAGTAGCCGAGCAGGCGCGTGCTCAGCATGATGAGCAGAAACAGAACCACTGACCAGATCAGGCGCCGGCCCCCGAATTGCGGGGCTTCTTCCCTGATGACTTCCTCTCCGTCGCCGTTGCCGGGATCGTTGCTGCCACCCTCAAACGACGGGGTGAGATTCCCGTTGCCGCTGGCCTGCTCGGATTGTTCGCGTTGCTGCAGTTGTTCAAGCAGGTCCCTGAACGGGTCGCGGCCGTTGGACTTGGTCATTGTGGGAACATTCCTCAAATCCTCGTGTGAACCCCTATTCTATACTCCCGACTTCGGTCGGGATCCTCCTGTGGCCCGGATGAAAACCGCATCCGTTCGGGCAGGCGCCCCGTGCAACGCGTTCAAAACCCGTCGGTCTGACTTCAAGTGCGCATCCTGTTTGCCGCTCCGTTCGGTCTCGAGACCAAGGCCACGGTCCGATCGCGTGCCTTGCCCCTGGCGCAGGGGTTGGCATCCTTGGGCCACGATGTCGAAGTCCTCGTGCCGCCATGGGATACGCCCGGGAGCAAACCCGGAATCGAATTGGTGGCAGGGGTGTGCGTGCGGCAGGTGAAACTGACAGGCGGAGTGGCCGGTACCGTGCTTCGTATGTGGGCACGGGTGCTTGCCTCGGCACCGGACGTGCTGCACATCGTCAAGCCGCGCCTGCATGCCGGCGCATGCCAATTCCTGGCCTGTGCGCAAGCGTTGGCGGCCGGAGGATTGGACGCGACCAGAATTGTGCTGGACGTCGACGACTGGGAACAGGCGTGGTCGCCTTCGGCTACCCACCGCCTGGCAGTGCGCACCGCATTGGCCTGGCAGGAGGAATGGGGGGTGCGGCATTGCCACGGGGCAACCGCGGCCAGCCAATGGCTGGTTCGCAGAGTCAGGCACCTGAATCCGGGTGTCCCCGTGTTGTATCTGCCCAACGGATGGGCGGCTGAACCTTCCGAGGCGAGTCGGAGGGCCACCGGAGATTCGGCGATCCTTTGGTTCACGCGGTTCACGGAGGTTGACGTCGACTGGATGTCCCGGTTCTGGTCGGCCCTGTCCGACAGCCTGCCGGGTGTTCGATTGCTGGTCGCCGGCAAGCCGGTCGTTCCGGAACTCGATCTTCCCTTTCGGGCAGTGTTGGGCAAAAGTGGCGACCATGGCTCGGTGGAGTGGCTGGGCTACCTGACGCGGGAGCAGGTGCTGCAGGCGGCCGCATCCGCCCGTTGTGCCATCGCCCCGGCCCGGGTTTCGGTCGACAACATGGCAAAGTGCAGCGTGCGTCTGCTGGATCTTAACCGTCTGGGCCTGCCTTGTGTGGTTTCCAGCGTCGGCGAGCAGCAGCGGTATCGCGCCGTACCGGGAGTGATGTCGGTACCGGGGCACGCCTCACCGGAGGACTTCGCCCGATCGGTTGCCGATGCATGCGGCGCATCGCCACCGCGCTGCAAGGACGTCGGTGTTCAAGGGATGCCGAACTGGACCGAACTGGCCTTGTATCTGGACCGCTTCTACCGACGCTTGACGGAGCATGTGTCTAGCACAACATATCGACACTGAAAGATATCATGTAGTATCGTGTGGCATGAAGATTTACCGCGCGGCGGCGTTCGCGGCCAAGATTGGGGTCCACAAGAATACGGTCAAGGCCTGGAGCCTGAACGGCAAGTTGCCTGCCCGCCGCACCCCGTCCGGCCACCGCTACTACACGGAGGAGGACGTGGATCGGTTCTTCGGCGTGGAACGCGACCCGTCTGAGCTTGGGCGCACCGTGGTCTACTGCCGCGTGTCCCGTCGGGCGCAGCGGGACGATCTGCGGTCGCAGCAGCAGGCCATGGAGACGT
This sequence comes from Caldilineaceae bacterium, assembly GCA_026705565.1. Lineage (GTDB taxonomy): Bacteria > Chloroflexota > Anaerolineae > Caldilineales > Caldilineaceae > Bin34. The sequence continues at coordinate 220 of JAPPAJ010000156.1, read as the reverse complement.
TCTGTTTGGGCGCTGGCCTGGCGGTGGACGAATGGCTGACCGAGATTGGCGGCGGCTTGGACTTCCAGCGTCCGGTGTTCCGTGCGTTGATGGAACGGATCGGGAAGCGCGAACTGGGCCTCCTGCTGCTGGCCCACGAGGACCGTCTCTGCCGGTTCGGGTTTGACTGGTTCGCGTACTTCGCCGAGAGCCACGGCTGCGAGATCCGGGTGGTCAACCA
>JAPPAJ010000303.1 GCA_026705565.1 Caldilineaceae bacterium | reverse complement strand
GGTATTGCCATCCCGCCTGCTGGCGCACATGCCACAGCTGACTTCCCTGACCCTGGAGCTCAACTCCCTGAAGGAAGTGCCAGAGGACCTGTTGCAGTACACGCCCCGCCTGCAGCACCTGGTGCTGAAGGCTTGGGAGTTGGGCGTATTGCCAGCAGACCTGTTGCAGTATACGCCCCACCTGCAGCATCTGGAGCTCGGCTCCCTGAAGGAAGTGCCAGAGGACCTGTTGCAGTACACGCCCCGCCTACAGCACCTGGTACTGGAATCCCGTGTGGAAACAGTGCCGGCGGACCTGTTGCAGTACACGCCCCACCTGCAGCACCTGGTGCTGGAGGCCCCGTACTTGGGTGCATTGCCGGCGGACCTGTTGCAGTACACGCCCCGCCTGCGGCACCTGGAATATGTCCATCATGGTTATCGGGCTCGGCCCACGGCGATGTATCCCCATCGGGTTGTCCCCTTCGACATGCACAACTGGCTGAGCCGAATCAAGAGGGCAGAGGTGGAAGCAGGAGATGTACGGCTGTTATTGGACTATCTGTTGCAGTACCCCTACCTGGATGTCCGAACTCAACCGAACCGATGTGGCGGAGTAGCCCGACTCACTAGCGGAGGTCTGGTATTCCCTCCCACTTGCATTGACATTGACGGATGAATTGAACCGTCCCTGCTACGCCGGCGGGCAAACAGTGGTGCGGTGCAGCATCCATGGTTCAGGAGAAATCCGCTGTACGGTTGTCGGTGGGTGATCGGGCCCAAGGCACAGTTCGTTGGCATCGTAGCTCCGGTCCGCCAACACGTAGCCGGGATGACACCTCTTCAGCAGAGCCTCCGCTTGCGGGTCGGCCGCCGCCTAGCTCCGGGGTCAGGTGCGCGCGCAACAACCGCCCGCCGGCGGTCGTTGGGAGGACGGTGCGGACTTGGGGGTCCGGAACAGGTGGCGGTACAGGGCTGGGAATTCGACGTTGCGCAGCGTGGGGGCATGGCAGCGGGTCCGTGAAGAGGGAAACCAACAGGACCGCGATGACAATCCACAGGTCCTGCGGCTACTGGGTTCCTTATGTCGCACGTCCTAACATTTCCGCAACATGACCCGAAGCTGTGCCCGCAAACGGTCGTTTACGGGATGGTTGCATGTACGGTGGCCAGCCTCAAGGATTGGTCTCCCTTGAAGATTGCTGCACAGTCGCTGAAACTTCGCGCCGGCGAGTTTCTCGTCCTCTCGGCAAGGACACCAAGAGGTTGCCCCGGCAAAGGAGTGTGCCGTCCGTCCCCAATCCGCAGGCATGGCTACTTCCGATGCTGACGGCGGAGTAGGTTCCCACCGATGGGGAGGCTATCCTTGCATGGTCCCAACCCCAGCAGGCCATGATGAGATGAACCACGCGGACCGCGGCCCAGGACATCCCCGATTGGTTGCCCTCGTTGCCGACCGGGACTTCGACAACCCCGCCGTCCGCCGCAACAAACCTCGATCCCACTGCGCGCCACCCTGAGATGCAGATTCCGGCCATGGTCCCGGTTCGCCTACCGGTTGGGCTCGGGGTCGGGCACCGGCCCCTCGGCCGCCCCGGTGCCGGAGGTTGAAGGCGTCTCCGGGACCTCATGGGTCGGCCACGTCAGGCGCGCCACGCGGTAGTTCATGTAGCCCAGCCCGTCCACCTTCGGGTTGTCCAGGTAGTGCACCTCCCCGTTCGGGGCGATGGTCAGGTCGAAGGTCGCCGGCGGTGCGTTCGGCACCGGTGTCCCGTCCGCGTGGACCTGCGTGCCCGTCACCGTGTGGGTCACCCGGGTCGCGGGCCGGAAGCCCTCGGGCAGCACGAACTGCGGCTGCGGAGCCTCCCGCGCATGGTACTGCACGGGCGCGCGCGGGCTGTGGAAGCGTACCGTCACCGTCGTTTCGCTCCGCCACACCGCCCATTGCCCGCCGGGATTGGTTTCCAGGTTGCGGAAGGTCCCCGCGGCCGCATCCGCGACCACATCCCACAACAGGACGGTGCCATCCACACTGCCGCTGGCAAGGGTGTGGCCGTCGGGACTGAAGGCCAAGGGATAAACAAACGCCCCATGGCCTGTCAGGGTGTGCCGAAGGGTGCCCGCGGCCGCGTCCCACAGGCGGACAGCGCGGTCGTTGCCGCCACTGGCGAGGATCCGGCCGTCGGGACTGAAGGCCACGCTGTTGACCGTCTCGCCATGGCTCAGCGTGTGGCGGCGGGTGCCCGTGGCCGTGTCCCACAGGCGGATGGTTCGGTCTACACTGCCGCTGGCCAGGGTCCGGCCATCGGGACTGAACGCAATGCTTGTGATCCAATTCGCATGGCTCAGGGTCTGCCGGAGGGTGCCCGTGGCCGTGTCCCACAGGCGGATGGTGGTGGAATGCTTCCTGCCGGTACTGGCGAGGGTGCGGCTGTCGGGACTGAACACCACGCTAATGCCCGAATAGCCAACTGTCGTCAGGGTGTGCCGAAGGGTACCCGTGGCCACATCCCACAGATGCAGGGCGCCACCCTTCCCACCACCGCCGCCGGCACTGGCGAGGGTGCGGCTGTCGGGACTGAACACCACGCTAATGCCCGAATAGTCACCTGTCGTCAGGGTGTGCCGAAGGGCACCCGTGGCCACATCCCACAGATGCAGGGCGCCACCCTTCTCACCACCGCCGGCACTGGCGAGGGTGCGACCGTCGGGACTGAAGACGATACGGCTGATCGAATGCGGATGGTGAGGGTCCAGGGTGTACCGGAGGCCACCCGTATGCGTGTCCCATAGACGCACGGTGCCATGCTCGCCCACATTGGCACTGCCGGCACGTGCAAAAGCGCCGGTCGTGGCGAGGGTGCGGCCGTCGGGGCTGAGCGCCGGCATGCTGGTGACCGAATGGCCTTCCAGCATATACCGGAGAGTGCCCGCAAGCGTATCCCATAGATGCACGGCTAGATGCCTGGTGCCATACTCGCCAAGGCCGTGGCTGACGAAATTGGCGAAGGTCCGGCTGTCGGGACTGAACGTGCCGCGGCTCCAAGCTTGACTCCGGTGAGGGTGCAGTGTGTGGCGGAGGGTACCCGCGGCCACATCCCACAGGCGGGGGCTGCCCATACCGGCACTGGCCAGGGTGCGACCGTCGGGACTGAAGGTCACATCGAAGACCGCCCTTGAAAAGTCCAGGGTCTGCCGGAGGCTGCCCGTGGCCGTGTCCCACAGGCGGATGATGTCCTCACCGGTCTCACTGGCACTGGCCAGGGTGCCGCCGTCGGGGCTGAACGCCACACGGCCAATCCGACCTTGAGGGTGCAGCGTGTGGCGGAGGGTGCCCGCGGCCGCGTCCCACAGGCGGATGGTGCTGTCCTCACCGGTACTGGCCAGGGTGCGGCCGTCGGGGCTGAAGGCCACGCCGAGAACCTCGCCATAATATTGTGCGGTGGAATACTGCATGGTGTGCTGCATGGTGCCGGTGGCCGCATCCCACAGGCGCACCGTTCCCTCCACGCTGCCGGCACCGGCCAGGGTGCGACCATCGGGACTGAAGGCAATCCTTCCCATTCCATGCGATTGGTCCAGTGTGTGCCGGAGCGTGCCCTCGGCCGCATCCCACAGGCGGAGGCCGTCCCCGCTGGCACTGGCCAAAGTCCGTCCGTCGGGACTGAAGGCAATGCCGGTGACCGAAAACCCACTGCCTTTCAGGATGTGGCGGAGCGTGCCTGTGGCCACATCCCACAGGTGGATGCTGTCCCCGTCGGGATTGGCGAAGGTCCGGCCGTCGGGACTGAACGCGGCATCGCCAATCCAACCTTGACGGTCCCGTATGTGCCGGAGCGTGCCCTCGACCGCATCCCACAGGCGCACCGTTCCGTCCTCGCTGTCGCTGACCAGGGTCCGGCCGTCGGGACTGAAGAGCACGCGGACGACCTTGTACCTATGGCCTTGAAGGGTGTGCCGGAGCGTGCCCGTGGCCGCGTCCCACAGACGGATGGTGTTGTCCGCATTGCCGAAACTGGCCAGGCTCCGGCCGTCGGGACTGAACGCCACGCCGGTGTCTTCACTGAGATAACCTGTGATCAGCGACTCCACCTTGTAGGTCCGGGTGTCAAACAGCCAGATGCCCGCGCGGCTCGTAACCACCAGGCGGGAGCCGTCCGGCGAATACTGCACGGCCACCACCGTGCCCCGGCCCAGACGGGCCTTGGCCCCAACCGGCAGGGGCTCATTCAGGGTTTCCCGGGCTGCACCGGGCGAAGACATGGCCAACAGCAAACACAGGCACGTTGCCAAGACCCGGATCAGGATCTTCGTTTTCCCTGTCCACATGGGTTGGCCTCCCCCAACACATCATCAATGGGCACCTTGTCAGTATAGGATTGGCCGGGGACCGAAGCAGGGCCATCCAAGCCCCGACCGCGCACGGACCGGGGTTTTCTCGTTGCAGGGGGGCGGTTCGGCACCCCCGCCCGGTTGCGGAGTGGCAAAACACCACTGGTCGGAGCTGCCATTGCACCCCTGTGGCGGGGTGACGGCTCGGAACAGGGCCTGGAACCGTATTCAGCAGGCGAGGGACGGTATCGCTCCGTCCCTCCCAATACGGCCGTTTCTGATACGGCGGCCCGACCAATGCAGGCTGGAGCAAAAGGCAGCGTTGTCGGATGTCGAGTACTGCCGCAGCTCCCGGTTGGCTGCCTATAATCAGATTGCAGCTCCGCAGCCATCGGGATTGCACAGGAACAACGATGTACCCGGAACCAACCCTGCCAGAACAAGTGGAAGCGAGCCTGAAGGTGCTGGGCCTGCGCCCGGTTGTGCCCGAGGAAGGGGCCGCCCGCCTGAACAAGGTGGGTCTCGCCGATCCCCAGGGCAACGCCTGGACGCCCGAGACCCTGGCGGCCTACCTGGACGAGCACAACATCCGGCCGGAGGTCCTGCCCGACCTGTCGCATTTGATCCCTTGGAACGAAGGCAGATCCTGGACCGACCCGGACAGAATCCTGCGCGCCATCGAGCGCGGCCCCGATGCGACCGCGGACGAGTTGCGCCGGGTGATCAAGGACGACCCGGAAGTACGGCGCGCCGTGATCGACATCTGCGCCACCGTGAACGACAACCCCTACCAACCCGGCATCTACGAGGAGTGGTTGGCCTTTGCCCGCCAATGCAACTGAACACTCTGACTGGCACGACTTGATCGCATCGGCCGCACGCCTGCAGCGCGAAGTGCTGGTCGGCGGGACCGCCGTGGCGCTGCTGGCCCGCCATCGCTACTCCACCGACGCCGACCATGTGGTGACGGACCTGACGGACCGCTACGACCAGGTCCGCCGGCACCTGGAAAGCCTGGAAGGCTGGGCCACCGCAGCACTTCCCGTCCACCCGTGCTCATCCTGGGTTCCCTGGACGGCCAGCTCGCGGGCGTACGCCAGCTGAGGCGTCCGCTGCCGTTGGAGACGCAGGTGGTCGAGTACGCCGGCCAAGTCCTGCGCATCCCCACCTACCACGAACTCCTGCGGATCAAGGCGTACCTGATACTCGAACGCAACTACACGCGCGATTATGTGGACTTCCTGGCTTTGGCATCGAACTTGAAACCGGAGGATCTCAAGGAATCCCTGTCAATGCTTGACCGCCTGTATGGCGGGATGCGAACCGGCGGGAATGTCTCCGGCAACGGGATGTTGTTCGACTTGGGCATGGCCCTGCAAAAGGCGGAACCCAGAGGCACCCACAAGAGGGAGTGGGTGTTTTTCGATGCCATGGAGCCTGGCGGCAGGCCCTGGGACCTGGAGCACATCCGGCAGGAAGGACGGGTGCAGGGCGAACGCGTGCTGACACTGTGGCGGACACCGGCCGACAACGATGCACCGCGCGACGCGGACGCACTCCGGGAACGCAAAACGCCGAAGGACAGGCCCACCCGCCATTCGGGGATGTTCTAGTGCCGAACCGGGCGGCCCGACCGCCGCGGGCCAGTGGCAAAAGGCGGGGGTATCGCGCACGCGTTGAGTAGAGGGGGATCCCGTCGAGGGAAATGGGCCCGAAGGCGCTACACGATCAGCCAGTATCGTCAGTCTAAAGGAAGCCTTCGGCCGCCATTGGCTTCGAACCATGCGATGGTGGCAACGTTGAACCTGGCTTTGAGAAGGTCGTGCTGTACGAACTACAAGGTGAATGGAAACATGCCGCCGTGCAAACACCGAACGGCATGTGGCACAGCAAAATGGGTGACGGACCTGTATTGAACACCTCAATCCAGAGTCGCTCTCCGGTGGCCCCTACGGCAACCCGACGATCTACATGCGACGTACCCGTCGATCCGCCGACATCTAGTGAGTTGCATTTGGTGCGGCAAAATTCACCACAGACGCGCATGCCCTTGGTGTTCGGTGCCCGGTGGCAAAGCTGCGAGATCGTGTAGCGCACCACGCTCTACCGACATCTGGCTCCCGACGGTTCGCCGCACCAACATCGACGGTCAGACGGTTGACCACGCTTGACAGGTCGATTCAGGCCATCCTGCCTGACCTGCCGCGAGAAGAACAAGCCCGTTTCCAGACCGCCACCGCGCATTTGTAGCACCCATGAGCAACGACGAAACCCCAGAACAGTGTTGTGACCGGGAGCCCAAGCCCCTCCGTTGGCATTCAATTGTGGCCTATACGGTTGAAGCGTCAATCATTCCAATTGTGTCTCGACTGTTGGAGCACTCCCGCCGCCTCAACACGGTCGCCAAACACCTCGCGAGCTCGTCCAAAGAAGTCATCAGGCACGACTATTCGGGCAACCTGACTGAGCAATTCGCCAGAGGTAGGTTGGGCCAGAACAAGGGCTTTTTCAACGCGAGGGAATCGTTCACTTGGATGAATGTTCCTCCCCCAAACCATAGATATGCAGAAACTCGATCTGTCGGGCAACCAGCTGACCGAGTTGCCCCCGGATCTGAGCCAACTCCAGTTGGAGACGCTTGATCTGTCAGACAATCAGTTGAC
>JAPPAJ010000187.1 GCA_026705565.1 Caldilineaceae bacterium | reverse complement strand
TCCCCTGCAGGCCGGCCAGGTAGAGCAGCATGGCGCCGCCGGCACCCCACAGGCCCATGAGAATGAAGCCGGGCACCGCCCAGTCTTCCGAAAAGAGCCACCGGGGCCCGTTGTCGATGCCGATGAGTTCCAATCCCTGGTTCAACAGTCCGAACCGCGGGTTGAGCACATAGCCCCACAGAACCGCAACGGCCACGCCCTGGACCACGGAAGGCAGGTAGTACACGGTGCGCCAGACCCCCAGTGCCTTGACCTTCTGGTTCATGAGCACGGCGATGGTGAGGGCCAGGATGACACTGGCCGGAACCAGGACAAAGGTGTAGTACGAGGTGACGCGCAGGGCTTTCCAGAACAACTCGTCCTGAAACATGTCGCGCCAGTTGCCGAATCCCACAAACTCAAAACCTGTCAGGAAATCGGTCTTGAAGAAGCTGATGCCCATGGAGAAAACCATGGCGCCCGCAATCAGGAACACAAAATGGATCAGCCAGGGCGCAATGAAAAGGAACCCGGCGATGTTGTCCCGGGCCTGGATGCTCATGCGCGAGGCAGAAGCCTTGGAAGTGACAGCCATCAGAGGCGGGACGGAACCGATGGTGACCAGGGCCGGGGGCAGGCCGACGAACGGCTCCGCCCCCAGCTGCTAACAACGGGAAGCGGTCAGGACTGCTGCGCTTCCGTAATCTCGGCGGCGATGTCGATCAGGTATTCCGGACCCACATCCCCCACGATATAGACCTTCTCCAGCGCGGGCACCAGGAGTTCGCTGGCCGCGTTGGAGTTCTTGAACCAGAACGAATCCTCTGCGTAACCCCAGTCCAGGATTTCGGCGATGGTTTCCAGACGCACGTCTGCGAGACTCGGGCGTTGGGCCCGCATGTCGTCGATGAAGGAGGCAATCAGGGACTTGCGCACCGGAATGATGCCTTCGACCCCCACCACGACCTTGCGCTGGAAGTGCGGCCCGGCCACGTAGTTCAGGACCTCCCAGGCCTCATCCGGCACTTGGGACTGCTGGGTGATGGACCAGGCGTCCGAGGTGCCCAGGACCTTGCGGATGCCGGTCGGGCCCACTGGAACGTGGCGCATGTCCCAACTGAAGTTCTCACCCAGGGCCCGGTCCGTATTGCCGGGATAGGTGCCGCTTTCGGCCATGGCCACGAAACCGGGGTTCATCACGTTGTGGAACCACTGGTTCTCAACCTGGCCCGGCTGGGCGAACGTGTTGTCCCCCCACATGCGATCCCAGGACCACTGCAGACCCGCCTGCGATTCGGGGGTGTCCAGTTGGCAGACCAGACCGTACTTCTCGTCGACGACGCTGCCGCCGAACATGTCCACCCGGTACCAGAAACGATCCCAGTTCCAAGCCGGATACCAGGCACCCCAGAAATCCTCGTTGCCCTGTGCCCGGGCCGCCTGGGTCAGCTGATCGGCGATCGCGGCGTAGTCGTCGTGGTTCCAGTCGCCGTCTTCCGGCGGCAGCTCGACTTCCAGTTCGGCGAACAGGTCCTTGTTGACCGTGACCGTCATCAGGTTGATGTATTTCGGCAGGCCCGCGCGGATGCCCAGAATTTCCAGGCCCGTCCATTGGAATTCGTTGAAGTCCGCTACATCCTCGGCCGACATGAAGCCGTCCACATAGGGTTGCACATCCAGGATCAGGTCGCGTTCCGTCCAGTTGAAGAAGATGTTGCCCCAGGCCTGGAAGATGTCGGGGGCCGTGCCGGCCACCATCTGGGTCAGCAGCAGATCGATCCAGCCTTCCGGAGCCGGTTCCACCTGAACCTGAATGTTCGGGAACTCCTCGCGGAAATCGTTGCCCAGCGTGTCTTCGTATCCGCCGATGTTGGCACCGGAGCGGGACATGAAGCGCACGACCGTGGCATCGTCCGCGGCCTGGCCTGAATCCCCTTCATCACCGGCCGGAGCGGGTGCCGCGCAAGCCGCCAGCGCCAGACCGGCGCCCACAAGGCCGGTGGCCTTCAGAAAATGTCTGCGCGTAAGTTCCATTGCGTCTCTCCTTTCTTTACCAGAAGGGTTGATTGGATACTGCGGCGCTCCCCGCAGGCATACAGCGAATCGCCAAGCGAACCATGGCACATGTATGGATCTGGATTGCGGGAAGCAGGGGGCACATTATAGCCACATTCCGAGCGGCGGGGGGAAATTGGGGCTGAAACCGGGCTGCCTGGTCGAGGAACCGTCAAGGTGCCAGATGGCGTCGGCAGAAGGTCCGGACGGCATCGTCCTGCTCGGCCTCGTGGAACTCCGGGCCACCGTGGCCGGCCTGGCCGAGCAACCTGAACTCGACATGCGAACCGTTGTCCGCCAGGGCATCGGCCAGCAGCCGACTCTGCTGCCAGGGGATGATGAGGCACGGACAGGTGTCGTGCGAGGAAACGCCGAGGGACAATTCGAACGGTTTGCCCCGGGCTTCAAGGTTACGGTTCTGGCCTGCCAGGTAACCCTGGGGTCCGAGCGGGCCGACTACAAACCCCAGGACGCCCAAACCAAGGGCCGGAATCCGGGTAGGCTACACTCCAAGCATCGGCAATCAGTGCCCTGTGGGTACGAAGCTTTGTTGACTTCGGTCAACCTGTTGTAAGGCCAATCCGCCAACCGGATCTGCCCTCCTGTTGGCTTCGCGCCGCAATCCTTGGGAGGGAATCGCATGCGTTTCCGAACCGTCATGCTTTGGACATGTTTGTGGTTGATGGCAGGTGTGGCAGGCTGCGCACCCGCCAGCTCACCCGCACCCGCCCTGTCTAGTGGAAAGGCTGACAGACAGCCACCGTTCGAAGTCGCGGCAACCGCCCAAGGCACAGCCGGGGAAGAACAGGCCGCCGACATACCGCCCGAAGCGGGTGGTACGGCCAACCCGAACAATCAGGCCTTGCCCCTGATGTACTTCGAGGATTATGGGGTCAATCCGTTTATTGATGCCGACGAGGATGCCTTTTCGACCTTCGCGCTGGATGGCGACACCGCGTCATATGCGTTGGGTCGGCGCTATTTTCGTGACGGCTGGCTGCCCCCGCCCGAGTCGGTACGCATCGAGGAATATGTCAACGCCTTCGAGGGAGGTTTTGCGGCCGCGGCGAACGGTCTGTCCCTGCATCTGGACGCGGCCCCCGCGCCCTTTGCCCTGGAGGGCTACATTCTGTTGCGCGTTGGCGTGGCGGCACCGGCCTTCCCCGACGAACGGGAGCCAGTGACTCTGATCTTCATTGTGGACGTCAGCGGCAGCATGGGAGCCGACAATCGTTTGGAGGCAGCCAAGCGCATCATGCTGGGATTGCTGGACCAGGCACACTCGGCTGACAAGGCTGCCCTGGTGATTTTCAGCAGCCGGGCTATGGTTTTGGAATCCCTCACCAACATGGAAGACCCCGTTGATTTGAAGCGTACAATTCGACGGTTGCGCACCTCGGGGTCCACCTACGCCGAAGCAGGCCTGCGGTTGGCCTATGAACTGGCAGCGGACGAAATGTTGAGAGGCCAGCGCGTGCGCCTGGTGCTGTTCAGCGACGGTGTGGGCAACGTGGGCGAGACCGGTCCCGATCAAATCCTGGAATTGGTAGATCAACACGCCCAACGCCAGGCGACGCTGACCACTGTGGGCGTGGGTATTGGCGGCAACTACAACGACGTGATGATGGAACGGTTGGCCAACCGGGGCAATGGTACCTACCACTACATCGAGGACCGGGACGCCGAGGAAGCGTTTCTGGCCGGACCGGCCGTAGCCGTCTTTCACGAAACAGCGCGGGATGCGCGCGTCCAGATCGAGTTCAACCCCGAAACGGTGCGCAAGTACCGCCTATTGGGCTACGAAAACCGGGCCAAGGACGATGAGTCGTTTCGCGACGACACAGAGGACTTCGGCGAGATCGGATTCCGTTCCAACGTGACGGCTCTCTATGAAGTGCGGCCCCTGGGCGAAGTCCCAGAGGGCCTGATGGCGACCGCCAGACTGCGTTATCGGGACGTGCTGCAGTCTGCGATTGTGGAACTGCAGACGGACATCAACTGGGACGCGGTACAGGAACCCAACCGTTACTTCCAGCGTCAGGCCGCCGTGGCCGAATGGGCCGAACTACTGGGCAAGTCGTTCTATGCACAGTGCGGCAGCATCGAGGCGGTATTGGCCGTGCTGCCGGCGGCTTGGGACGAGGCCGGTCAGGAATTGGAGCAGCTGATACGGCTCTCGGAACCCGTATTTGAGCCGTTCTGCGAAACATAGCGGCATTGGGCAAGACGACATGGGCGCGCAGTGGCACAGGATGCCGGAACTCACCCAATAAAGCCATGCGGGAACAGGCATCTACGCGGTCGGGCAATTGTGCCCGCCATGCCTAATGCCGTCGTCTGGATTTGTGATGACAGAGCCGGCAGCGGACCAGGGCGTAGTGGTTTTCATCGCGGGAACACAAGCGCCGCACTGAACGAAGTGGCGGGGGCACCAATTTCCCCCAGTTGGCCCATGCGGTAGAACTGGTGCAGATGTGTGTCACACAGACCGTGGGCCTTGGCATCCCGGCCGCATTGGAATCCGCGGCAGGTTGATGGTCATGGAAACAACGGGGCAGCCAGGTGAAGCAGGAACAGCCCTGGCCAGAGCAGGGAGACCCGGGGGCAAAAAGTCCGGTATAGAGGTGTAGACTAATCCGGCCAACGCAACTCGTCTCCAGGCCTCCGAGTCCCGTATCACAGGCAGGCCGGGGATCCCTATGTACGGTCTGGTCCGTCTGGGCGGGACCACTTACCGAGTGTCAACACCTCGGTACAAGCCCCAAACAGGATCAGATATGTACTGTGACCGGTCACTGTCCGAGGTAACCCGGCCCACTACGCCAGGTCCTGGGGAAACCGGACGTCCCATTCAGGAATCGTCAAGCCCGTAGATGCTGTCGGCAAAAGGCCCGGATGGCCTCGCCCTGTTCGGCCTCGTGGAACTCTGGACCGCCGTGGCCGGCCTGACCCAGCAGCCTGAACTCGACATGGGACCCGTTCTCCGCCAAGGCATCGGTCAGCAGCCGGCTCTGCTGCCAGGGGATGATCATGTCCGCCTTGCCGTGGAGAATGAGGAACGGACAGGTGTCGTCCGAAATCCAGGTAATGGGATTGGCCATGGCCACGCGGTCCGGATGATCCGCCACGGCACCGCCAAGCAGCAACCCTTCCGGCGAGTCGGGCGCGGCATGGTCGAGGTCGCTGGGGTGGTCCGGCAGGCGTGCGAAGTCCGTGGGGCCGAACAAGTCGACCACCGCCTGCACCGCACTGGACTGGTCCCGGTGCTTGCCCAGATCGCCCTCCAGGGCCGCCTGTCCGTTGGAGGTCCCCAGCAAGGCCGCCAGGTGTCCGCCGGCGGAGGCGCCCAGAACACCGATCCGCTCGGCACTGAAGCCAAAGCGCGCCGCCTGGGCCCGCAGCCAGCGGATAGCCGCCTTGCACTGGTGAATCTGGGCCGGGAACAGGGCTTCGTGGCTGAAGTGGTACTGGATGCTGGCCAGGGCCCAACCCTCGTCGACCATGGGCAGCACGGGAGGATCCGACTTGTCCCCGTGCATCCAGGCCCCGCCGTGGATCCAGACCAGCAGCGGTGCCGGATGATCAGTCCGGGGCAGGTACAGGTCCAGCCTCAGATCCCGGGCCTGCTCGTACCTTAGGTAGGGAAGGCCTATGTGCCTGAACTCCTTGTCGGACATGGTTCCTCCGGATTTCAATCAAGCGGAACGGCCTCAAGCCAGCCCCATTCGTCGTGGGCGCCGTCCTCCACGATGCCAAAGAAGGTCGCCTGGATCTCCCTGGTGATCGGACCCCGCCGTCCACTGCCCACCGGCATCCGGTCCACCGAACGAACCGGCGTAATCTCGGCGGCCGTGCCCGAGAAGAAAATCTCGGCGGCGAGGTACAGCATTTCCCGCGAAATGAACTCCTCCCGCACTTCGAATCCCTTGCTTTGTGCAATGGTAATGGCACTGGCACGCGTAATGCCATGCAAAATCGAGCCGGCCACCGGCGGCGTATAAATTCGGTCGTCGATGACCAGGAAAATGTTCTCGCCGCTGCCTTCCGACACACGGTCGTTGGCGTCCAGGGCAATGCCCTCGACAAACCCGTTGTCCTTGGCTTCCATTACCAGATTCTGGCTGTTGACGTACTGGCCGCCAATCTTCGCCATGGGACTGAAGCTGTTGGATGCAACACGCCGCCAGCTGGATACCTGGATGTCCACTCCCTGTTCAATGGCCTCCTCGCCCAAGTACCGGCCCAACGGGATTGCCCCCAAAATCGCTTCCACAGGACAACCCCGGCCGTCCACGCCCAGCGAATCGTAGCCCCGGAAGACCAGTGGCCGGATGTAGGCGGCGGTCAGCCGGTTGGCTCGCAGGACCTGTTTGGTTGCTTCAATCCATTCGTCCACATCGAGCGGCGACTCCATGCGGGCCACCTTGCAGCTGAACAGAAGCCGCTCGTAGTGCTCCCGGGCCCGGAACAGGTGCGGGATTCCGCCAATGTCGTAGGCGCGGATACCCTCGAAGGCACTGGAACCGTAGTGCAGGGCGTGGGCAAAGACATGAACAGTCGCCTGGTCCCACGGCATCACTTCACCGTTCATCCAGATGTAGTCGGCACGCATCGTCATGGACTTGAACTGGTCCTCCGCATGTGCGCTGAGCGACTACGGCCTGTCAACTGTCGGGCAGATCCGATCGGGAAGAGATATCCGGTCATCGGCTCAACACCTCGTCGGCAGCCGCGGTCTGCGCCTGACGATTTTGGTCGCAGGCAGGAAGGACGAGTCCAACCTCGGAGCCCGGTCGAACCTGAGCCGGGAAAGACCTTTCTGCCTGTTCGCCGCCCAACGCGACCTATTCCAAACCTTGAGGCGGCAACCTGGCAAATCAGTCAAGCGGGACGGCCTCAAGCCAGCCCCATTCGTCGTGGGTGCCATCCTCCACGATGCCAAAGAAGGTCGCCTGGATCTCCTGGGTG
>JAPPAJ010000124.1 GCA_026705565.1 Caldilineaceae bacterium | reverse complement strand
CCTGCCAAGGACTCCAGGGATGCCATGCGGGCTCCAACTCATCCGTTGGACTGCCACAAGCGTGTACCAAGGCGACTTTCCTGAAGGAGAGTTGAATCGGACGTCCTACGAAGCTTGCTTCTCAGCATCGATTTCCTGGAGACAGTCAACAATGATCTCGTTCATGGCGGGGAATTCGTTTGCGGCGAAGTCCGTGATCCACTTCTCCAACTTGGCACGAGTCTTACCGTCATGCCATCCAATGCCAAAATCAGATTCGTCCAGAATATAATCTTCTGCTTCGTGCAATTTTACCCAACCTTCAGGAAGAGAGTAGACGTTGGGGTTGAATAGTTGGGGCCTTTGCTGTACCGCCTCGAACAACTTGTGCCTCAAGATATCATTTGTCTCATTCTTTGGCGAAAGTGCGAGTTGAAGATAAGGAAGATTGTCGTCAAACGTGAACTCAAAGCGCAACATGGCATTGGACGTAAAAGACCATCCTCCTGCTGTCTGAGTTGCATCGTGCCGATCCCAATCTTTCGTGCGGAAACGAATATGCCACTTATCTTCTACGTCCAGCAACCACTCCGGTTGCTGCTCAATGGCTTCCTTGAGCCATTGCTTGGCTTCTTCCTTCCAATCAGGTACGTTGTCAATTATTAGATCTATTGCTTCCTTGTTTTCCAAATAGGTTTTGCGGGCAAGTTGAGATAGGCTGGTTTCGGGCATGATATTTCTCCTAAGGGTGGTTGCATACTGGTTCAAGAATCCACATATATCCATGCGTGCTGGAATCTCATTATTGTCCACTATCTGTTGGACAATACCAAACACCTTGGAGTAGGCAAGAGACTTCCATTGCCGCTTTTCCTCCTCACGTGCGGGAAAAGTGCCCTGAGGCGTCAAGAACACAAGGTACTTGGTGAAGGTCGAATAGGAGGATTCCTCCAATGCCTTCCGGTAACGGGTGAGTTGATCACCGAATTCGGGGGCAAACACCTTATTCTCGATGGCACACAGGATTTGCTGGGTGTGATTGACGATCAGAATATCCAGGTATCCCTGTTGCCCGTCTACCACGTGTGGCCATTCCCGGGTTACTTCTGTCGCTGTCCAATCCTGGGGGCGATCCCCAGGTGGCATTCCAGCTCGTAGAAGAAAGCGTGTGAGGAATCGGTCGCCAAGGCCGTGGCTGTGCCTTGGATCCAGCAGCCAGGCTAGCACATCAGAATGGAATTCCTCCGAGCCCCAGAGGCATCGGCCGCTTCCGAACCTCAATTCACCAACAAAGTCGAGTGCATCGAACTCGTTGCGTTGTTCTGCTGCAAGTTTCCGGATTTTCTCCAGACTCTCATCCGCCGTGAGCTTGTTGAGGCCCTTCTCCTGTTTCTCCTGCTCCTCCGCAAGCCCATATGCCAGAGGGACCAACTTGGGGGAGATGTTTTGAAGAGTGGCAGTCTTTACAGCATCAGAATCAGCTAGGGTGCTTGTGACACATTCAAGAGCAGGGATGGCACTCACCAGCAACTGCATCTGCTCTGCTTCGTTCTCGGCATGCATTGACATATTCGCTATCAGAGGCTCCAAATGAGGTTCGCCTTCAGGAGTTTGGTAACGGTCCTGAACTTCCGGATTGCCCACCCATTCCAACGACACCTGGACAGACTCTCCCGGAGGCCAGCCTACCTCGTTGAAACCAGTCCACGATACCATGCCCGGTCCCTCATTGTGACCTGCATCCCCAGACTCGACCGATGCCCGTTCCCGAACCCGTAGGTTCTGACACCATCCGCGGCTGGCCCGTCACACGGAGGTCGATCGCCGTTTGAAACCCTGTTTCCGGTGGTCGGAAGACCGCTGGTGCCAGTGCCTGGCCTGCCTGTTGGACTAGGCGTAACGCAAGAACGGCTGATAGTTGGCCGGGAGCAACGTCTAGCCTTACGGCCTGTAGCACCCGCCGTTTAGGCTGGGTGGACGTGGATCTCGTCCTACATCAGTCCCTAGGGAACTCCGAACCCCCTCAACCCAAGGCCTGAGGCCAATGATGGGACGTACTTGGCCCAGATATTTGACTTGAGGCAACCTGGAGCTCGGTCAAACTACAGAGCAACTCAACCGAGCCGGTATACCGGTGTTGATAACGACGACGGCGCATGCCCACTCGCGACCTCAAGTGCCAGTAGTGCAACACCCCATCGCTCGTTGACAAGGCTGTTTGGACGAAGTTCAGCTGAAGGACGCGAACCAACGCCTACAGGTGTTGGTTCGGGAATGGCCTTCAATCCAACACCGCATCCAGCACGGCATCGTAATCCGACGGAATCACGTCAGGTACTTGTGCTTGATCGCTTGGAAGCGAGGTTCGTCGCGTTCCACGATCTTGAGCGACCCTCGCCAACGGGTAGCGAATGGCTCTGGCTTGTTGCAGATCATCGACCCCAATAATTCTTCAACGAGAGACGACAGGGATACGCCGACAGATCTCGCATACTCTTGAGCCGCCAGAATCACATCCCGATCAATCGTGAGCATGAGTTTGCCTTTCAAATCGCGAAGCTCCTCTCGTTTCCGTACACGTGTTTTCCATTTCGTGCGACCTGCAATGGTAACCCGGCGTACAGGTTTGTAGAAGCCCCGCTCGTTCAACACCTCCCTGCGGGACCCAAGTATCCCGATTTCCGCACTGCACAGGAAGGCCAGCAACGTCGAGTGCCGGTGGGATGTGGCCCAGGCGTGGATTGCCGCCCAATTCTGTTCCGTCTTGCCTTTTTTGGGGCTCCCACCATGGCTGTCCCCCGGTTTCGCATTTGCCCGCCAAGCATTCCAAGACTGGCCTTTCGAGCCGCCTTGATTCCCCGAGCCCGACGCTCGCTGGCAAATTGACTACTGGTACCGACACTGTACCTGGACCGTTCATGTCGGCAGCAGAGTCAGAAGTGGTCCGCTACAGCACGCCGGGCCGCAGTGGATGTTGCCATCGCAATCCTGGAAATCGGTTGAAGTCGGAGTCGGTGGACACCATCGTGCATCCATGCTCGATCGCAATCGCCGCGTGCTGAGCATCGGCAACCAGCTTTCCGGTGGCTCCGGATTCGCGGCACAGCCGTTCCAATATGTCCAGATGGTCGGGACCGGGACCCACGATGCGTGCCGTGGGCCGTTCCACGAGCGCGGACACGAACGAGAAGGATTGGTCGAGAGTGGATGGCGGGTCGAAGACGCGGGGGTTGGTGACAACGCGGATGAAGCCGGACAGAACCAGAACGGAGAGCGCGAACGGTTCCGGTCCCGTCGCCAAGCGGGTAATCCAGGCTGCATAGTCGGCGTGATCGGAGATGGAGTCCTCCACATGTGCATATATCAGGACATTTACATCTGGAAGCAGCATCTCAAATCACTGGTCCCCGTGCCCGAATCGGGCCTCGTCATCCCGCGCGTCGAACGCTCTCGGCCGGTCGAGGTCGACTCCAGGACGGGGATAAACGCCGCGCACGGTGACCAGACGGAAAGGTGGCGGCTCCAACGTTTCGCGACGTTTCAGAGCATCATCCAACGTCCTGGCAATGAAAGCACTTACGCTGACGCCTCGGGCTTTTGCTGCCCGGCGCACTTGCTTCGCGAGCTGGTCATCAAGCGAGATTGTTGTCCTCATGATGCAGAGCATAACATGTCTTCATCATTGCACAACACTATCAAACATCCGGGTCTTGTTTCGGTTTTGTTGACATTGAGCCGGCACTCGGAAAGGTCGACGGGCTCTGGGCGATTGGTTTTGCGGCAGTCAACCGGAAAGGATCCATGTCTTGGACTTCATTCCAGCCCGCGCCCATCTCGAAAGCCAACTCGCCGATCCCGGGTCCGCCTGATGCTGCCGTACTCGTTCACGGACCGGTTCCCGCAGGTTCCGACAGAGCCAAGTACAATCCGGCAGACTTGCAGCACTGGACTTCACCGAGCTCCCCACCCACCGAACATGGATCTGCCCTTCCTGCACCCGGACCAGTCGGGGTTCATCCCGATTCGACGGGGCGGCGGCCTATACGTTGACAAGACCAGCCATCTGCACAGACTGCTGGCTCCGGTCGGCGGTGACGGCTCCCGGCTACGGACGAAGTACGCCTTCTTGGCCAGACCGCGCCGTTTCGGCAAGACCCTTTTGGTCTCCACCCTAGAAGCCTATTTCCAAGGCGATCTGCCGCGGTTGGAAAGTTCCGACCAAACAGCCTTTGATCCCAACGCAGGAGAACGAGAGGAGCTGTTCAGAGGCACCGCTGTCGAGGAGATCGTTCATCGGCTTCGGGCACATCCAGTCGTTCGACTCAATCTGGCAATGACGACCGCGGACACTCCTGAAAGGTTGTGCACCAGACTTCTGTCACACTTGGAAAGTGTGTACACCAACTGGCATGCCCGCGGCGTGGCAACCGGGATTGAACCTCGAACCGAAGGCGGGGTCATCCGGTTTCCGCCGCCACCCGCGGGTTCCGATGCGGTGCCCCCCTCCGATCGCCTGCAGAACCTGCTTCATGAACTTGAACGTCAATTCAAGGCCAATCCGGTGGTTCTGATTGACGAGTACGATGCACCGCTCACACACCTGCTGGGCCGGGACATCGATCCCGAGCCCTTCATCGCCGTGCTGCGCGAGTTCTTCGGCCTGCTCAAGCACCTGGAAGAGAGTTTGCACTTCGTGTTCATCACGGGCATCAGCCGCTTTGCCCACGTAAACCTGTTCTCCGCCCTGAACAACCTGAAGGACATCTCTTGGGATCCCGACTATGCAGATCTGTGCGGATTCACCGAAGCGGATCTGCAAGGTGCCCTGCAGCCCTACCTGCAAGCTGGGTCTGGAAACTTGGGCAAGCCCGTCGAGCAGGTGACGCAGGAACTGCGGGACCACTACAACGGGTACTGCTTCGGCATCCCGGGCCTCGACGAGAACGTCTACAACCCCTTTTCCCTTCTGCATTGCCTCAACGACATGCAGGGCGCGTCTGCCTCAAGGTGGAAACTGCTCGGATGGCCCAACTACTGGGCCGCGTCCGGAACTCCACAGTTCCTGGTACGGATGGCAAGGCAAGGAAACTTCGGCTTGTCCTCCGAACCGCCACCCGTGGATCAGTTGATGGATGCCACCTACGACCTGACCAACATTGACTCCGGCAGCCTAATGCTGCAGACCGGCTACCTGACACTGCGGATGGACCAGGGACGGCTGCGCTACGACTATCCAAACAACGAGGTGCGACTGACCTTCTCCTCCAGCCTGCTGAAAGACTTCGGCCGGTACGCCAACCAAGATGAACTAACAGCCCTGTACTCCACCTTGGCGGACGAGGACTACGATACCTTTTGCACGCGGTTGCACACCTTCATGGCGGGGATGCCGGGCGAGAAGATCACCAACGAGACCGACTGCCACCTGATCCTGCACGCCTTGTGCCAGTTGATGCGCGTCGAGTTTCAGTCGGAGGTGCATCAGCTGGGCGGACGGTCGGACCTGGAGGTGGTCTTTCCCGGCCATGTCTGCGTGTTCGAGTTCAAGTACAACCAGTCACCGGCGACCGCACTGGAGCAGATCGAAGCACGCGACTACGGACGGCGCTACTTCGCCTCGGGTCGGCGGGTCGTGGCCGTCGGCCTGAATTTCGTAGGCAGTGGTCCAGGGGAGCCATACCGCATCGAATACCAAACCCATACCCGGGGTTCTTCCCTCCCGGACAATCGATAGCCCCCCGAAACCTCAATGGTGTTCGGGGCAGTTCCAAGCTGGACCTGTCTGCAACACGGTCAAACTTCCAAGCCAACGCCCACCAGCTGAAACTCCTCGGCCAAGTGACACTTCACAAAGTGGTGCAGTTGTCCTACGCCCCCGCATTGAATCCGGTCGAGCGCTTATTCCGGGATCTGCGCCGGGCCTGGAGGGCCGGACAGATCCGGTCTTGCCGGCCAAGCAGGCGGCCCTGGAACCGATCCTGAACGCCTGTCCGACGGAGCCGGAGCGGGTGAAGCATCTGTGCGGCTGGTGCTGGATCCAGGACAACCTAAAACCCTACCCATCGCTGATGCAACTTGCTGGATTGGTTAACCCCCTTTCCTTTCCTGCTCCAAGCAACGTAGGCACAGCGCAAGTCGGAACTCACCGGCGTATCAGGCAGAGTAGCGGCAACGTTGCTCCTTGCCGAGAACTCGCACACCGAACCCACGAACCCAAGTGACGAGTCCCTGCCAACAAGTGCCTGAGTCCTGAGTCGGCATCCCGGGAAGTCACTGTGCCGTAGTACCACGCAACGAGCCCCCAAGAACCCGTTGGAGCCAAGTACAATCCGGTGGGCCTGAAGAACTCCCGCGCAACCTCTGTCTCCTTACCGCTCATGGACCTGCCCTTTCTGCACCCGGACCAGTCGGAGTTCATCTCCATTAGACGGGGCGGCGGCCTATACATCGACAAGACCGGCCATCTGCGCAGACTGCTGGCCCCGATCGACGGCGACGGTTCCCGGTTGCAAACGAAGTACGCGTTTTTTGCCAGACCCCGCCGTTTTGGCAAAACCCTGCTGGTCTCCACCTTGGAGGCCTACTTCCAGGGCGATCTGCCGCGGTTGGAGAGTTCCGACATGTCTTCCTTTGACCCCGATGCGGGAGCACGGTCCGAACTGTTCAGGGATACCGCCGTGGAGGATGTCGTTCACCGAAGCCAGGCGCATCCGGTGGTTCGGCTCAACATGGCGATGACAGCCTCGGACTCCCCTGAGGGATTGCGTGCCAGGCTTCTTGAACACTTGGAAGATGTATACACCGACTGGCACGCCCGCGGCGTGGCAGTTGGCATTGAGCCACGGACCGCGGGCGGCACGGTTAGGTTCCCACCACCGCTCGAGGGTTCCGAGTCGGTTTCCGCAGGTGGCCGTTTGGTTGATTTGCTGCGTGTGCTCGAACGGAGCTTCAAGGCCAAGCCCGTCGTTCTGATCGACGAGTACGATGCGCCGCTCACCCACCTGCTGGGCCGGGACATGGACCCGG
>JAPPAJ010000179.1 GCA_026705565.1 Caldilineaceae bacterium | reverse complement strand
GGCCCGGTTCGCAGTCGGGTCCTCTCTTTCGCAGTAATTGTAGCACAAGAGTTCGGCTGTCAACTATTCGATATAAGCCCCTGATCTTTCGATGTTACGCGCCGGCAGAGGTTCTCGATCGTGCCGGCACGGTCCGTCCTGCGAGGAGGGCTGACTGCAATTGCCGCTGTGCCGGCGGAACTGTCGCCACCGATCAGCGTTCTCCTCCCGCAAGGAGGCCAGTTCGGTCACAACTGCCACCCTCCGGTTCTCCGTTCCCTTCGACCTCGATGGTCAGACGAGTGATGCGGTCGACCAGGGACAGGGTGGACATGGCGATGGACAACTCGGATACACCCATGTTGTAACACATGCCATCCCGATGCACGTCAGACCGTCGTCAGGCCAAACCCGACGTCAAGTTGTACCCAGTCCAGCTCAAGCATGATCGCCAACGGCAGCGGTCCCCAGCGGCCGCCGGGTGCAAGAGTGCTCCCATCAGACAGGATCCGTGACTTGCGCCTGGTACGCAAATCGAAGAGATGAGCGAAAAGGATTCCGGCAACGGTCGCCGGGGAAGTGCCCAAACTTGGAGTTCAGCCGGATGGACGTGCGATAGCCTATTATGTCGGCAACTGTGCTGTCCCGCCCTGCGCCGGACAGCGTTTGTCCCTTCAGCATTTTGTTTGGAAGCCCTGCCATGAACATATTGATAACGGGCGGCACAGGCCGCGTTGGAGCGAACCTGGCTCGTCGCCTGCTGGCGGCCGGACACAACGTGCGCGCCTTTGTGTATCCGGGCGATGCCGGCCGCGCCGGCAAGCTGGCGGGATTCGAGCGGGTGGAGACGATCGAGGGGGATCTGCGCAGCTTTACCGACTGCCAACAGGCCGTGGACGGCATGGACGCCATCTACCACTTGGCCGCGGCCTTCGGCGGTCCGTTCGACAACCGCGACTACCTAGCCATCAACGGTGGCGGGACCCTGAACCTCCTGGAATCGGTGCGCGACCAGTGCCCCAACCTGCACCGCTTCGTCTACGCCTGCACCGAGGCCATCTACTGGCATCTGACAGATCGCAGCCCCCACCTCGAGGGGCGCGAGAGCCGCTACTTCGCCAACGCCATCCGCGAGACGGATGTCTCCCCGTACCTGCAGATGCCCTATTTTCTGACCAAGTACGTCGGCGAACAGCTGGCCATGTCCTACCACCACCAGTACGGTGTGCCATCGGTCTCCTTCCGCTTCACCACCATCATCGAACCGTCGGAGTTCCTGAACGCGGACGGCCTGCCGCCCCTGTTCCTGTTGAGTTCAGCCCATCAGGATTGGAGCGGCCAGCACAGCCCGGACCCGGCGGAGCAGGCCATGCTGGACCACATCCGCAGCCTCTGGACGGGGGAGGAAAAGCTCCTGCTTTCCCTGAATCCCAACGGCGTGCCCTTCCGACAGCACTACACCGATGTGCGCGACATCGCCCTGGGCCTGTCGCTGGCACTGGATGCGGAGGCGGCGGTGGGACAGGAAATGAACCTGGGAGGGGCCGCCATCCTGGACTGGGCGGAGCTCGTCCCGTGGCTGGCGGAACGGCACGACATGGAGTACGTGACCGCCAAAATCCCGTCACCCAACTACTTCGAACTGGACCTGGGCAAAACCCGTTCCATTCTGGGCTACGAGCCGGAGCACGACTTCCACAGCATCCTGGCCACGGCCGAAGCCATGGCCCGCGGAGAGCAGACCGACGTGATTCCGACCGGCGTGCGCTGGCAGGCCAAGTCGGAGGCATAGACCAGGGCGGCGGTCAATCGCCCTCGGGCGAGCCGCCGCTCAGTTTTCTGGCGCCGCTGATCGCCCAGAACAGCAGGGCACAGCAGGCGATGGCCAGGGCCAGGGTCGGCACGAACGGCAGGCTGAAGGTGGCCTGCAGCGGAATGAGCGCCAGAATCAGGCCTACCCCCAACACGGCGCCCAGACGGAGGAGGTGCCTGGTCAAGTAGGCATCCGGATCGATTGATTCGGTCAGGCTGAGCATCCGCCAAGCCAGGTGGTGGAGATCCCAAGTGGCCAGCAGCAGGACGATGCACACCAAGCCTGTCAGCGGAGTCATATGCCCCAGAGTGGCACCGGCCAGACAACACAGACTGACCAGGATGAACATGGGCGAACCAAAGCCGTCCCGCCGCTGCTGCAGGGCCGCCAGCCAGACCGTTACCCCAGCCATCACGCCGCCGAACAGCACCCAGCTTTCGGCAGTCGCCAACTGCGTGCCGGCCACGATCGCGACCGCGGTCAGGAGGACGGCGGCAATGATCCGCGCCAGGTAGCGGTCAATCAGGGCCAGGCAGTATTCAAACAGCGAGTCGGCTGCTCCGGCTTCCTGGTTGCTGTCCGGGTTGGACCCGGGTTGCATTTCAGCCATGCTGAAGATTGTTCTTGGAAATTCCGTCCTGACACATGTCCACTGGGAACAGCCTACAGCCTTGCCGTCGGCAATTGCCGGCGTTGATGCCCTTCCGGCCTTAGGACAGGAGGCTCGCCAAGGCTGCGGGCGGATCGGATCCCAGTTCCAGGGTCAGCAGCCTGCGTCCACCGTTGCGGAGGGCTTCTCCGTCGCCCAGGGCCTGGGCGCGCTGCAGGGTGCCGAAGGTCATGCCAACCGTGCCCCCCGAAGGGCCCGGAATGGACAGGTCCGCGGCCGGATCCACCCGGCGTACCAGTTGTAGGTTCAGACCGTTGGCGGCACCTCCCTTGTGCAGCTGTCCGGTGGAGTGGAGGAAGCGCGGGCCGAATCCGATCGTGACGGGAATATTGAGCCGATGGGCAATACTGCGGCGCAGGGCCTCCAAGGCCTCCCGATGGTCCGGATTGGCCGGCAGGTAGGCCTGGACTGCCAGATAGTCCTCCTGTGCAGCCGACTCCAGGAAATCGGCCAGGGCCCGCGGCGAAGCCTCCACGGTCTGTCCTTCCGGCAAGACGCCGCAGCGCTCATAGGCGGCGACGAACGCCCGTGCAGCGACCTTGGCCGATTCGACATCCGGCTGATCAAACGGGTGGACATCCAAGGCGTGGCCGGCCACGGCAGTCGCGAACTCCCAGAAGAAGAAGTGGCCGCCCAAGTCCTCGGGCCCGGCAAAGGGCATCACGGCGACCGGATGCCCAACCTCCACACAACGGTCCGCCAACGCGGCCATGGCCGCGTCCAGGCTCCCGTCCGGTGCGCAGGGCACGACCGCCACGCAAAAACGATCGTTACCGAAATGAGCCACATCGTCGGCACCCTCACCCAACACAGGCACGATACCCCGGCCGGACTTGCCCAGGCTTTCGGCAATCAACTGTTCGATCCAGTCCCCCATGGAAGCCAGGGCCGGAGGAAGCAGGATGGTCAGCTTATCCCTGCCAGCCAAGGCTAGGCGGCCCATCAACATCCCAAACCGGGCCGCATCGTTGTCGGCAGCCGGACGCTCTGCCAATTGGGCAAAGGGTTCGGTTTGGGCCAACAGACTGCCGACATCGCCTCCGGCCAGAGCCAGCGGCACCAGCCCGAACAGCGACAGCGCAGAGTACCGACCACCGATGTTGGGATCGTTCTCGAAAATTCGGCGGAACCCCGCTTCCCGGGCCAAGTCGACCAGACTGCTGCCGGGATCCGTGATCGCAACGAAGTGTTCGCCCGGGGGCCGACCTCCTTCCTGTTCTGTGAGCCTGGCCCGAAAGTACTGGTAGCCGGAGAGCGTTTCGACGGTACCGCCCGACTTGGTGGCCACCACAAACAGGGTTGCCGCCAGATCCAACCGCTCTTCCAACGAGGCGATCTGTTCGGGATCCGTGGTGTCCAGGATGAGCAGTTCCAGTCCCCGCTCCGAGCACCCGCACAGCTCGCCAAACACCTCCGGGGCCAGGCTGGAGCCCCCCATCCCAATCAGGACGGCCTGACGGAAGCCCTCGTCCACCGAGGTGCGAGCCCATGCCGTCAGTTCCGCGGCCCGGTCGGCCATGCGGCGGTGAATGTCCAGCCATCCCAAGCGGTCTGCGATTTCGATGTCGGAGGCGGCCCAGACGGTGTGATCCCGCGACCAGATGCGGGACACTATTCGCTCCCTTGCGAGACGGGCCTCGGCCTGAGCCAGCACCGGTGCCAGAGAGCCGAGTTTGAAGTTCATTCGTCGCTGGCCTCCATGCGGGATGCCCTGCGGGCTGTCACCTCCATCAACCCGGTCGCTGGGGGTAGGCATCCAGAAGGTTCGTCATCGGATCAAGATCGGGGTGGCGGAAAACCACCCGATATGCCCCGTCCGGCAACCGGTGTAGCCGAAACTACGACGCGAATTCTGGATCTTGCGACCGGACGGGCTATCATAATGGCTCAAGCCAACCCCAATTGAATAAGAGGTGACATCGTGACTTCCACGACTTTGAGCCGACGACGATTCCTGGCCTTCAGCGGTGTGGCGGCGGGGGCGGCCGCCTTGGCAGCCTGCGCGCCCCCGACGGCACCCGCGGCCGATGCGGACGGCATGTCCGCCGAACCGGTCACCGTTTCCACGGCACAGGTTTGGGAAGCCGCCTTCCAGGGCCATCAGCAGGAATTCGACACCAACTTCATGGAGGAGAATCCCGACATCGTCCTGGAACCGGTCTACAACACCTGGTCCGACCACAATCAGGTCGTGCCGACGTGGGCCGCTGCGGACACCCTGCCGGACATCGTCTATGTCCACGGCAGCCGCGCCTTCCCCTGGGCCTTTGAGGGGATCACGGTGTCGCTGCAGTCCCATGTGGATGCCGATCCCGATTTCAACATCGCCGGCGTCTGGGAGGAAGCCCTGCGCCTCTACCGATTCGAGGGCGAGCAGCACGGCATTCCCTACGACCACGGTCCCATCATCCTCGGCTACAACAAGGACATCTTCGATGCCGCCGGGGTTGCCTATCCCACCGAGGACTGGACCATCGACGACCTGGTGGAGACATCCATCCAACTGACCAACACCGACGGCGACACCAAGGTCTGGGGCTGGCGCGGCAACATGCCCAACTTTGGCAACGGCACCAACCCCAACATGCTGAACACCTACGGTGCCAACCTCTACAACGACGAAGAGACCGCCATTGAGCTGGACACGCCGGAGGCGCGGGTGGCGGTCCAGATCTGGGTCGACCTGATTCACGAGCACGGTGCGGCCCCCACTCCGGCCGAGTCCGAGGCCTTCGAACAGAACGCCTGGATCGCGGGCAACATTGGGATGTCGCCCTTCGCTTCCTGGAATACACCGACCCAGTACTCGTTTGCGAACTACGCCTGGGACGTGGCTCCTTGGCCGGCCGGCCCCGCCGGACAAAGCTGCGGTTCCTTCGGTTCCGGCTTCAGCATCACCAAGAACAGCAGCGATCCAGCTGCGGCCTGGCGCTACCTGCACTCCTATCTGAGCAAGGAAGGCATGGAGTTCATGTGGGGCAGCTCGGGTCGTGGCAGCCCGGCTCGCGCCTCCGCCTACCAGTCCTGGCTGGATTCGGAGCCGGCCTCCGACAACGCCCACTATTTCCTGCACGCGCTTGAGAACTACGCCGTGACGGGACGACCCTACCAGACGATCGCGGCACCCCAGTTGCTGGACATCACAGGCCGCTACCAGACGCTGCTGCAGAGCGGCGAAATCGATGTGGATTCGGCCATTACCGGTATCGTGGAGGAAGCCAACGCCGTCTTCGCGGATGCCGCGGAGCGCATGTCCTGACAGGTTTGCCGGGATGCCGCAGAGGTGGAAGTCTCTGCGGCATCCCAAGCCCGTGGCGCCACCGCATTTGTCATGACCGCCAGCGTACCGGCGCGCCCGGCCAAGCGCCTGCGGACGTTGCAGCAACGCGAGGAACGGGATTTCTGGATTGCAATCCTGCCCTGGTTCCTCGGCTTGTTCCTGTTTACGGGCGGTCCCGTCATCGCGTCGCTGGTCTTCAGCTTCACGGACTGGACCGGCCTCAACCTGTCGGGCTTCGTCGGCTTCAAGAACTATCAGGAGCTGCTGGTCGAGGACCTGGTCTTCTGGGAAACCGTCTACAACACCTTCTACTACACCTTCGGTTCCGTTCTCCTGGGAACCCTGGGCGCCCTGTTCGTGGCCCTGCTCCTGAACCAGAACCTGCCGGGCACCTACTTCCTGCGGCTCATCTACTACCTTCCGTCGATCGCAAGCGGCGTGGCCATCTCCATCCTCTGGATCTGGCTGTTCAATCCCAATGTGGGCCTGATCAACTTCCTGCTGGTCAAGCTTCTGCCGATTGACGCCGGACCGGCTTGGCTGTCCAGCCAAACCTGGTCCAAGCCGGCCCTGATTCTCAAGAGCACCTGGGGCATCGGTGCCAACATGATCATCATTCTGGCAGGGCTGCAGGGTGTGCCCCAGTCGCTCTACGAGGCCGCCCGCATCGACGGTGCGAACGCCTTTGACGAGTTTCGCAACGTTACGCTCCCGATGCTGTCCCCGGTACTCTTCTTTGTGATCGTGATATCCACCATCAATGCCTTCCAGATCCTGACCGACATCCTCGTCATGACCCAGGGGGGACCGGGAACGTCGACCTACATGCTGGTCTACTACATCTACCAGAACGCGTTCCAGTACCTGAAGATGGGCTACGCATCGGCCCTGGCCTGGATCCTGTTCACGATTATTCTGGCCCTGACATTGCTGCAGCTGTGGGGCAGCCGCCGCTGGGTTTATTACGAAGGCGCAACATAGATGGCCCAAATGCAGGAAACCGTGGCCCCGGGGGGCATCCCCGCCCGTCCGGTCATTCCGTGGTGGCAGCGCGCCTCGAAGCGGCGCATCCTCAACATGACCATCATCTACCTGCTGGTCCTGCCGGGAGCGGTGATGTTCCTGATCCCGCTGCTGTGGATGCTGTCGACGTCCCTGAAGGAGTCGAGGCAGATTTTCGTGAATCCACCCGTCTGGATCCCCAACCCGGTTGTTTGGCAGAACTTTACCGACGGGTGGAGCGCCTACCTACCGTTCAACACCTTCTTCGTCAACTCG
>JAPPAJ010000282.1 GCA_026705565.1 Caldilineaceae bacterium | reverse complement strand
CAAGGACCTCGACGGTCGACAGGCACACCGCGTTGCACACCTCGTCCACCCAGGCCAGTTCCGGCTTCGTGTCGTTGTTCAAGTCCTGCAGCGCCAACAGGGAGGGCAGACCTACCACGGCCGGTTCGAAAATCAGGTTGGAGGCATTGCCGAACGATCCGTAGTAGACAGCCAGGCGGCCGCCGTAGCCGTCGGGACCCAGGCCGTCGGTCTCCTGGCGCCCCACGATGGCCACCGTGTCGGCGTGGCCATCGCCGTTCAAGTCCAGCTGGGATAGAGTCCCAATGCTGTCGGAGACCACCTCACACAGCCGCAGCCATGTCTCCACCAGCAGCAGATCTCCCTGGAGTCCGTTGAGCAAACTCTCAATCATGCGCGGATAGCCGTCCAGCGTACCCGGGCACTCGGGCAGGTCGTCGGAGGCCGCAAAGGCTTCGGGAGACAGGTTGCGCAGTTCCTCGGCATTGGGGAACAGGGACAACTCGGCCGGAGGCGTGGATGCTGAGGGGTCCACCGCCGGTTCGATGTCAAGGCGCTGTCCAAACTCGCCTTCGATCACCGGACACACGGCATCCGGGGTCATGCCGGGGTTTGACCAGCCAAAAAGGCCGAAGGGCTGCCAGGTTGCCGGATGTACCTTGGCCCAGGCCTGCGCGGCGGCACAGCCTACGATGGGATCATCCGCACCGGTATAGGCCGCGAGCCAGTTTCGTCCCAGACCGGCGAACGGCGATGCCGGATAGGCCTGCTCCAGCACATTGACAATCTCCGCCGCCACTTCGGGCTGCTGCTGATACGAAGCGATGAAAGCCAACCGCAGAAGGCTGAAGGCCCGCATGAAATCCTGCTCCGTGGCATCGTGCCAAACCTGCAGGCTGTCGTCCGCCAAGACCTGCCGATACAACTGTTGGGCACTGTGCAAGTCCTGGTACGGGGACTGCACCGTTTTCAGGTGCGCCTCGAGCACCACGTGGTACAGGTGGGTGGTTGGACCGAACTCAAGGGCCTGCAACGCAAAGGGCTGCCCCTGACGGCTGGCCCAAATCTCCGTACGCGCCCGTTGGGGGCCAGCCCCCGCGGCCTGATGCACGCCACCCTGCAGGCGAATCGCCAGGCCGTCGCCCAAGACGTCGGCATCCATCAGGCGCACATCCGCGTTGACCATGGAAATCGGCGTCTCGGTCCAGTCCTGCCAGGTCGCCGTCTTCTGATCCCAGCTCATGGCATGGACGCGGGTGTAACAGGCAACCGCCCCGCAGGACTGATCCGTCCAGACCAGATCCCGACGCAAGTCGGAGTTGACATCCCCGGCCGCAAGCAATGACACGCGTCCCGAAGCCCTGGTCTGCAACGCCGGTTGCAGGTTTTCCCCGAGCCAATGCAACAACAGCAAATCGGTACGGTCCGGAGTATTGGGTTCCGAACCGCCGCTCTCCAGCGTGACCAGCAGATCGTTGAAGCCATCGCCATTGACATCCTGGCCGTCCAACAGTTCACCCACAACCAAATTGCACAAGCCGGCACTGCGGGCAATGCCTTGTGCCTTGCCCTGCCAGTAGTCGAGGGCACTGCGAATGAAATCCGCGTATCCGGCAGGTTCCGTGCAAACCGGTGGCGGCAAGGTGGAATCGGGAATCAGGTTGCCGCCGACGGCATCCTCCGACTGCAAACCCGGCGCGTCCGGCTGAACCCGGTAGCTCTGCGGAACCACCACGCCTTCCGGCAGGCTTGCCATGGCCACGGACGGGTCGAACTCAAAGGAGTTCCGGCTGTTCGCCTCCGCATGGAGCAACGGAATGAGAAGCCGTACGCCAACCGCCAGGGATCCCGCACTGCCACCCAACTGGGGATTGGTGGCCACCAGCAGTCGAACCGATACGGCATACGTACTGGCAACCGATGCCAGGCTGTCTCCCGGCTGCACATCGTGATACCGCGGTTGACCGGCGGACGGTACCAAAATTTGCTCGCCGGTGTACAGAAGATCGAAGTTGCGGACTGCCTGCGGATTGACCTGCTGCAGCAGGGAAACGGTTTGGCCGGTCGCCTGGGCAATGGCGAACCAAGTGTCTCCGGGCTGCACATGGTAGGTGTAGCCGCTGACTCCGGTCTGGGCCAACGACACAGCGGTCTGGGCTGTGGCTGGCCACAGGCAGACCACAATCAGGATTTGGACGACAAACCGGACCCATCCAGGCCGGGAACGCACACAAAGATCGAACAGGGACCTGCCCCTCTTCGCACGCTGGCTCGGATGAAACAGCTGGAAAGTGATTCGCACGGAGGATTGTTGGGGTTTGCGCGGATGCGTGCCTGCCCCGCGCTGCGGAGGCGGGCTTGACCGGAGGGACGCAAACCGGGCGATGAAGGCGGCGAAACGCACGAAATCGTATCACAGCAGCCGACACCCGGTATTCGCACCGGGCGGTGCCGCTGTCACTGTCATGCAGTCTTGACGGCCGGTAGCGGAAAGTCGGTAATATTCAGGAAGTGAAGGCCGAACCCTTGACATGTCAACCAACCGCCGGAATTCCGGAGTGCAACAATCGATGGCGGACAATACCGTCTCCGCTGCCGTCCGGTCGGATGTCCCGGCGTGGCAGGAGCTGGCCGAACTCATGCTCGCGGGCCATTCCCCGCTGGCATTCGCCGCCGGACACCTGCTCCTGGCGTTACAGCCACTGATGACAGTGCTGGGAGTGCCGGTACCCAAGTCCAGGATCCTCCAACTCATGGGATTGCTCCCCACAGTCCACAATCCGGAACAAACCCATCCCGATGATGCGTAGATCATCGTTGGTGGCGTTTTGGCGCCGTGCAGGCTATGAGGCGGTGGAGGCTGCCCGGCAGCCAATCCTTTGGCTTGAAGGAGACCTGATCGGGGCCGGACAACTTCAAGTGCATGCGGCCTTGGAAGAATGGCACCGCCAGGCAGCCCGGAACACCGGAGCCGCGTTCTGCTGCCGAGGCGACGGACTTGGCTGGCTGCTGGCCTCGTGTGCGCTTGAATCCACGTCGCCGGGAGCCCCGCCGCGTCCTCGCGCCCCTTCACCGCCCGGCGTCGCCTGGTGCGGTCCCACACTCGGCATGGCGACCTCGGCCCTGAACATACAGTCACGGCGGGGGATGGTCAACGGGATCCTGCAAGGCAGGAGACCCAATCCGCCCCATCTGCAACATTCCCTGGTCGCCGCAACGGCGAATGATCGCCAAGTGATGCTGGACTCGGCTCGGGCACCGGCATGGAGTCCGGAAGTCTTCCCGGAGAGGCACGGTCCCACACCCAGGACCAACGGTTGGGTACGGTGGGTGTGGCTTGTGGTCGCACTGATCTGGCTGGCAAGCAATCTGGTCCGCTTCATGGCCGGCCAATAGGGGCGTTCCATTATTCGGCACTCTTTTCGATCCGGATGGCTGCACACGTCCCGGTGGATCGTGTTCGCCGTCGTGGCCGCATGGGTTCTGCTGGACCGGCTGGTGGGGCCATTGCAACTGGGATCAACCCAGCTTGTTCTTGTGCCCGTGTATTCCGGTTATGTAACGCTGGCCGCCTTGGCCATGCTGGCCGGGCTTGTTCAGGTATGCCTTTTCCATGTGCGTCGCGTGTGGTTGGCCGAGGAAGAGTGGCTTTACAGCCTGATCCTGCTGGCTGCGATCATCGGCGTCGTAACCATGGGCCTGTTCGGCGAGCAGGGCGTGGCGAGCCTGCAACTGGGGTGGGTGTTCCGCTGGGTGATCGCCCCGGCCGAAGAAGCCCTGATGGCAGCCACGTTTTTTAGTTTGGCCGGGGCATACATCTTGGCCCTGCGCCGACGCCGCATGGGCCATCGCTGGTTTACCATCGGCTTCCTGGCGGTCCTGGCGTTGCAACTGCCGTGGCTGCAGCCGCTCATGCCGCAGCCGGCCCAGCGCTGGCTGGATGATTCCTTTGCCCTGTTCGGCACACCGGTCATTAGGGGCGTGCTCCTGGGTACCGTCATCGCCGCCTGCGCATTCCTGATACAGCACCTGATGCCCGCAGCCGGACACCGTGACCCGGATGATGCTCCGGCACCCCAATACGACACTTCGGAGACCTGATCCGCCATGCCCATGCGACAAGTCGGCTGCCGGCACTGCGGCCACGAAAACCCCGTCCACGAACCCTACTGCCTCGCATGTGGCGCCCGCCTGGAGTATGTCGGCCGGGAAGACGCGACCGAGGCGGACGACAGGCAGCCTCCGGCGGATCCACCGGCACCGCCTGCAGTGCCGACCAAACCCGTGGAAGAGTTGCCCCGACAGGAGGAACCTTCGGGCCGTCCGGTCATCTCGGATCTGGAAGGTCTTCTGCCGCGACCGGAACTTCCGCACCCGTTCGCATGGGAGGAACCCGTGGCCACCGGCAAAACCTTGGGCCCGGAAACAGTCCAGCGTCTGCAGGGCCTACCCAGAGTGGGGATTCCGGCCGGTGCCGTCCGAGACACAGTCCGCAGGGTCTTCCCACGTTTTGCACAGGTCCGATGGCCCATGCTGTTCCTGCTGGCGACAGCCTTGTTGGCGACGATCTTCACCCCCGGCATCGGCAAGGACGTGCCCTACCAATACGGGGGCAGTCAGCCCGCGGCGCGCCACCTCGTCGAACTCAACGACGTGTCACGCGTGCTGGTGTTTTGGCAAAACCACCCGGGAGTCGCCGGGGAATTGGACACGGCGGTGGCACCCGTGCTGACAGTATTGCTGCGGTCCGCCACGTCCCTGGCCTTTTTCAGTCAACATCCCTTGGCGCTGCCGCGGGTCCAGACCGTGCTCCACGATGTCCGCGCTTCATTGCTCAGGAGTTTGCCTGAAGGAGCCATGCCCATCGGCGTGACAACGGTCTTGGCGATGGCGTATTGGCCGGGAGGACCCGCCGCCCTCCCCGCAATGACAGCGAGCAGCGGTGCGGATGTGGCCAACGAAAACGGTGGCAATCCAGCGTCCGGCTCCGCGGTACGGGAACGGCTGCGGGCTTCGGACTACAACCTGCACCTCATCGTCACCGATCAGGCCATTGACGTCGTTCACTGGCTGGAACTCGTTTCACCCGCAACACAGGTGCCGGTCCTGGCGGTAACCAGCGCGGCGGCGGCTCCCCTGCTTGGCCCCTATCTCGAGACGGGCCAACTGGCGGGAGTTGTGAGCGGCATCGGCGACGCACACCACCTGGCGGAACCTCTGGCGGGCAGCGCCGCGGAGGATCTGACGCGGCATACGCTTGCCATGTCGCGTTTCCAAGGCTGGCTGTCCATTGCCTTGGTGCTTGTCGTCGTCGGCACCCTCCTGGCGCGTGGCATGGCGCCGCAACCGTAAATCCGGACCCAATCAATGGAACCGGTCGGCATGGAGAAAATCGGGCTTTGGGTCGGCCTGTGTATATCCCTGGGCCTGTTCACCATGATATGGCGCGAACACCGCATTGCCAGGCTGCTGCAGTATGTGCTGGTGGGCGCAACCATCGGCTGGCTGTTCATTCTGGTTTGGACAACCCTGATCCAGCCCCGGATCGCGGCCCCTGTCCGCACAGGCGCATGGCCGGTGGCGGTGACCGTGCCGGTGGCGCTGTTCCTGTTGTTGGCCTTGGCAACCTGTCTGCCCCATCCCCCGGCGCCAACCAGTCTCCTGAACCCCTACGCAGCGCCAATTCGGATCCTGAAGGCGGCCGCCTCCCTGGCGGCCACCGCGATTCTGGCCTTCACCGCGGCCACCCTGGTCGGCGGGATGCTGGTGGGAACCCTGATTCCACAGATGACCGCTGCCAACCGGACCGGGTGGCAGTTGCTGGCCACCTCGCTCCTTACCGGCCTGACGCTGCTGGCCGGTGCCACGGCAGGGAGCAGAATCAAGAACCTGCCGGACCGGGTGGCAGGGGTGGTCCAAAGTGTGGCGGCACTGGGTCAGCCGCTGTTGATGCTGACCGCCGGCATGGTGTTCGCCCGCCTGATGACCTCCCGCATGACCTTGCTGGGTGCTTTTCTGGAAGGCCTGCTTGAGTCGCTGGACTTGCTGTCGCTGACCGATTGGCTGGTTCGGCTGGGTGGTTGATCCAATGCCGCATCCCCTACGTACCCGTGGCCGGCCGCCTCCATGACTACCACCTTTTGTCTTGGCCTCGAAGCCCATCGCGTGCACGCTGCAATCTGCGAGAAGCATGGGGACCGGCAGCAACTGATCACCTGGCACGCACTGGACCTTGACCAGCCCCTGCTGCCGGAGCGCAACATGCCGTCGCCCGCAGACCCTGCCCTGGCATCCGTCGCCACGGTGCTGGATCACGTCGGCAGTCTTGTGGGAGCCGAGATTCGCCGGCCGGAGCCGAATTCGGAGCCGGGAACCGTCCCGGCCGCATGGCGCATGGATCAACTGTACCTGACACTGGACCCCCTGCCTCCGCTCCGCGTTTGGCTCTGTGCCCTGACGCCGGTCTGGCAGGAACCGGCCGAGACCCTCGTCCAATCCGCGGCAGGCCATTTGTTGGGAACCACCCTGATGTCCGACACCGTACGCCCCCTTGAGTTTGTCCACGACCTTGAGCAGGCGGCTCCCGACCTGATCCTGTGCTGCGGCGGTTACGACATTGCGACGGAGATGCAGCCCAATCTGATCAGGATGGCCCAACTCCTGGGTGTCGCTCTGACGGAACTCGGACCATTCTTCACCCTGGTCCTGTTCGCCGGCAACCGGAGAGCCGGGGCGGCGTTCACGCGGATTGTTCAGGACGCATCGCCGCGGACTCCCGTGACCGAGGCCGACAGTCCCATTCGCTTTGAGGCCACCGCCTCGGCCGGGAGTGTCCACAAGGCCCTTGTGCAGGTTCGCTCCCGGGATGCCCGGGCCCTGCGCCTGAAGGACATCCTGGTGCGCCATCTGACGCCGGCCGCGTCACCCCACACCTTTGCTTCCAACTTCGCCCGCCTGTGCCAACTGACCCTGACAGCCACCGGGCAGCCTTGTCCGGTCCGCAATGTCTGGCACGGAATTGACCAGCGGTTCGACCTTTTCCAC
>JAPPAJ010000065.1 GCA_026705565.1 Caldilineaceae bacterium | reverse complement strand
CTTTCCTATCACCAAGGGGTTTCTGCGCCGGGTGATCGGCTTCACCAAGGCCGTCCACGACGTGTCGTTCACGCTGGCCAATGGTGAAACCCTGGGTGTGGTGGGCGAGAGCGGCTGCGGCAAGACCACGCTGGGCCGAACCATCCTGCGCCTCTATGACCTGACGGCCGGATCCGTCAGGATCAACCTGGATGAGGGCCGGCTGGATGTCGGCAGCCTGACTCAGGAAGAGCAGAAGCTGTTCCGGCGTCGGGCCCAGATGATCTTCCAGGATCCCTTCGCTTCGCTCAATCCCCGCATGAACATCCTGGAGACCGTGGGCGAGCCGCTGCTGGTCAACGGCGTGGCCAAGGGCACGGAGCTCGAGCAACGGGTGGCCCGCATCATTGAACAGGTGGGCTTGCGGGTGGAGCATCTGCGTCGCTATCCCCACAGCTTCAGTGGCGGGCAACGGCAGCGGATTGGCATCGCCCGGGCCTTGGTGGTAAACCCGCGTCTGGTGATCGCGGATGAGCCGGTTTCCGCCTTGGACGTGTCGATTCAGGCGCAGATCCTGAATCTGTTGCAGGAGTTGCAGGGAGAGTTTCATCTGACCTACATGTTCGTGTCGCACGACATGAGCGTGATTCGCTACATCTGTGACCGCATTGCGGTCATGTACGCCGGCCGGCTGGTGGAACTGGGGCCCAAGGATGAATTGCTGGACAGACCGCGCCATCCGTATACGGCCCTGCTGCTGGCAGCCGTGCCGCGCACGGCCAAGGGAAGCCGGGGCAAGCGGCTGGTGACTGCCGGTGAACCGCCGGACCCCGCCAATCTGCCGACCGGCTGCGTCTTTCAGGAACGCTGCGCGCATGTGCAGGACATCTGCCGGAAGGAGGATCCACCGCAGGTGTCCATGTCCGACAGGCACTTTGCAGCCTGCCACTTTGCCAAGGACCTCAATCTGGACGGCATCACGGTCGCACCGGTTACGCTCTCGGCCTGAAGATTCCTGTATTTTGTGGGATGACCCTTGATCCGTTGATGGGGCGGCGCAGCGTCGGCTTCCATCTTCTGACCTACGTCTACCTGCTCCTGAGCTTTGCGGGCGGGTTTCTGGCGGCCTGGACCCTGCGCGACGCGGTCCGCCTGATCCTGACCAGTCAGGAGTTGGACCGGTACCTAATCCACGGCACCGTTCTCTTCACAACCTTTGCGGTGGTCGGGGTTTGCACCCTGATTTTCCTGGTGGTGGCGGAGCACTACTACCGGACCTCGCCCGATTTGCGCAGCCAGTTCAGACGGTTCCTGGGGATTGTGTCCATTCCGTTGTTCGTGGCCGGTACCGCCCACCTGGTTCAGTTCCTGATTTCGCTCCTGGTGTTTGATTATTTGGATCAGGTCGGCTTGCTTTGGGCCCTTGTGGAGTGGGCCCTCGGCATTTGGGTACTTGTCTTGCGGTCGCGCCGTACCAGGGAATTGACGGCCTGATCCATTGACTGCGGGGCACCGATCCCAAGGGATGCCCGAGGACATGTTGTATTCCTGGCAGCTGGCCGTTGAGGGCTTGTGCATGCTGGTCGCCTTGGACAGCATGTCCGAGCTGGCTGACGGCGGTTTCACTCGGGTCGGTACCGGATGACACCATGCTCCAAGGCGAGTGGTTCCGTCCCGTTGCCGGCGGCGAAGTTGAGGCCCAGCGCGACCACTCGGCGACTCCCGCCGAAATGGCGGCGGCCGTAGTCGTGCGACTGGATCAGATCCAGGGCTCGCCGTACTTGATATCCATGACGCAGACATGGCTGCGCAAGCCGGGTGCTGGCACCGATATGTTGCTTAAGGCCGCAACCCATCCTTGACTCTATCGCCGCAACAACGCCCTGATGGCATGGGAAGCCCTGCGTGGGTGACTGTCTTTGTTTGATCTGGCTCCTGCAATGATTTTAGAAATACGAGTCCGTTCTCTCAACTGTGTACTCCTCCTGTCAACGCCTCCCTGCCAAAACGCTCAATCGTCTCCAGCGTCTCGCGTACATCGTCCCAGGTAGTGGTGTGGTTGAGAATACAGAGGCGCAGGGAGAATGTACCGTGGAGCAGTGTGGAGGACACAAACGCATCATCGTCCCAGAAGAGACGAGCGAGAATGGTCCGATTCACCTGTTCCAGTGTTTCCTCGCTTCGGTGGGTGTCGGCAGGGTTGATCCGAAGGCACACTATTCCCAACGACGCGGGAGTCAGGCTCTCCAGGATTGGGCTGGCGTGGACGAATTCTTCCGCTTGGCTGGCCAGTTCCATGCCTTTGGCTACCGCCCGCCGAAACGCAGCCATCCCGAATGTCTGGATTGACACCCAAACTTTCAGGGCGCGCACCGAGCGACTCAGTTGCAGACCGCGATCCACGAAGTTGGGATGGTCCTTCCCCCAAACCGTGTCCTGGAGGATATCGGGGTGTACGGCGAAGGCTTTCTCCAGGGTGCTTCCGTCCTTCACCAGCAAACTGCCGGCTTCATACGGCTGAAACAGCCATTTGTGGGCATCCAGTCCGACCGAATCCGCACGTTCCAACCCCTGCAAGAGCTTCCGGCCTTCTTCGGTCAAGACGGCGAACCCTCCGTACGCGGCATCGACATGCATCCAGATCTTCTCTTCTTCGCAGAAGTCCGCCATCGCCTCCAAGGGGTCCACGGCACCTGTGCTGGCTGTCCCGGCGGTGGCACAAATGATGAGGGGATTGAAGCCTGCCGCCCGGTCGGCTTGAACCGCCCTGACAAGTGCTGCCATGTCCAGCCGAAAGTTCTCGTCACTGGGAATCATGCGGATGCACTCCCGCCGTACGCCCATGATCATGGCCGCTCGACTGAGGACGGAGTGGCTTTGGTCACTCATGTACACGGTTGCCCGTTCCGGATTGCCGGCGGCCTCCCTGGCTGCCACAAAGGCATCCAGACTGGCAGCCGATCCTCCACTCGTGAAAAGCCCGCCCGCCCCCTCAGAATAACCAATCCAGCGGCGAAACCAGTCGATGACCACCAACTCAAGCTGGCTCGGACCACTGGATGTCAACCATGTGCATTGGTTGACCTGGTATCCAGCCACCATGAAATCGGCCAGCACGCCGGGCCAGGTAGGGGAGGATGGAATAAAACCAAAGAAACGGGGGTGATCAATTCGGGCTGCGAACGGCAGGATCTTGTGTGCAGCCCGTTCAAAGACTTCCCTTGGGGATTGGC
The DNA here is from genome assembly GCA_026705565.1 of Caldilineaceae bacterium. Classification (GTDB taxonomy): domain Bacteria; phylum Chloroflexota; class Anaerolineae; order Caldilineales; family Caldilineaceae; genus Bin34. The sequence continues at coordinate 3,812 of JAPPAJ010000065.1, read as the reverse complement.
CTTCCTCCGGCGGCTCGGACAGCAATTGGTCCTCAAGTTCCAGCCGGAAGTCGCCATCCCAGGCCGGTTCCCGGCTCAGGTTGCCGACCCGTTCCATCACCAGTTCGGTGACCAGGTGGGCAAGGCTGCGCATCTCCTCCTCCGTCATCTGGAGGTCAAGGCGGTCTTTCAATGGCTTCATCATTGTTTCGTTGTGGGTTGTCGGGCCTGATTCAATCCAACGAGCTCCTTAATTCCTGCTGGATCCCAAGGCTAGCTGTTGACCTGCATCGTCCTGATTCTACTGAAACCCTCGGTGCACGCCTTTCCGTCCTTGTTCCCGTGCCGCGAGCCAGTGGCGACCTGTCTCGACGATGTAGAGGGGCTACTCTCCGAAGAACCGAGCAGGTTGGTCGAGTGGGTGGCTTTTGGGGGCACTTGAACGAAGACACCAATCCGGCACACAGCCTGTGGCATTTGGTGGCCGACAACCGTCGGCCATGTAAACGCTTGAATGGCATCAGCGCGCCGTTTGCGCGAGGGTTGCCGGACCACCCGCGTTGATGGATTGACTGTCCAACATTCGGCCCAAGATTCGCTACTTTGGTGAATCGAGCAGCTTCCTGGAGGCTGTTGCTACAGTCCTGACTGCGACTGAGTTGAATGCCTCTGACAGGGGCAGTGCCTTCACTCGGGTCGGTACCGGACACAGACGGCATGCTCCACGGCGGGTGGTTCCGTCCCATTGCCGGGGACGAAGTTGAGGCCCAGCGCGACCACTCGGCGGCTTCCCCCGAAATGGCGGCGGCCGTAGTCGTGCGACCGGATCTGGTCCAGGGCCGCCTGCGGGGACTCGCCGTACTTGAACTCCATGACGCAGACATGTCCGGGAAACCGGACCTCCATGTCGGAGCGGCCGCCGCCTTGGTGCACTTCCGATAGGAACTCCATCTGCATCAATTGGCACAGCACGTGCAGCACGAGGTGGCAGTCCGTCTCATGACGCAGTTTCTCGCCGGGGATGCCGGCCAGGAAGGTGTGGAGGAGATCGCGGAACTTGCGATAGTTTTCATCAGACAGAGCCCGGTGCATGGCCCGCAGGGTCCGCGGGTCGGGTGGTTGCCGGTAGGTCTCCAGCAGTTCATGGCTGTAGGTTCGGCGGACTTCGTCGTTGGGATAATCCAGGTACAGGTCCCCGTCCGTGTCCTGGCACAGGGTGTAGTAGCCGGTCTGGAACATGAGGGAGACGAAGTCGACCCGGTCCAGGCTGTAGGCCGTACGCATCAGGCTGTCCCATGGGGGCGGATCCGCGGGCAGAAGGTACTGCCCCTCCTGCATGAGGCGGATCAGGAACATGGAGTTGCCGGAGACGGCCCAGTGGTTGGGCCATCCGGTGACCTTCACCCACGCCGCGTTGTCCGGATTCTGCAGGTCCCGGAGGCAGCAGGCCAGGGTGAAAGGGTTGTAGACGCTTTCGTTGTGGTCGGGGAGACTGAAGTGATAGCCGTTGTATTGGCGGCGCACCTTGTCCATGAAGTCCTCAAGGGACAGATCAAGGTGGGCAGCGGCTTGGGCAAGATGGGGATGCAGTGTGGTTTGGACTTCCCGTTCGGTGAAGCCGCACAGGGTCGCGTAAGCGGGATCCCAAGAGATGTCCCACAGATTGTTCAAGCCTGAGAAAGCACTGCTGTGGGTGAAGCGGGTGATGCCGGTAACGAAGACGAAGTGCAGATCGGATTCGAGGCTCTTGAGCCTGACGTAGAAGTTGCGCAGGATATCCAGGATGGGTTCGGGGTCCGTTTTCCTGTCCAGCAGGTGCATCAAGGGTGCGTCGTACTCGTCGACCAGAACGACAGGGTTGGCCCCGTAGCGCGCCTTGAGCTGGCCCACCAGATCCTCCAGGCGCTGGGCCGGGCTGACCACGGGGTCGGAGGGAAATCTGACCACGCCGGATTCATTTATGGGCTTCAGGCCCACATCGATGCCGCGGCGATTCCACAGGGTGTACTGGTCACCCAGCATCTCCAGCAGGTTGGTTTTCAGTCGTTCTGGTGTATCGGAGGGGATGTTGGTCATGTTCAGTCGTATGACCGGATGGAAGCCGCGACTTTCGACGGTGTCTGCTGCGGCCGTGCCGCGGAACAGTTCCGCCTTGCTTAGGATCGGTTCCGGGCTGTAGCCGTTCAGGTAGCGGGAATCAATGGGAACCTCACCTTGGAAGAAGGCTTCCAGGGTTGTCACCAGGAGGGACTTGCCAAAGCCCCGGGGACGGGCCAGAAAAACGTACTTGTTGTTCAGCAGCGACGGATCGCGATTCGTGGAGGCCAGCAACGAGAGAACATGGTGTGTCTTGTCAATGTACAGGCCGCTTCGACGCCGCAGCAGGGTGAACTCGGACTGATCCGGGTACAGGAAAGGCAGGGAGCTTTCGGACGACACAATATGGTTCCTGTCGGTTACGGACTGGTTGGTCCGATCCTATACTGAACTGTCGGCTGGTGTGCGAGTGTTCCGCTCATCGGGCATCGATGCGCAACCGAACTGCATCACAATGTTTGAAACGTCCCTGTCTGTGCCTGCCCCATCTTGCAGGCGCAGGCAATCGATGAACTTCAGACCTGCCACGGCTCAAGCAACATGAACGCCCACGACCTTCTTCACCGACTGTCCGACGAGCAGATGCGGAGGTATCTGACCGACGGTTATTTGGTCCTGAAGTCCGGTTTGCCCCAGGAAGTGCACAACCATATCCGTGAGCGGTGTGAGGAGATCTTCTCGACGACGGGCAATCCGGGCAACGAAATCCTGGAGATGAATCCGGCCCTGCAGCTGGTGTTCACGGACCCCGCGGTCAAGGGGGCATTGAGTTCCATCTTGGGAGAGGACTACTTCATGCATCCGCACCGGCATTGCCATCAAAACCGGCCGGGCACCCCGGCGCAGCGCAACCACAAGGATTCCTACGAAGAAGACGTCAATGTCCGTCACCATCGTTCCCGTTGGTCCATGGCCATGTACTACCCGCAGGATGTCACTGCCGACATGGGGCCCACCGGGGTGACGCCCGGCAGTCAGTACTTCGCTTCAGAGGAATCGTTGGCCGGACACAAGGAATTGGGAGTGACCGGTGAGGCCGGCACCGTCATCTTGGTTCATTACGATGTTTGGCACCGGGCCCTGCGCAATGACTCGGGCCGTAATCGGTACATGCTCAAGTTCCTGTTCTGCCGTGCAACCGAACCCACTGCCCCCGCCTGGAACAATCGGGAAGCGGAATGGCAGGCACCCGCGGGTCGGGAGCAGGATCCGTTGGAACCCCTGTGGCAAGCCATGTGGCGTTGGAACAGGGGAGACCCCGTTCCAGCAGTGGGACGGGAATACGGGGATGCTGCCTTGTCGGATCTGATGGCCGGGTCAGAGACGGAGCGACTGAGGGCGGCCTACACCATTGGGTCGGATGCCTTCGGCCACCGTGACGAAGTCTTCCGTCTGTGGCGGACCGAGGCGGATGCCGCGGAGAACTGGGCCCGGTGCTCGGAACACACCAGTCCCTGCGAGCACATGTTTGGTTGCGCGCTGGCGAATCAGGGGATTGCCGGCTTGTCGTTACTGGAAGAGGCTTTGGGTTCTGAGGACTGGCGCATCCGGAGCAGCGCAGTCGATGCCGTGGGAGACATGGGTACCGCGGCCCGGATCCTGGCACTGCGTGTAGTTGCCATGGTAAACGACCTGTCCCCGTGGGTTCGTCGCAATGCCGTTGAAGCTCTGGGTGTGTTCCCGCAGCCGGGGCGGGGCGCCTTTATGCGCGATGAACGGTATCTGCCATTTCTGCT
>JAPPAJ010000288.1 GCA_026705565.1 Caldilineaceae bacterium | reverse complement strand
ATTGGCGGCCCGTGTGGAGTCCCGGTCCCGGACCGCCACCGGCCACCCTGGGTTGGCCCGAACCATGGATCGAAAGCGGAACCGCCCCCCGCCGCCGTGTTCCGGAACCGGCGCCCATCCGGGATGAACGGGGGCTCCTGCCGGTGATGGTCCCGCTGATCGAGTCGGATCCGGACGGAAGCTGGCCCATGCTCGAACGGGAGTTCGGCATGCCGCCGCCAAACTGAAGCCCGGACGCGCAGCGACCCCGGATAACCGGGGCCGCTGCAGGATGCGCGGGACGGCGCTCGATAAGCGGGAATGGTTTGATCGCCGATATCAGACGGGTGCCGGCGAGATGGGGCGCGGTCCCTGGATGCGGGTACCGATGCCAATCAAAAGCCGGGCGGTCCACTGCCGCAAGGGCGACGCAACCGGTGGCTTCCGCAAACGCTGGACCTTGCGGGCCCGACGCTGTGCGGCGGCCTCCTGCAGCCGTTCCTCGTACATTTCCCGAGCGACGTACTGGTCCAGGTGATTCATGTATTGCTCCTCTCTGCTGACCAGACCCCAACGGCATGGAGTGTCGGACGATCCTGTTGAAGCCGAGTGCAAAGACCGTACCAACCGTGTGCAATCCCGCAGGCAAGTGTGACGCGTAGGGGTTGTACCGCCCGTCGCGGGCATCCCCGGCATGCCTTCGGACACCGGGTGTCGGCTATAATCCGGCCCAGTTGAGAGAGACGAAACCCATGACCATGTCCGCCCCAACCTCCGAATCAGCCTCGATGGAACCGATTCGCTTCACCGGCTTCAAGCGCAACGTTGCGGCATCGGTGGGCTTGATCCTGGGCGGTGGCCTTGCGTTCACCATGAACCTGACCGACACCTTCTTCGCGGAGGCGATTGCCTGGAGCTTTTTCGCCTGGGGCGTGCTGCTGCTCTATTCGAACCTGCTGGAAATGAACGAGACCGTCATCGTGACCAGCGAGGGCCTGCAGGTGCGCAACCCGTTCCGGTTGTGGGCCATGAACAAGTTCTGGACGTGGGACAAGATCGAACGCGTCGACATCTGGGTTCGCCGATTCGATCCCACCTACGAGAACATCTATCTGCAGGTCTATCACAATGCCGGGGACGAACTGGACCCCGGCGTCCTGCAACGGGAAGACACCCGCTACCGTGCGGAACTGGCGAGCCTCATCATTGAGAAAGCCGGCCTCAAGGCTGACGAGCACGATGTCGCGGACCTGACCGATCTGCCTGCGGTACAGCCGGCACGCTACAAATGGACCTGACCCGGTCCCGTATCGGTTCGTCCGGCGACCGGCCAGAACCACTTCCATCCACGTTTGCCGGCTGAGCCCGACGGCTCAACGTCGGCATCGCGGGTCGCTCAGAAAGCCCCCCGGCGCGCCTGCGCGCGGATCCGCCGTCGGGTACCTGTGCCCGGTTGAAATTCCGGCACGGCCAGCCATGCGGCCGGCGACAATTCAGCTGCGATCGCGGCGCGAGGCAAACCTGCGTTCCACGCGGCGCCACATGCTGCGCGCGGCACCGGCGCGGTAGGCCGCCTGCTGCCGCGCCCCCTGCCACCAGTGGCGCGACACATCCTGTTGTGAAACCGACCAGTTCACGGCCAGGGCTCCCCAGCTGAGGCCCCCGCCAAACCCGACCAGAACCAAATTCTTGCCCGGGCTGATCCGGTCCTCGGCCAGGGCTTCGCACAGGGCAATCGGTATCGAAGCCGTGCTGGTGTTGCCGTACTCGGCAATGTTGATGAAGACCTTCTCGGGCGGGATCTTGAGCTGCTTGATTACGCTGTTTTGAATGATCCGGCTGTTGGCCTGGTGCGGAATCACCAGATCCAGGTCGTCCAGCGTCCAGCCCTGCTTCTGCAGAACCGACCGCGTGGCATCCGCCATCACCCGCGTGGCAAACCGGAACACGGCCGGTCCGTCCATGCGAATGAAGTGCTCGCCACTGCTGACCGTCTCCAGGGTCGCCGGGCGGGCACTGCCGCCGGCCGGCAGGGTCAGCAGATCCCCCCCGGAGCCGTCACTGCCCAGTTCGCAGGCCCCGATGCCGCCCTTGACATCGCTGGCCGCAATCAGCAGCGCCCCTGCGCCGTCGCCGAACAGGATGCAGGTCGACCGGTCGGTCCAGTCGACGAACCGGCTCATCACCTCCGCCCCGACAACCAGGACATATTCCGCGTCCCCCGCCACAATGGCCGACCGGGCCATGGCCAGGGCATAGACAAATCCCGAACAGGCGGCACTCAGGTCATAGGCACCGGCGTTGATGCAGCCCAGGTCGTCCTGGATTTGGCTGGCGGTGGACGGAAACACATGGGTCGGCGTGCTGGTGGCACAGATGACGAGACCCACCTTCTGCGGCGGGACCCCGGCCACATCCAGGGCCTGCCGACCTGCCTGGGCACCCAGCGTGGCCGAGGTTTCGGACTCGTCGGTCACGATGTGGCGCGACTCAATGCCGGTGTGCTGCCGAATCCATTCGTCGGACGTGTCGACAATGTTGGCCAAGTCGTTGTTGGTAACCACCTTCCTGGGAGTCACATAGCCCCAGCCCACCATCTGGGCATACGGGCCGTGGGCCGGGAATGTGGCCAAGGGGTCCGTCCGGACCTGCGCGATCGGCGCGTCCGCACCGGTCGCACCGTCGGTGCCGTTGACCATCGGCACCGACACGGTGTCGTCCGCGGGTCCCGTTCCGTTTTGGATGACGGCCATAGTGAAAGCCCTTGCCAGACCGGGCGCCCAGGCACCTCAGTCCGGCTTGCTGAAAATCATGCTGGTGTTGTTGCCGCCCAGGCCGATGCTGTTGTTCATGGCGGCTTGCACCGGCCGTTGCTGCGCAACATTGGGAGTGTAGTTGAGGTCGCAGTCCGGATCCGGAGTGTGCAGGTTGATGGTCGGAGGCACCGTGTCCTCGTCCACCGACTTGACCGCCACGATGGCCTCCACGGAGCCGGCGGCCCCCATCAGGTGGCCCATCATGCTCTTGGTGCTGCTGATGTTGACATCGTATGCATGCTCGCCGAAGACACCCTTGATGGCGTGGGTTTCGACCTTGTCGTTGAGCTTGGTGCCGGAGCCGTGCGGGTTGATGTAGTCCACATCGCTGGCATCAATCCCCAGCAGCTGCTTGGCATGGTAAAGCGCCACGCGCATGGCGTTCTGGATGCCGATGCCGTTCTTCTCCATGGCCACCATGTCGTTGCCGTCGTTGCTCATGCCCCCGCCGGCCACCTCGGCGTAAATCCGGGCACCGCGGGCGCGGGCGTGTTCCAGGGTCTCCATGATCATGATCCCGCAACCCTCGCCGATGACGAACCCGTCCCGTTCGTTGTCGAACGGCTTGGCGGCCTCCTCCGGCATGTCGTTGTTGGAACTGAGCACGCCCATGGCATCGAAACCGGCCACCATCGGCGGCACGATGGCTGCCTCGGAACTGCCGCAGATGGCGATGTCCACGGAACCGAAGCGCACCTGGTCGAAGGCTTGGCAGAGGGCCGTCAGGCCCGTGGAACAGGCGGTTGTGACCCCCATCGTGGGACCCTGCAGTCCGTAGCGGACTGCAATGCGGGAGGCCAGGCTGTCCACCAGCATGCGCGGCACCAGAAACGGCGACACCCGTTGCATGCCGCGCTTGAGCAGGGTCTTGACCGAATTGGTGTAGTCCTCGATGCCGCCCACGCAACTGCTGATGGTGACCCCCACCCGCTGGATGTCCTCCCGCGAGAACTCCAGGCCCGCATCCTTGATGGCTTCCTGGACGGCTGCCACGCCAAAGCGGGAATAGGTGTCGAGACTGCGCGATTCCTTGCGCGACATGAAGTTGAGGGGATCGAAACCCTTCACTTCGGCGGCGATCTTGGATTTGATTTCGCTGGGATCGAACCGGGTCATGGGCCCGATGCCGGAGCGGCCGGCCAGCACATTGTCCCAGGTTTCGACGGCTGACAACCCCATGGGGGTCAGGGCGCCCAAACCGGTAATCACAACACGACGCGGAAAGGGGCCCGTGGCGGAGAAGGTCATTTCACTCGTCAGCCTCGCTGGCTGGTGACGCGGATTAACACTTAATCTTACACTTACAGCCCCTGCCAACTGCCGTTCCCAACCGATTTGGGGCCGCGGAGTGCCGCCACGGCCCGGCGGATGCGTTCACTGGTGAACGGCAAATCACCAAGATTCACCCCCACCGCGTCCCGGATGGCGGCGGCCAGGGCCGGTGCTGTGGGCAGCAGCGGCATCTCGGCCATGCCCTTGACACCAAGCGGATGTTCCGGTGCGCCGTCCTCGACGATCACGGGCACGATGCGGGGAGGCATGTCCAGGGCGGTCGGCAGCAGATAGGTCTCCAGTCCCCGGTTCAGGACCCGCCCGTCCTCCACGCGCAGGTCCTCCCAGAGCGCCCAGCCCAGTCCCTGGGCCACGCCGCCGGCCACCTGACCCTCGATCTGTTGGGGGTTTACGGCCCGGCCCACGTCGTTGGCGGAGACGACCTGGAGGACCTGCACCTTGCCGGTCTCGGGATCAACGTCCACATCCACCACCTGGGCACAGTACCCGAACGTATAGAAGGGGTTCCCGCGGCCCGTCTCCGGATCCATGGCCGTGGTCCTGTCCGTCCTGAACACATGCTCGCCGCGTGCCGGACGCTCCTCGTCCTCCCACTGCGCCAGTGCCTGTCGCACAGCGCCGTGCAGGGCCGCGCCCGTGTATACCGTCAGGCGGGAGGCGGAGGCGCTGCCGCTGGATTCGGCGTCGTCCGTGCTGTCCGCATGCAGGTGGACCCGCTCCAGGTCGATGTCCAGCAGGTCGGCGGTCATCTGCCGGAAGGCGGAGTGCGCGCCCTGACCGAGATCCGCGCCGACCGTGCCCACATGCACGTCCTCCACCTCGACTCCCCCGTGCAGTTCCACCCAAGCGTGGCACTCGTCCACCGTACCGTGGCCGAAACCGATATTCTTCACGGCCAGCGCGAGACCCCGCCCGCGCCGGGGACCGGGCGCCCAGCCCCTGGTCAGGGGATCCGGGGGCGGCAGGCGATTGGCCGCGGCCAGCGCCGCTTCCAACACCGCGGCGGCCTGGCAACCGGGAGGCACCGGCGACCCGGTGCACATCAACGAACCGTCCGACCACACATTGCGCCGCCGCAACTCCGCGGCATCCATCCCCAGTTCGCAGGCCAGCCGGTTCATCAGGGACTCGATCATGAAAGCACCCTGCGGACCGCCGAAACCGCGAAAGGCGCCGGTGACCGGATTGTTGGTCACGGCCAGACGCGCCGTGATGCGAACCGCGGGAATGTTATAGGGGCCGGCGGCACAGACCGCCGGGTTGCCCAGCACCGCGGGACTGGTACTGGCATAGGGGCCGGCATCGCCCAGGATGTCCAGCTCCAGGGCCGTCAGGCGGCCGTCGCGGTCGGCCCCGAGGACCCCGTCAAAGACAAACGGATGGCGTTTGTGCGTATGCTGCAAGCTGTCGCACCGCTTCCAGGCCGCCTGCACTGGTTCGCCCGTCTTCCAGGCCGCCAAGGCCAGAACCACCTGCAGGTGCACATCCTCTTTGCCGCCGAAGCCGCCGCCAATGGCCGCGTAGGAGACCTGGACGCGATCCTCGGGCAGTTGCAGGGCCGCCGCAATCTGGTGGCGGTCGTCGTGCAGCCACTGGCCGCCGGTTCGCACGCAGACCCGGCCCCGGTCGTCCAGCCAGGCCGAGCCGGCCTCGGTTTCAATGTAGGCATGTTCCTGCCACTGCGTGCTGCCCCGCATGGAGACCGTCACGGGCGAACGGGCCAAGGCTTCTTCCCAGTCCCCATGGCGGATGTTCTGCCGGCACAGGAGGTTCGACCCGCGCGCCAAGGTGGGGACGGGCCGCGCGTCGTAGTCGTGCACTTCGGGCGCGCCCGGGGCCAGGGCGGCGGCCGGATCCGAGACCACGGGCAGGAAGTCCCACTCCGCCTCCACCGCCGCCGCCGCCTCCAGGGCCTGGCGCCGGGTCCGGGCCACCACCAGGCAAAGGCGGTCGCCCGGCCAGCGCGCCGTACGGGCCGCTTCCGTGGAATTCAGGCCGCACAGTACGGGCTGGTCGGGAAACACGATGCCGTACCGGTTGTCCGGCACGTCCGCGTCGGTCAGGATTGCCACGACACCGGGCATGCGCCGGGCCCGCGCAAGGTCCAGCTTGCGGAGGCGGGCATGCGGCACACCGGCAAACACGACCTCCATCCAATTGGCTGCGGGAAGGCGGACATCGTCCGCAAAACGGGCGCGGCCCGTGACCTTGGCCTCCGCGTCGTGCCTGACCACGGAGTCGCCCATGTGCCCGCGCCGGCGGGAAGGCTGAGGACTGGAAGCGGACGCGGTCACGGCAGTTTCCAAAACGGGATCCGGACCGTGTGGAGGGCTGCGTCGGGCCGGCCAGACAAAATTGTCCGGCCGGTTCAGGCCATGGTCGTCGAGCCGGGCGCGCGGCACAGTTCCGGTGGCGTGGTCACCGCCTTGATGATCCCGTTGTCCATCGACTGAATCATGGCCAGCGAGACGATGGGCAAACCGTACGGGGCCAGCACGCGGCGGCCTTCCTGGAAGGACTTCTCGATGACGCAGCCAAAGCCGGTGACCTCCGCCCCGGACTGCGAAACCAAATCGTGGAGTGCGGCCAACGTTGCTCCGGAAGCAAGAAAATCGTCCACGAGCAACACCCGGTCCTGTGGCCCGATGTACTCCGGATTGAGCACAATCTCCACCTCATGGCCCTTGGTCGGGCTGGTTACCCGGCGGGTGTAGCTGTCCCGCGGCATCGTGACCGGACGCACCTTGCGGGCATAGATGGACTCGACCCCCAGCTCCATGGCGGTCTGCAGCGCAAACGCGATGCCGCTCACCTCGGCCGTCACCACCTTGGTGACGTCGGCCACCTTCGCGTCCCGGAATTGCTGTGCCAGGGCCTGCCCTATCTCCCGGGTCAGGTGCGGATCCAGCTGATGGTTGATGAACCCGTCCACCTTGAGG
>JAPPAJ010000040.1 GCA_026705565.1 Caldilineaceae bacterium | reverse complement strand
CTACCGACTACAGGGCGGGCACCACAAGAAAATCCCCTGCTACGCCAGTACCTACCACGGCGACGAACAGCCGGATGGCCTCTCCTCGCCGGAAGCCTACGCCGACTTCGCAGAACAATGTCTGGAGATGGGCTATCCGGCATTCAAGATCCACGGCTGGGGCAATGCCCCCATTTCCCAGGAAGTCGCCAACGTGCGGGAAGTGGGGAAGCGCGTGGGCGATCGAATGGACTTGATGCTGGATCCGGCGTGCGAGTTCCACACGTTCGCGGATGTCCTCAAGGTGGGCCGCGCCTGCGACGAGTACAACTTCTTCTGGTATGAGGATCCAGGCCGCGACGGCGGCATCTCACAGTTCATGCACCGCAAGCTTCGGCAACTGATCAGGACGCCCCTACTGCAGACGGAGCATGTCAGGACGCTGCAGCCGCACATGGATTTCGCCTTGGCGGATGCCACCGACTACATGCGCGGTGACATCGGGTACGACGGCATCACGGGAGTAATGAAACTGGCCCACGCCTGTGAAGCCATCGGAATGGACATCGAGTTCCACGGACCGGGACCGGCTGCCCGACATTGCATGGCCTCGATCAGAAACACGAACTATTACGAAATGGGTTTGGTGCATCCCAAGGCACCCGGGTCAAGCGAGACCCCAATCTACCTTGACTACTCGGATGGTTTGAGCTCCATCGACGGAGAGGGCTGCGTCAATGTTCCGGAGGGCCATGGCCTCGGCGTGGCAATCAACTGGGATTACGTGGAACGGTTTCGGATCGGCAAACAGGTGTTCGGGTAGGCCGGCCACCAATCCTGCACCGCGCCAGACGGAGAGCACCATCAGAGGGCCATCCGGGTTCGGACGCCGATGGCCGGGCTGGACTGAACGCGCGGCCCCGAGCGGCCTGCATGGCAGGCCGCCATGGACAAGGCCTTTGGTGGCGGACCATGGACCAATCAGGTTGGGAGAGCGTCCAACGACGCGATCGACTTGGCTACCTGCCGTATAATCGGCCATCCCGTTCACTCCCTAATCCGGAGGAATTCAGAATATGTTGAAACGCACACGCTGGGTGTTCGCCCTCGCCCTGGTGGCCATGCTCGTGGCCGCCTGCGGCACCCCGGCCGAAGAACCTGTATCCGAGCCTGAATCCGCCGAGGCCCCGGCGGCGGCGATGCCCGAGGAAGGAGCCTACGGCGAAGCGCCCATGCTGGCCGAAATGGTGGCTGCGGGCACCCTCCCGCCGGTCGACGAACGCCTACCCACGGAACCGCTCGTGATCGAGCCGTACAACGAAATCGGTCAGTACGGCGGCACTTGGCACAGATTCGACACCTCGTCCAGCGGATCCCATCTCGTGATGGCCATGTACGCCTATTCCCCGGTCCACTGGGTTAAGGACGGCCTGGACAAGCGGCCTGGCTTGGCCAAAGGCTGGGCCAATAACGACGACAAGACCGAATGGACCCTGTACCTGCGCGAAGGCACCAGGTGGTCCGACGGCGATGCCTTTACGGCCGACGACTTCCTGTTCTGGTGGAACGACATGGTTCTCAACACCGAACATTCCGACGTCCCACCGGACTACATGAAGTCGGCGGACGCGGTCACCGAAGTCACGAAGACGGACGACTACACGCTGACCTTCACGTTCTCCGATTCGGCGCCCCTGTTCCTGGACCGCCTAGCCATGTGGCCCAACGGCACCATCCCGGGCAACGAAAAGCTGTTTGTACCCGAGCACTACCTGCGGCAGTTTCATCCGGACTATTCCGACGAGGAGACCTTCGAACTGCTTGACGAGAAGCTGAACTGGCCCAGCAACCCGGACGCGCCGGTCCTGAACCCCTGGATGCCGGTGCAGTACGAACCGGGCACGCGCCTGGTACTGGATCGCAATCCGTACTACTACGCCGTTGACACCGCCGGCAACCAGTTGCCCTACATCGACTCCATCGACATGACCTATGTCGAGAACCTGGAAGTGTCCAAGCTGCGCGTCATTGCCGGCGAACAGGAAATCTGTGGCCGGCCGTGCCGGTACCAGCCCCTGAGCGAACTGTCGGTCTACCGCGATGCGGAAGCCACCGTAGGCCTCAAGACCTATCTCTGGGACGTGGGCGGTGGTGCTTCCTTCCTCCTCTATCCAAACTGGACCCATACCGATCCGCAGAAGCGGGAGCTGTATCGCAACACGGATTTCCGGCGCGGTCTTTCCCACGCGATTGATCGGGACAAGATCCAGAAAATCGTCTACTTTGGCACGGGCGAGAAGACCACCGGCACCATGAGCCCCAAGGCCATCGAGTTCACGGCCGACGAAACCGGCAAGGACCTCTACCGGCAATGGCGCGACCTGGCCGTGGCCTACGATGCCGATCTGGCCAACCAGTTGCTGGATGCCTCCGGCGCGGTGGATGCTGACGGCGACGGCTTCCGCGACCTGCCCAGTGGCGATGAATTGACGCTGCGCATCGACTGCAGCGCCGGCGGTATTGCCAACAGTGCCAATGCCCAGAACGTCGAAATCGTCAAGGAAGGCTGGGAAGCCGTGGGCCTCCGGGTCCAGGTCAACGCAGTGCCCGACGAACAGCTGGGTGTGATGCAGGACAACTCCGAAATCGACATCCGCAGCTGCTGGGGCCTGGGCGACGGCCCGAACTTCCTTGTCTTCCCCAACTGGGTCATCCCCGTCGACAACAACCGCTGGGCGCCTCTCTACGGCTCCTGGTACAAGGTTATCGGCACCGAGAAGGAGGACGCGGAGCTGGATGTCGATCCGCTGGACCGCAACCCACCGCGCGAAGAACCCAACGAGGGCGATCCGACCTGGCGGCTTTGGGAACTGTATAACGCAGCCCGGGTCGAACCGGACGACGCCAAGCGCCTGCAGCTAAGCCAGGACATCATTCGTGTCCATGTCGAGGATGGACCGTTCGTGATCGGCACCGTTGCCAACACCCCCACGATTGTGGCGCACTTGGACAATGTCGGGAACTTCCCGTCCTACGAACAGTTGGGACTGGGCGGCTTCACCGGCCCTTGGATCATGGTCTACTTCGGGGCGGTCTACCCGGAACAGATGTATTTCAAGCAGTAGATTGACGTGACGTATTCGATCCTGGTGGCGCAGGAAACGTCCTGCGCCACCAGGATCAGGCGATGGCAGGACACATTCGCCGCATCCCCGCCCGTGCCCAAGCCCGTGCCCGCGCCACCCATCGCAGCCTGAACCCTGACCGATGCTTGCCTTCATCGCCCGGCGCCTGGTCTACATGATCTCCACGCTGGTCCTGATTTCCTTCGTGGGTTTTCTCATCATCAACCTGCCACCGGGCAGTTACATCGATGTCTTCCAAGCACAGCGCCAGCTTCAGGGAACGCACACGGCGGAGGCGGAACTGGAGGCGCTCAAGCGGCGCTATGGGCTGGACAAACCGGTTCCCGTCCAGTACTGGATCTGGGTCAGGGGTTTCGTACGCGGCGACTTCGGGCGCTCCTTCGAGTTCAACCGGGAGGTCAGCGAACTGATCTGGGAGCGCCTCGGTTTCACCGTGGCCATTGCCACCGGCTCGCTCCTTTTCATCTGGCTCGTGGCCATCCCCATCGGGATCTACACTGCCACCCACCAGTACAAGCTGGGGGACAACGTGGCCACCATCGTGGGCATGGCGGGGTTGTCCATCCCCGACTTCATGCTGGCCCTGGTCCTGATGGTGGTGATTCAGAGGCTGTTCGGCTTCACCGTCGGCGGCCTGTTTTCGCGCGAGTACGTGGACGCGCCGTGGAGCTTGGCCAAGGTGATCGACCTCGTCAAGCACCTATGGGTACCCATTGTGGTGGTGGGCACCTCCGGCACGGCCGGCCTGATGCGCATCATGCGCGGCAACCTGCTCGACATACTCAACATGCAGTACGTGCAGGCCGCGCGTGCGCGCGGCCTGCGCGAGGCGACGGTGGTGGTCAAGCACGCCGTACGCAACGCCATCCATCCACTCATCATGCTGCTGGGCATGAGTCTGCCCACCATCATTTCCGGCTCCCTGATCGTCTCGATCGTGCTGGGCCTGCCCACAACCGGACCCCTGTACTTCAATGCCCTTCGGCAACAGGACATGTACCTTGCGGGCACGTTCCTCATGTTCCTGGCCTTCATGCTGGTGCTGGGCAACTTCCTGGCGGACATCCTGCTCGGGCTGATTGATCCCCGCATCCGGTACGAGTAGCGATTCCATGTCCGATCAGTCGCTCACCCTGCCGTCTGCCGTTTCGGAACCGCAGGCGGCCGATGTCGAGGTCAACCTCAGTGCCGGCGAAATCGGCCAGTTGTCCCTGTGGTACCTGATTTGGCGCCGTTTCCTGCGCAACCGGCTGGCGGTGGCCGCGACCTTCGTGCTGCTGCTGCTCTACCTGATGGTGGCCCTCGCCGAATTCATCACGCCGTACGACCACCTGTTGTCCAATGAGGACTTTGTGGCGCGGGCGCCACAGCTGCCCCGGTTCCGGGATGCGGCCGGCCAGTTCCACCTCCGACCCTTTGTCTACGGAACCACTACCGAACTGGACACCTACAACTTGGATTGGGTCCACAAGGACGATACAAGCCAGATGTATCCCCTGAAACTGTTTGTGAAGGGAGTACCCTACAAACTGCTGGGCCTGTTTCCCTCGGAGCGGCACCTGTACGGGGTGGACGAGCCGGGCACCGTCTTTCTGCTGGGCACCGATCGGCTGGGCCGCGACCTGTTTTCCCGGATTGTCTTCGGAGGACGCATCTCGATGACCGTGGGCCTGATCGGGGTGTCGCTGACGATCTTGTTCGGATCGGTCATGGGGACAATCTCGGGCTACTTTGGAGGCCCGGTGGACACAGTCATTCAACGGTTCATCGAACTGCTGATGTCGTTCCCGGCCATCGCGCTGTGGGCGGCGCTCGCCGCGGCCATGCCGGCCGACATCACCATCGTCACGCGGTTCTTTCTGATCAGCATCATCCTGTCCCTCATCGGATGGACCAGCCTGGCACGTCAGGTTCGGGCCAAGGTCCTGGCCTTCAGGGAGATGGAGTTCTCCTCCGCGGCTACGGCCGCCGGCGCATCGCACTTCCGCATCATCATGGTGCACATGCTGCCCAACGCCCTCAGCCACATCATCGTGATTGCGACACTGGCCATCCCGGGCATGATCCTGGCCGAGACCGCCCTGAGCTTCCTGGGACTCGGTATCCTGCCGCCCGCGGTAAGCTGGGGAACGTTGCTCCAGGACGCGCAGACCGTCGGCGTGGTGATCAAGAAGCCATGGTTGATGCTGCCGGGTGCGTTCGTGATTGTGTCGGTTCTCAGCTTCAACTTCCTGGGCGACGGCATCCGCGATGCCGTGGATCCGTTCGCCCTCTGACGATTCCGGGACATGGCCGACCGCACCGAGACCATCCTGGAAGTCAGGAACCTCCACACCCATTTCCATACGGAAAGCGGCGTGGTGCGGGCCCTGGAGGGAGTGGACTTCACCCTCAACCGGGGCCAGGTGCTGGGCGTGGTCGGGGAAAGCGGTTGCGGCAAGAGCGTGACGGCCCAGTGCATCATGAACATGGTTCCGAGCCGTGGCCGCATCGTCGACGGTTCGGTGATCTACCACCAGCGCAATGGTCAAGGAACGGAAGCGGTTGAAATCACCGCGTTGCCGCCCAAGAGCAGGGAGATGCGACGCATTCGGGGCAACGAGATCGCAATGATCTTCCAGGAGCCGATGACTTCGCTGGATCCGCTCTATACGGTCGGCAACCAGCTGCTGGAAGCCATCAACCTGCACCAGGACGTGGATCGCACCGAGGCCCGCGCCCTGGCGGTCCACTCCTTGGACCGGGTGCAGTTGCCGGAACCGGAACGGGTCTTTGCCAGCTATCCTCACCAGCTCAGCGGCGGCCAGCGGCAACGCGTCATGATCGCCATTGCCCTTAGCTGCAATCCCACGCTCCTGATCGCGGACGAACCCACGACGGCGCTGGATGTCACCACGCAGGCCCAGATCCTTTCACTGATGCGCGATCTCCAGGACGAAACACACATGAGCATCATCTTCATTACCCACGACTTGGGGGTCGTGGCGGAGATGTGCGACGAGGTGGCAGTCATGTACCTCGGCAAGGTCGTGGAACAGACGGACATCGACACGACCTTTTACAGCCCAAGACATCCGTACACCCAGGCGCTCCTGCGTTCGATCCCGCGCCTGGACGACGATCAGGGCCGACGCCTGGAGGTGATTGCCGGGAGCGTGCCGGATCCCTCCAGCATCCCCTCGGGGTGCCGATTCCATCCGCGTTGTCCGGATTTCGTGACCGGAGTTTGTGAGCAACGGGAACCGGTCCTAATCCGGATCGACGAAGACCATCAGGTTCGCTGCCACCTGTACGACGAAACGGCATCCTCGCAACCCGGCACCCAACCCTGAGATGGCCACGACACCGACATCCCCCTCCAATACAGCGGTCGCTTCTGTGGAATCCGTTTCAGGTCCGGGCCCGTTGCTGGAGGTCCGCAACCTCAAGATGCATTTCCCCATCCGCAAGGGATTCCTGAAACGCGTGGTCGGCCATGTCAAAGCCGTCGACGACGTGACCTTCTCGGTCGAACGCGGCACCGTCTTTGGCCTGGTTGGGGAATCGGGTTGTGGCAAGAGCACCACAGGCCGGTGCGTGATCCGGCTACTCAAGGCCACGGCCGGAGAGATTGTCTATACCATGCCGGACGACGACCCGGTCCACATCGAAGCGCTGGATCCGGAATCCCTGCGCATGATGCGCAGACACATTCAGATCGTTTTCCAGGATCCGTACGCTTCGCTGAACCCGCGGTTGACCCTCAAGCAAATCGTGGGGGAACCGCTGGTTATCAACAACGTCAGCCAGGGCCAGGACTTGCAGGACCAGGTGGCAGAACTTCTGAGACGGGTTGGCCTGAGCCCGGAACACATGAACCGCTATCCCCACGCCTTCAGTGGAGGCCAACGGCAGCGCATCAGCCTGGCCAGGGCCTTGGCGCTCAACCCCCGGTTCATTGTGGCGGATGAACCGGTTTCGGCCTTGGAC
>JAPPAJ010000178.1 GCA_026705565.1 Caldilineaceae bacterium | reverse complement strand
ACCCGCGTGCTGTTGCCAACCACCTCCGGGTCCACATGCTGGTAGGAGTCGACCGTTTTGACCACCGCGTTGACGTGGGTGCCCCCCTTGTGGGCAAAAGCACTGCTGCCCACATAGGGTTGATGGGGAACCGGACTCATGTTGGCCAGCTCCGACACGACATGGCTGGTCTCCGAGAGCCGGGCCAGGTTCTCGGGATCGAGCACGGCCAAACCCATCTTCAGCTGCAGGTTGGCCAGGATGCTGATCAGGTTTGCGTTCCCGCACCGTTCGCCGTATCCGTTGACGGTGCCCTGGACATGCATGGCCCCGGCCCGCACGGCCTCCAGCGTGTTGGCCACGCCGCAACCGCTGTCGTCGTGGGCGTGAATGCCCAGGATGAAGGGATCACCGGCACCGGGTTCACCCACCGTGAAGCCTGCCGGGAACCCAAAATGGCTGCGGACATGCGCCACGGCATCCGCGATTTCCCAAGGCATGCGGCCCCCGTTGGTGTCGCACAGCACCAGCGTGCGGCTGCCGTTGTCCAACGCCTCGGCCAGGGTCGCCATAGCGTATTCGGGATCGTCCGCATAGCCGTCGAAGAAGTGCTCCGCATCGTAGATCACTTCCCGGCCGCTCTCCACCAGCCAGCCGACCGTCTCCCCAATCATGCGGAGGTTTTCCTCCATGTCGGTGCGCAGCACCTCGTGCACCTGAAAGGCCGACGACTTGCCGAACAGGGTGACGATCGGGGTGTGGGCATCCACCAGCATCCGTACCTGGGGGTCCTCGTCGGGGGCCATGTGCTTGCGGCGCGTTGATCCGAAGGCAGCCACCTGCGCCTGGGTCAGTGACAACTCGTCCTCGGCCCGGCCGAAGAAGGCCATGTCCTTGGGATTGGAGCCGGGCCAGCCACCCTCAATGAAGTGGATGCCGATGGCATCGAAGTGCCGCGCCAGGCGCAGCTTGTCTTCCGCACTCAGGGACACACCTTCGCCCTGGGTTCCATCTCGCAGCGTCGTGTCGTAAATCTGCATGGGGCATCAAAGAGTTCCGGGGACATCCCCGGTGGGATTTCAAGTGGCGGCAACGGTCGAACAGCGGCCGTTAGCCAGTGCCGGCCAGACCGGCCGCCAAGCCCTTGACCGACAGGTTCAGTGCATTTTCCAGCATGGCAAGGTCTTCCGGGGAATGCTGGTCGTTGCGCAGGGACTGCAACAGGGCAATCTGAATGAAGCTGAGCGGGTCCAGGTAGGGGTTCCGACGCTGGATTGAGTTGTAGAGCCAGTTCCGTTCGTCGGCGATGTCGTCCCGGCCCATGACCTGCAGCACACCCTCGCGCGTGCGGGAGAACTCGGAAACGATTTCGTTGAACAGAACCTCCGTGTCCGGATCGGTGAGCGACGCGTACTGGTGCGCGATGAACAGATCGGACTTCCAGATGGCCATTTGCACGTTCTGGATCAGGATGCGGAAGAACTCCCACTCGACATACATCCGCCGCAGGACTTCAACCCGCTCCCGGTCGCGGCCATTGTCGGTAAACCCGTTGATGGCCGAGCCCACCCCGTACCAGTTCGTCAGGTTGACGCGGCACTGGGTCCAGGCAAACACCCACGGAATGGCGCGCAGGTCGTGAACGCCCTCGGTGTCGCGCCGCTTGGCCGGGCGCGAACCGATGTTCAGTTTTGCAATGGCCTCGACGGGCGTCGCCTCCATGAAGTACTTGATCAGTTCCGGGCGGCTGACAAAGGCCACGTACTGCCGGTTGGCCAGCCCGTGCAACTCCTCCATGACCTCCGCCCATTCGTCTTCGCGCAGGCTTACGCGCGGTCGACCGCTGTTGAGCAGGACCGTGCCGATCAACTGCTCCATGTGCCGGCGGGCGATCGTGGACTTGGCATAGTGCGTGGAGATCACCTCGCCCTGTTCCGTCAGCTTGATGCTGCCGCGGATCGTGTCGGGAGGCTGGGTGGCAATGGCGCGCACCACATTGCCGCCGCCGCGGCTGACGCTGCCGCCCCGGCCGTGGAACAGGGTTGTGCGGATGCCGAACTCGTCGCAGGCCGCCACCACCTCCTTCTGGGCCTTGTACAGGGACCAGTTGGCACTCAGGTAGCCGCCGTCCTTGTTCGAATCGCTGTAGCCAATCATGATCGGCTGATGGTCGCCGCGCGCATGCAGGTGTGCGCGGTACGCCGATGAGCGGAACAGTGCGCGCAGGATGGACGGGGCGTTGACCAGGTCCTCGATGGACTCGAACAGGGGCACGATGTCGATGGCCCCGAACAGGGACGCATCCTTGGCCAGGAGCAGCACTTCCAGGACCTGGCTGGCACTCTCGGTCATGCTGATGATGTAGGAGTCGATGACCCGGTCGCCCATTCGATCCCTGGCGCGGCGAATGGTGCGGAACACCTGGACCGTCTCGTTGGTGTCGTCCGAAAACCTGAGATCGGCCGTCAGCGGCCGGCGGGAGGTGAGTTCCGCTTCGAGTTTCCGCGTCTTGGCCGCTTCCGACAGCCGCATCCAGCTGTGCGGCTCCGCCTCGGCGTAGTAGCTGAAGATCTCGTCCAGGGCCAGGGAATGGCGCTCGGAATGCTGCCGGATGTCCAGTGTCACAAAGTGCAGGCCGCACACCTGCACACTGGTGATCAGGCGGGCCACGCGGCCACTGGCCAGCAGTTCGCCCTTGCTGCGCCGCAGGCTGTCGGCAACCGCCTCCAGGTCGTTCACAAGTTCCCCGGGGCTGGCGTAGGCCATCGGATCATCCGGTTGGTCGGTCCACAACTCGTCGGCGCGGTGCCGGGTGGCCTCCAGTCGCCGGCGGATGATGGTGAACATCTGCCGATAGGGTTCCCGGCGGACTTTCCGCACCGAGGCCAATTCCCGGCGCGGCAGGCGCTCGGTGGCCGCACGCAGGTGGTCCAGGAACTCGTCGGTGAACTCGGAGTGGTTCACCGACATGCTCAGGTGGGCATACAGGATGTTGACTTCGGCGATGTAGAGGTCAATCAGCCTGCGCTGCTGCTCATCCAGGGTGCGCTGGGTCTCCCGATAGGTGACATAGGGGTTGCCGTCCCGGTCGCCTCCGATCCATGAGCCGTACCGCAGGAAAATCGGTACGGGGGCGTCGATCCGGGGGAAATACTTGCGGACCTGCTTCTCCAACTCCCGGTATACGCGGGGAATCAGCTCGAACACCGAGTTGCTGAGGTAGTACAGGCCGTGCTGCACCTCGTCGAGCACGGTGGGCTTCAGTTCCCGGTTCTCGTCGGTCTGCCACAGCGACAGGATGTTTTCCGAGATCAACCGGAGGCGGCCCGCCTCCTCCTCCGGAGTCAGGTCAATCAGATCAAGTTCGGTCAGGACATCCGAAATGACCTTGTGCTTGAACAGCACGGTGCGCCGGTTGGCCTCGGTGGGGTGAGCCGTAAACACCGGCTTGATCGAGAGCGCATCCAGCAGTTGCCGCATTTCCTTGGTTGAAACGCCTTCCTGAAACAGCCAGTGGACGGCAAAGGCAATGTTTTCCCGGTCCGACACCCCCTGTTCCTGGGAAACCCGGGCGCGGTGGCGCAGCACCCTCACCCGCTGCTGTTCCTCCGCGATGTTGACCAGCTGGAAATAGAGCGCGAAGGCCTTGAGAATGGTCTGGGTCCGCGGCAGATCGTGAATCAGGTCCTCAATGATGGCATTGAGTTCGAACATGGCCAGCGGGTCGTCGGTCCGCCGCGCCTTGGACAGCAGCCGGATCCGCTCCACGAAGTCCAGGAGATCCTCGCCGGCGTGGTTCTTCAGGGTCTCCGACAGCAGCTGCACCAGCATGCGGATGTTGTCCCGCAACGCCACCTGGCGCGCCTGGTCGAAGTCGCGCTGCGAGAATGTGGTGTCCCGCCCGGACGGGGTGCCGCCGTTCAGCTTGATCCCGAGATCGGCCTCCTTTTGCCGGAGTTGTTCCTGCAGCCGATCGGCCTTCCACTGCGGCACCTTGCGCTTGCGGCGCAGACGACGCGTCTCTCTGGGGTGGGCAACCACCGCATTGACGTCGCTCATGCTTCCTGTACCTGAACGGATCGCAACGTTCAATTCCGCTTGTGACAACAGGCGCACCGGCGCCTGCCGGATGGCCTCATGCACGCAGGGCGGCGGCCACCAAATCGCCCATGACGGCCGTGGTCACGACCTCGGTGCCGGTCTCGGCGATGTCCGGGGTGCGGACCCCCTCGGCCAGCACACGGTCCACGGCCGCCTCGATGGCGGCCGCCTCCCGGTCCAGGCCCAGGCTGAGCCGGCACAGCAGGGCACAGCTCAGGATTCCGGCCAGCGGGTTGGCCCGGTCCTGTCCCGCGATGTCCGGCGCGCTGCCGTGAATGGGTTCGTACAGGCCCAGAGGCCGCCCCAGGCTGTTGAGGCGTTCGCCCAGGCTGGCCGACGGCAGCATGCCCATGGAGCCGGCCAGCATGGAGGCCTCGTCAGTCAGGATGTCGCCGAACAGGTTGGAGCACACAATTACGTCGTACTGCCCGGGCGAACGAATTAGGTGCATGGCCATGGCATCCACCAGGACGTGGTCGACGTCCAGATCGGCATATCCCTCCAGGACCCTGGTGGCGACCCGGCGCCACAGGCGACTGGAGGCCAGGACATTGGCCTTGTCCACGCTGGCCAGGCGGCCGCTGCGGCTACGGGCCAGATCGGCCGCGAACCGCACGACCCTTTCAATCTCCGGGGCGCTGTACAGCATCGTGTCGTAGGCGCTGGACTCCTCGGCATCCGCCTCCTGGCGGGGCCCGAAGTAGATTCCACCCGTGAGCTCCCGAATGACCACCAAGTCCACCTGCCGCACCACGTCGGCCTTGATGGTCGAGGCGTCCACCAACTGGGGCTGGACCCTAACCGGACGCAGATTGGCAAAGAGTTCCAGGCCCTTGCGCAAGGCCAGAATTCCGTTCTCCGGACGATCGGCGGCGTTGGGATCGTCCCACTTGGGACCGCCCACGGCCCCCATGAATACGGCATCCGCCTCTCGGCAGGCCGCCAGGGACGCGTCGGGCAGGCTGGAGCCCACCGTATCAATGGCAATGCCCCCCATCGGATGTTCCGGGAATCCAAAGGCATGCCCATGGACCTCCGCGATCACGGACAGGATCTTGACGGCTTCCCTGGTAACCTCGGGGCCAATCCCGTCTCCGGGCAGGCAGGCGATGGTTGCGTTCATGACGCTGCGCTTCCAAAGGCGGGTGCCAGCACACCGTCCAGGACGACTTCCGGCGGTTCCGAATCAATCCAGGTACCACAGGGACCGCCCTCGGGGGACACACCCAGGTCGACCGGCTCCCCGTTCATCCGCAGCACGGGGTGGTAGTACCGGCTGACCTGGCGGGCGTCGCCCTCAATGTAATGGCCGATCAGCGCCCGCCGGAACCGGTCGGCGCTTGTGTTCGGGAAACTCCCGTGCACAATCTGGCCGTTGAAGTAGAGGACATCGCCGGCTTTCATCAACACGGCCTCGGGAGGCATCGACGACGGCAAGGGCACCGTCACGTCCGTGAAGCTGGCGCCGGCATCCGCCTCGACCGGGCACAGGACCGGCGTGGCATGGGTGCCCGGCACGATCTGGAGACACCCGTTTGCCTCGTCGCAGTCGTCCAGTGCCAGCCACGCCGCCACGCAGGTGCCCGGATCGACCTGCAGGTAGTATTGGTCCTGGTGCAGGGCTTGCCCCCGTGCACCCGGCGGCTTGAAGTAGATCATGGATTGGACTGCGTAGGGTTCCGCATCCAGCAACGCGCCCAGTGTTTCATTGATGCGGGGGGCCAGCAGCCACTCCTCGGTAATCCGATCCCAGCGATGCATCATGCCCATGCGCGGGAAGCGCTTCAGGGGATCGCTGGAAGCCGGGTCGTATTCCCCCCAACTGCGCGTGCCGCGCCGGCGGACGGCGTGCATGTGCATGAAGTGCTCCAGGTAGAAGGACACCTCCGTGGCAGAGAACTGGCCCCGGCACATGTGCCAGCCCTGCTCCCTCCAACTTTGCCGATCGCGTTCCGAAACCATGGGCAAGATGCTCCTGGGGGATGTTGGCCGCCGGTTCAGGCCGCGGCGGGTTGGGTCCGATCCGCTTCGAAAGCGGCAATCCGGTCTTCCTTGGCCAGCAGGAAACCGAGGTCGTCCAGGCCCTGCAGAAGACAGTCGCGGCGGAAGGGATCAATCTCGAAGCGGAGGGACTGCTGATCCGGCATCCTCACGTTCTGGGTTCTCAGATCGACCCAGAGTTGGGTCTCCGGATCACCCTCCAGAACGTCCCAGAGGACATCAATCGCCTCCTTGGGCAGCACGACGGGCAGGAAGCCGTTCTTCAGGGAGTTGTTGTAGAAAATATCGCCGAAGGAAGGGGCCAGCACGCACTTGAAGCCGTACTGGGCCAGGGCCCAGACCGCATGCTCCCGGCTGGAGCCGCTGCCGAAATTGGCGCCGGCCACCAGGATTTCCGCGCCCTTGTACTCCGGGTTGTTGAGCACGAACTCCGGATTGGGCTCGCCGGTGTCCAGGTAGCGCCAGGACGCGAACAGGCCTTCGCCCATGCCGTCGGTGGTAATCGCAGTGAGGTAGCGGGCGGGAATGATCTGATCGGTGTCCACGTTGTCCGCCCGCAGCGGCACGGCGCGGGCCCGAATGAGGTCAACCTTTTCCATGGGATGATTTGCCTTCCTTGGCCTGGATTCAACCGGTTCGAAGCTCAGCGCAGCATGCCGCGCACATCGACCACCTGTCCCTCAACCGCCGCGGCCGCGGCCATGATCGGGCTCATGAGCAGACTGCGGGAACCGGGTCCCTGTCGCCCCCGGAAATTGCGGTTGCTGGTGCTGGCCACGTACTTGCCGGACCCGGCCTTGTCGTCGTTCATGGCCAGGCACATCGAGCAGCCCGCGCCGCGCCACTCGAACCCGGCTTCCGCAAACACGCGGTCGAGGCCTTCCTCTTCGGCAGTGGCCTTGACGGCCTTGGATCCGGGGACCACCAGCGCCTCGACATGATCGGCCACGCGCCGACCCTTGACAATCGCCGCGGCCTCGCGCAGATCCTCGATGCGGCTGTTTGTGCACGAACCAATGAAGACGATGTCCACATGCTGG
>JAPPAJ010000387.1 GCA_026705565.1 Caldilineaceae bacterium | reverse complement strand
CTGGAGTCCTTGGCAGGTTGTCGTGGACCTCTTGGGGGGCAAGGGCATGACTGCAGCGGCATGGATCTGGCAGCGATGGCAACCGAGACACAGTGATGGCGCATTGATTTCTGACCCAACAGGCAACAGCGGGCTTGGCAGGCAGACGTATAGTCGATCGGCCGGGTTCCGCTGGTCGGCTGCAACTTGTCAACAAGCAGGAAGATCGCCGCCAATCGCTCCCCACGGTTGGTTTTTCATGACCGGCTCAACTGAAGGGTCGGATCAACCTTCGAGTTCTCCCGCCTTGAGTACCTGAAACAGATTGGAACGGGCAAGGACGATGCTGACCGCAACCGTCAGGACACCGACGGCACCCAGCAGGACGGCCGCGGCGACAACGAACTCGTCCCAGGAGGTGTGGACGACATAGGGAGGGATGGTCTGCGCAGCTGCAAGACCAGTCTGAAGGTGCGGGACGAACAGACGGCTCACAGCCACGCCCAGCATCGTGCCTCCGCCTACACCGAGGGCCGCAATGGCCAACTGTTCCAGGGCGATGCAAAGCACCCCCTGTCCTCGGGACCAGCCAATGGCTCTCAACAAGCCCATCTGAATCCGTCGGCGCTGCAGGGCCAGGATCCCGTGGACTACCAGTGCAAGCATGCTCAGGAGCAGACCCACTCCCAGACCCAGAGACAGAAAACCGTTCAGCCCCAGCCGGATCGGATCGGTCCGCCAAGCCTCCAATTGTGCTTTGGCGTCCGTCAGATTCAGGATTTCGACCGAAGCCTCGTCCAGCGCCGCAACCACGGATTCCGTTTGTGCACGATCGGCGAGCCGCAACCAGACGTGATAGGGCATCGGGCCGCCCACCTGCGCAAAGATGTACTCCAGGTTGCCGACCACGAACAGTTCGTCCGGAGGATAGGCGGTCGGGAAATAGCGCAGGGATCCGACGATGCGGAACGGCACTGCGGCACCGCTGCCGGCGATCAGGCCCTGGATGGTGATTTCATCTCCAATCGCATAACCTCCGGCTTCAAGCAGGTTCGTCGGGACCAACAGACCGTTCGGGTTCAGGGCCAGCTGGTTCATCAACTCGCCTAGGGGTTCGGCGGCGAAGTCCGGGCGGAAGTAGGCTGCCTGGGGCCACTCGGTCCGATCGATTCCGTACAGCTTTGCGTCGTGTCCCCGGTTGTCAATGCGAAGACTGACGGGGTACATCCCCACCCTGGCTGCAGCCAGTACTCCCGGTGCTCTCCGGTGAAGATCAAACGGAGGTATGGACCATCCGGTTGGCTGGCCCGCGGTGTCACCGTTCCCGGAACCCTGAAACCGCTTGGCCTGTTCCGTCAGGTTCACGGATGCCCCGACCGTGTAGTACGCCTTGTCTTCCAGATGGGCATCCTGTGTGCGCATGACCGCTGCTGCCAAGGTCCCTGTACCCGTGGCGAACAGGAGCAGGGTTAGCAGTGCCTGATGATGCGGTGCCTGCTGGGCCAGGTTGCGCAGAGTGACCAGCAGCACGGTTCCCCGCAGCAATTGGACGGGCCAGTCCAATCCCCGGAGTAGCCAAGGGAGGAAGCGGACAGCGGCGCGGACACCTGTCCAAAGCCAGAGACAAGGGGTCAGGAACACGAGGGGATTGTCTGCAAAATCGATGCCCGTCAGCCGGTCCGGCAACGGCAGGCCTCCCTCCTGTTGTAGCAGATACCAGCCATAGGCTCCGGTCCCGGCAATGGCGAGGTCCAACACAAACCAAGTCGGGGCCCCCCGCGTACCCTCGCGGGACAGGCGTCGCTCCGAAGTGACAGCTGTTTCCCTTGCATACCGCCAGCCGGCCGCCATTGAAGTCAGGTTGACCAAACCAAGCGCCATTCCGGCGTAAAGCAGAGCATCCGGCGTGAGTATGGGGTCAAGAAGGACCGTTGGCATGTTGTGTGCGTGGGGCAGCACCCAAAAGGAAGCGGATGCCATCAAATGGGTAACCGCCAAACTCCCGGGTAGGCCTACAAGCAGGCTGAACATCGACAGCACGACCAACTGGATCGCATACGTGCCCAGTACCTGAAATCTGGAAGCGCCGCGGCTGCGCAGCATGGCAATCTCCCTCTGCTGGCGCATCATCAGGCTCCGGGCTGTCATGCCGGTGTATAGCAGCACCAGCGCTAAGGCAGGCAAACTCGCGAACAGTAGCAGCGGCGACTGCTGTGCCACTTCCAGTCGGTACCTCAACAGCGCATTCTCGGGCGAGAGCATCAGCAACGTACCAGGCAGCTGTTGTTGGACTTGGGCACGGGCCTCGTGGAGGCGTTGCACCAAGTCCTCGACCTGACGTACCCGGATGCCACTGCCGTCCAAGGCGGCATACCAACCCGCTTCGAAGTAGGGCCGTGGAATGCGGTACGCAACCTCGGTCCGGTATTGCACCTCTGATGTAAGCAGGGATTGCGCGAATGTAGCGGGTGACAGGTACCAGTAGTCGGACGAGGGATCGGCGGCGCGCCAAATTCCCGCGATGCGAACCGGCAAGGCAAAGGCTCGTTCC
The DNA here is from genome assembly GCA_026705565.1 of Caldilineaceae bacterium. GTDB lineage: Bacteria > Chloroflexota > Anaerolineae > Caldilineales > Caldilineaceae > Bin34. The sequence continues at coordinate 4,591 of JAPPAJ010000387.1, read as the reverse complement.
CCCGTCGCCGGATTGGGGTTGGCGGCCCGGTAGAGGACGTATTCCTCTCCCGCCTGCACCCCCAGACGGTTGGCCATGTCCCGGTGCATGAGCACTTCGATGAGGTCGCCATCGGGCGCTGGCAGGCGGCCGGACAGGAGTTCGACCTGCCCATCCAAGTCGCTGAGGAACCCCAGGCTGAAGTGTTCCAGGGCCTCCTCGCCCCGCCCGTAAGTTCCAGGCCCTGTCGGGAACAGCTGAAACAGATCACTGCGCACATAGTGCATTCGGGCAGTCACCGGCAGTTCCATGTCTGCCGTGAAGCCGCTATCCATGTAGGAAGCCAACCGATCGTATCCGGCTAGGCGTTCCGCATCCCCCGCGAGCAATGTTGGACTGGATTCCCTGTCCAGGGACAGGAACAGGAACCCGAATGCCGGCCGGTGCGTGTTTGAGCCTTCCTGCAACTCCAGGCGCAGAACGCGTTGGTGCAGGGCGTCGACGTAAACAGGAACGGCCGCGCCGAGAGCCGTGGCGGCAATCCAGCCCAGCAGCAGAATCAGATACAGCCACCCGTCGTGGCGCATCCGATGCAGGGCCAACCGCGTCAGTCCGGCTACCGCCACATTGTTGGTACCTGTGGGGTCGGGGAAGGTTGTAATCCCCGGAAACTCAGGCCTTGATGGCCCCTGAGGTCAGTCCGGCAATGAAGTACCGCATCGTGAGCGTGAAGAGGATGATGAGCGGAACCGACGCGATGACGTAGCCGGCGAACATGGGCCCCCAACGTTCGAGTCCCCCGTATTGGCTGCCGAAGCTGACGATGCCCAGCGAAATTGTCCAGAGTTTCTGGCTGGGAATGGTGACCAGCGGCCAGATGTAGTCGTTCCAGGTGGCCAGCACATTCATGATGGCCACCGTAATCAGCATGGGCTTGGACAGGGGCAGGGCAATGTGCCTGAACATCTGGAAGGTGGAGGCGCCGTCGAGGCGCGAAGCCTCGAAGAGCTCCTCCGGCAACGACGCGATGAAGCTGCGCAGGATGAAGATGGCGAACACTTGGCCGCCCGCAATGTAGGGCAGGATCAGTGCCCAGTAGGTATTGATCAGGTTGAGATCCTTGACCAGCAGAAAGGCCGGGATGAGGGTCAGGATCGACGGAATCATGAGCAGGGCCAGGATGGCCATGAACAGGACTTCGCGGCCCGGAAAGCGGAACCGGGCAAAGACGAACGCGGACACGCTGGCGATGCCCAGCACCCCAATCATGGACACCCCCGATACGATCAGGCTGTTCAGCATGTAGGGGCTGATCACGGTCCAGGCATCGCGGTAGTTGGCCCATTCCGGCACCGTCGGCAGACCCCAGAACGTGTGCATGAAGTCGACGGTCGGTCGGAACGACGAAATCAGCAGGAACACGAAGGGAAAGAACGTCACGATGGCCAGGAAACCCAGCACAATGTGAATGACCAGATCGTGTCTCAGGGTGTGGCGACGGCTTTCCATGGACGGTTCAGGAACCTGTGAATTCCACGCTGGACCGCAGGTAGCGATGGTTCAGGTAGGTCAGTACCAGCGTGAGGAAGAACAATACTGTGCCGATGGCGCAGGCATAGCCCATGCGGTTGTAGGCCATGGCCGCCTTGTAGAGATGCAGGCCCGGTACCAGGGTCTTGGTGCCGGGTCCGCCATTCGTCATGACCAGGACGATGGTGAAGTTCTGGAACGCGGTGATTACAGTCAGAATGACCACCAGCTTGATCTGCGACAGGACCATCGGCAGTTCCACAAAGGCGAGTCGCTGCCAGGTGGACGCGCCGTCAATGACGGCCGAGTCCATCAATTCGCTGGGGATCGCCTGGAACCCCGCCAGGTAGATGAGCGTGCCGATGCCCGCTACCCAGGGGAAGCCCACGAAGATGATGGCGTAGAGCGCCAGCTTGAAGTCGCCCAGCCAGAACCGCTGCAGGTTCTCCAAGCCCACAAGGGCCAGCGACTGGTTGAGCAGCCCGATGTTGGGGCTGTAGATGAACATCCAGATCATCAGGATGACCAGCCCGGGCACCACCATCGGCACTACCAGGAGCACTCTGTAGAAGTAGGCCGCGCGCAGGTTCCAAAGGTGGAAGATCATGGCCGCGGCCCCAAGGGGGAACGTCAGGTTGATGGCCACCAGGGCCACGGTCAGGATAATCAGGTGCGTGAACGACTCCCACCAGAGGGGATCGTTCCACAAGTCGACGAAGTTGCTGACTCCGACGAACAGCTTGATGTTGGCACCGTTCCACTGGAACAGGCTGTGGTACAGCGCGGACAGCGCCGGATAGTAGTTGAAGATCAGCAGCAGCGCGAACGTGGGGATCAGCCACAGGTACGCGGTGCGGTAGCGCGCGATGCGCGCGATTCGGGGACGCGCCACCGCCGATTGCCCAGTCGACGGAGTTGACAGCGTGGCGGACACGGTCGGCGGCGCGTCGGTAGTACGGATTTGTCGATCAGGCTTCCGCCCAATCCGGGTGCTCGTTCAGCAGTTGCTGCGCGGCCAGTTCCATCTCCTGTTGCATGATGGAGGACATTTCGTCGGCGCTCAGCTCACCCGCCATGAACTGCTGCAGGTTGCGCCACATGGCATCGACGAATTCACGCGTCAACATGCTGTCGAACGGTTCGATCCGTTCGGCGCCGAAGTCGACCAGCATGTCGGTGTAGACCGCCAGTGTCGGATCCGCCCCCGAGGTGTCCTTGACGCCAGGTGCGAAGCCGCCGTGGTCATTCAGCGCCTCGATCAGGTTGGGCGGGGCGGTGAGGAACTGGAGCCAGTCGATGGTGTCGTCCAGCACGCCGCGTTCCTCGGCCACCGTGGTGGTGATGTACTGGAACACACCGCCCACACCGGCCATGGCCGGGAAGCCCAGACCGCCGTACTGGGAGGTTTCCTGGGTGACGGTCGGCATCTTGGGGAAAATGCCCCACTCGAACTCGATCAGGGGGTCGTTGCGGACAGGCTTGTTCATCCAGCTGCCCAGCCAGGCAACGGCAGCCTCGCCTTCCGCCCACAGCCGGAAGACGTCCGCCGAGGGCAGGGCCCAGAATCCCTCCGGGTAGTGGACGGACCACTCCTTCATCAGCCGGAGCATTTCCAGCCATTCGGGATCGGTGGCGGCGTAGTTGCCGTCGCGGATGGCGCGCACCATGGCCGGAGGCTGCAGTCCTTCGCCCGGCTTCCAGGTACGGGAGACCGGGGTGCCGCCTGAAATCTGTGCCATCTTGTGGTCGTACAGCACGTCCTGGAACACCCGCGTGGTCCAGCTGCCGTACAGGGGCGTTCCGCCCTGCAGGTGGTAACTGACGGAGAAGGGTGTGGTGCCGGAGTCCGCAATCGCCTGTTGTGCCACCTCGTATTCGGCCCAGGTTTCCGGTACGGCCAAGCCGAGTTCGTCGAACTTGGACTTGTTGTAGAAGAAGCCGGTGCCGACGATGTCGCCGGTGATTAGGTAGATGTGGCCGTCGGGCGCAGTGCCGCTGGCAATCACGGGTCCCTGGAATGTGTCCTTCCAGGAGTCGTAGCCTTCAACATAGGGATTGGGCTGCGACAGGTAGGGATCAAGGTTGTTGAACCAGTTCTTCTCGTAGTCACGGGCAATCCAGCCGCGCTGGTACCAGAGGATTTCGGGAGCCGTGCCCGCTGTCAACTGGGTCACCATCCACTCGTCGTAGCCGGAAGCCACCGATTCGATGAATTCAAGGTCCACGTCCGGGTGCAGATCCTTGTATGCCTCTTCCAAGGTCCACAGGGCTTGGGGAGGATCCCAGCGGTCGGTTTCCAGGCGTTCGCGGGGCGTCAAGCCCTGCGCGTAGTGGGATACGACGCGGGCTTCGGCTGCCGGACCAGCCATGTCGTCGCCCGGGGCGCTGGGGACACAGGCGGCGAGCGTCAGCGCGGCCCCGGTCGCACCGGAGAGTTGGAGGAATCGCCGTCTTGACAAACCGTTGTGCGACATTGTGCAGTCTCCTTGGACTCGCAAATGCAATACCCCCGGGATTGCTTCAATCCCGGCGCAGGGTTCCTTGGATGGGACCGTTTGATTCTATCAAACGAACATCCCGCCGCGAACCAGGTCTGCAATGCCGCGACTGCTGGTGACAGGGCTCAACTGGCCTTCAACCGGCGACGGTCCAGTCAAGACCGAACGCAGAACGGCGAACCTTGCTTCCAGGGGTATCCCGGCCCGTAAACTCAGGTTCCGCGGGGTGCGGCAGGCATCGCGCGTGGCTTGAAGTCCAAAGGAAACATGGTGCAGAGAATCCCGGTACAACCAAGGTAATCGGGCCAGAGGCAACAGGAATGGAAAGGGAATTATATTCCTGACTTGACAATGGGTCCTGTGGCATAATAGCGTTCATAAATACGAGATTCCGGTGCCAGCTGGCCTCTCCATCGGACACGGAACAGGAACTTCCATGCCCAACAGCCCCGATTCTACAACGCAGGCCCCGGACACCGTCCACCGCACGGTGCGTCTGCGCCTGTTTCCGGGCGACGCCGCCACCGGCATCCTGCTGACGGCCATCGCCGGGGCCTGCCGTTACGTCTGGAACCACATGCTGG
>JAPPAJ010000295.1 GCA_026705565.1 Caldilineaceae bacterium | reverse complement strand
CTTCGCAGTAATTGTAGCACAAGAGTTCGGCTGTCAACTATTCGATATAAGCCCCTCTTCATACGATTGCCTCCGTCGCCTTGGGAAGCAGGACGGAGACCCCGTCCCAAATTCGGGCGTGGACCGTGGCCGTGGCCCCTTTGGCATCCACGATCAGCCAGTGTTCCGGATCCTGTCCGGCCAGTTTCAGATAGCCCTCATGAACGCGTTGATGGAAGGAAAGATCCAGGGCGTCCATGCGGTTCCATTCGCGCGTGTCGGCATCCGCCAAACGGAACTGTGCATCCTTGTGCTCCTCCGTCAGGCGTCGGGCCAGCCCGTCCGCCGGAGGTATGTCCAGCAATATGCGCAGGGAAGGTTCCAGGCCGCAGGTGGCATATTCGATCATGGGCCTGAGCAACGACAGATCCTGGCGGTGGCCAAACCCCTGATAGGCAAGGGTGCTGTCGGCAAACCGGTCGCACAGGACGACGCGGCCTTGGTCGAGGGCGGGTTTGAGCACTTCCGTGACCAACTGGGCCCGGGCCGCGGCGAAGATCAGGGTTTCGGCCCGAACATCCAGGGGCTGGTCGGGGTGGTTCAGCAACATGTCGCGCAAGGCCTCGCCCACGGCCGTGCCGCCCGGTTCCCTGACTGCCAGAACCCTGTGGCCGGCGCCTTCCAGACGTCGGGCCAGCATCGCGGACTGCGTGGTCTTGCCACTCCCTTCCGGACCCTCGAACGTGAGGAACAAGCCCTTGCAGGACATTATGTGCGCTGCCGGAAAATCTTGACCCGGCGATGGGGTTCCCGTCCCAGGCTGTTGCTGGCGAGGTTGGCTGCCCGGGCCAACTGATGCTGCTGGTCCCGCACCATTGAAGGCTGGGGCGACAGCTCGATGTTGTCCAGGCCGGCGTCGACCTTGCGGATGGCGGCCTGCGTTTCGCGGATGGCGGCATCGTAGGGATCCAGATCGGTGGAACCGAGGTGGAAGAGATCCACCAGCATGCGTTCCATTTGGGATGCCGTGTTGTTGCGCAGGACATAGACCGGAATGTCGGCGCGCTCCGACAGGGACAGCACGTGCGACTGCGTTCGGTAGTGGTTGCGCAGGGTGACCACCACGTCCGCGTGGCTCAGGTCCGTGACGAAGGAGACCGGCACGTTCAGGTTGCGGGAGGCGGCCCGCAGCTTGTTCTGGCCGATGCCGAAGGGGAAAACGCGCAGGGTCTGATGGCGTGTGCCGTTGGTGCCGTTGGCCTTGGGGGAACGGGTTGCGGAGGCGGCCCGATCCCGGCGATGGAAGGTCTCCGAATCGATGTTCAGGTCCCGGGCGGCACCCTGTCGCAGGCCGGCCGACCGCGAAAACTGCTCGGACGGGCCCTGGGTGTCCGTCAGTTCCTGCTGGATGGCGCCGGCCTCGTCCACCTGGCGCAGCTCCGGCTTGAGTTTCCAGCCGCGCAGCAGACCGTCCACGGCACTGCCCACGTCCTGGTGCAGCACCATGCGCTGGCGTTCCTGGATTTCGATCAGGACGTCGAAGGTGGGGGGTGCCCGTCGTTCCAGGACGGTCTTGCGGGTGCCGCGCCGCCGCGCCTCCTCGTCCGACAGGGTGACGCTTTCGAGGCCGCCCACCAGATCCGAGAGGGTCGGATTCATGATCAGGTTCTCGAGCGTGTTGCCGTGGGCCGTGCCAATCAGCTGCACGCCCCTTTCGGCGATGGTGCGGGCGGCCAAGGCCTCGAGTTCCCTGCCGATTTCATCGATGATGATGGTCTCTGGCATGTGGTTTTCCACCGCCTCGATCATCACCTCGTGCTGAAGGTCCGGGGTGGCCACCTGCATGCGCCGGGCGCGGCCGATGGCGGGATGGGGAATGTCCCCGTCGCCCGCAATCTCGTTGCTGGTGTCCACGATCACCACGCGCCGGTCTGCGGCGAGGACGCGGGCGGCCTCGCGCAGAAGAGTGGTTTTGCCGACGCCGGGCCGTCCCAGCAGCAGGATGTTGCGGTCGCCTTCAATCATGTCGCGGATGATCTCGATTGTGCCCGAGATGGCCCGGCCGACGCGGCAGGTGAGGCCGATGATTTGGCCGTTGCGGTTGCGGATGGCGGAGATCCGGTGCAGCGTGCGTTCGATCCCGGCGCGGTTGTCGCGGCCGAAGTCGCCGATGCGGCGAATGGTCTGCTCCAGATCGTCGAATTCGATCTCCCGGGCACCCAGCGTGTCGTCTTCCTGACTGAAGCGCGCCTCGGGCAGCCGCCCGAGGTCCATGATCACCTCCACCAGTTCCGGCGTCCGGGGATCGGTGTCCAGCAGCTCCCGCAGGGGAGGCGGCAGCACGGCCAGCAACTGCTCCAGATTGTCGACGATGGTCAGATGCATGCCGGCCGCGGGGCGGAGATGCCGCGTGGAAGCAAGGGAGAAGGGCCAAGCCGCGTCGGACAGCCGGCGGAGGGCAGGGGCGCCAACATCTGGGCGCGCGCCGGCCGGCAGGCCTCACGCGGGTCGCGCCGGCGGGGAAACGGGACGGAAACGGGTGCCGGGAGTGTCAAATACGAAGGCAAGGACTTCTGGATTCCGTACGCGCAGTATACAACTTGGCGCTTTCCGATCTCCAGAACCTATGGCAATCTCAACTTCCTGCGTGAAGCGGAAGCGGACTGCCTGTCTGGTTGACGCTTCGTTGACCTTGCAAGCCATGGGGACGGCTCGACTTACGGGTCTCCACGTCGGCGACGGCCGATCTGGCCGCTGGGTCGAACGCCTGGATATTCCGGGCGGCGTTCTCGTCCCGGTCGCACGCAAAGCCGCATTGCAGACAGCGGTAGGTGCGCTCCGACAGCAACAGCGACTGCTTCACGGCTCCGCACGCACTGCACGTCTTCGAGGACGGGTACCAGCGGTCCACCTTCTCGAAGGCGGTCCCGTACCAGGCGCACTGGTACTCCAGCTGGCGCACGAACTCAGCCAGGCCGGCATCACCGAGGGCGCGTCCCAGTCTCCGGTTGCGCTGCATTCCTGCGATGTGCAGGGTCTCCACCTTCACCGTCCCCCCACGCTTGGCGATCGCCGTGGTGGTCTGGTGGTGGTGATCGTTGCGCAGATGGGAGACGCGGGCATGCTGCCGTCGCCGCCGGGCGTACAGGGCTTCCCGGCGGTGGGAGGTCCGGTGCTTGCCGTGGACCTTGATGGATCGGCTGATGGCATTGTCGATGCGTCGCAGTTCGGCCAGAGCCTTCTGCAGGGGGCGCGGGTTCTCAATCTTGGTCCGTTCGTCCCCATCCCACAGCGTGGCCAGCACCTGGATGCCCATGTCGATGCCGATGGTCGGACCGGGACGCTCGGGCGGTGCTGGCTCACCGGTGTCCACCTGGAAGGCGATGTGCCAGCGGTCGGCCTCAAGGTTGACGGTGGCCGACAGGATGTCCCCGGCAAAGCGCAGCAACTCCGTCATGCGCACCCAGCCGATGGCCGGGATGCGCACGCGGCACCCCTTCACCCGGATCGTGTTGCGCCCGTTGGTCGGCGTGAAGGACATGTGCTTGCCGCGCTTGCGGTGCTTCGGGAAGCCGACCCGGCGCGGACGCTTGCCCTTCTTCAATGCCTTCTTGTAGGTGCCCCAGGCCTCCAGCCCCCGACCGGTGTGGATGATGGCGTTCTTGGCCACGTTCTGGGACAGGGGCTTGGACCACGGGAACAGGTCCCGCTTGACGGCGTTGAACTGCTTCCGCAGATCCATGTCCGACAACCACTCGTTGTCCTCGCCCTCGCCGGTGAACCAGGCTTCGGCAAAACGGTCAATGGCCCAGTTGGAGGCCACCCGCGCCCAGCCGGCGTGCTCGGCCATCAGGGAGGCCTGCCGATCGTTGGGACACAGGGCGATCCGGTGCGCCTTGACCAGGCCGCGGGGGACGTCGGCTGGAGGTGTTGGAGGAAGGGAGACGCTGGGCATGGAGTCCGTGGCACCGGGTCCGCTTGCTTCAGGGGGCGCATGGCATCGCCGGAAGATGGTTCAATTGTACCAATTTTCCAAGAGATTCCTACAGATTGGAGCGAGCAGTTACTTTCCCCTGTTATTGTCGCGGCATCGGAAACGGGTGGTTGCGGGGTCGGTTCCATCCGGCGGCTTTGGGATCCGGATCGGGAACCATTATCGGACAAGGCTCTAACATGGGGGTTCCCGCGAACCGATTCGGATGCCCGCCGCGTCCACCATTTCGAGGAGCCATTCCCGTGAGCGGTCCTTCCCGCCTGTCGCAACCCGTCCTGACGGTGCTGTCCGTGCTGATGTGCCTGCTGGCCGGCTGTACCGCCATTCCCTTCGGATCCGCTCCCTTGGCGGGGAGCACCTGGTTGATGGAGGGAGGCAATCCCCAGCGTCTGCGGGCCGCTGGGAACGGTTTGGCGCCGCCCCTGGTCCGCGAGGGGGAGATCGAGATTGAGGGGGCGGGACTGTTTGCAAGTCCACCGTCCATCGGTCCGGAGCATCTCTACGTCGACATGGAGGGGGGCTTGGATGCGGTGGCGGCCGCCGACGGCAGCCGCGCCTGGCGGATTCGCCTGAAGGGCTTCTACCTCTCTCCCGTGGTGGACGGGACGCGCGTGTACGTGCGGGCCGAGTCGGGCAACCAGGGCGCCCTTATCGCCCTGGATGCGGGGAACGGCGATCTCCTGTGGCAGTTCGACTTTCCCGAAGTGGGCAGCGGTGCGGAAAACATGGGCGGCCACGTGACGGCGCCGTTGCCGGCCGGCCGCAGCCTTCTGATCGCGAGCGGTCGCAACCTGCACGCCGTCGACCATGACACCGGTGCTGAGGTGTGGCGCGCCCGCCTGGCGGAGCCGGTCACGTCCTCGGCCGCCCTGGGTGACGGCTTGGCCTATGTCGCAGACTTTTTCAATGTCTACGCCTTCGACACGGAGTCGGGCGCGGAGGTGTGGCGGCATGGCGGTGAGCAGGTGGCACAGTTCTTCGCCCCGGTGGTGGTGGACGGTCAGGTCCACGTGTCGTTCCAAGGTTTCTTCCTGGCACTGGACGGCGAGACCGGCGACATGGTTTGGGAGGCAGATCCGGTGGTGGGCCCCGTGATCCCCGCAGGAGCCGCCGGGAACCGGGTCTACAGCAAGTCCGGGCATCGGCTGCGCGCCCACGATTTGCAGACCGGGGAGGTGCTCTGGACCTACGAGACGCTCAACTTCGTGTCGCTGCCGGCCATCTCCCACGGACACCTCTATGTCGTGATCCGCTTCGGGGAGGGCAGCCACCTGGTGGCCCTGGATGCCGGGGACGGAACGGAGGTCTGGCGGTCGGCGCGCATGGACTTGGCCCGCACGGCACCGGTCATCGCACTGGGTCGGGTATGGGTCAGGAATGGCCAAGGTGGTATAGTCACCTTCCTTCCTGCAAATTGAAACGAGCCCGATGTTCGCCCGGTGCCCGCGGGTGCCGGCGGAGCAGGGACCCCTGCGATGCTCTCGATATTGCCGAGACCGAAGATGGCCCGCAACGAGGCCCTCTGGTTCTGGCTGTTCATTTCCCCGTGGATCGTGGGGTTGATTCTCTTCCGCGGCGGCCCGATCCTCGCCTCGCTGGCGCTGAGCTTCACCGAATACAACGTGGCCGATCCGCCGAGTCCGGTCGGATTTGAGAACTACGCGCGGCTCCTGCAGGACGACATCTTTTACAAGTCCCTCAAGGTGTCGGGGCTCTACACGCTGATGGCCGTGCCCCTGGGCATTGTCGTCTCCCTGCTGATGGCCATGCTGCTGAACCAGAAGGGCGTGCCCTTCCTGGGGGTGTTCCGGACCCTCTACTACATCCCCGCGCTGGTGGCCGGCAGCGTGGCCGTCGCCCTGCTGTTCCAGTGGCTGCTCAACCCCAGTTTCGGCATCATCAACTTCCTCATCAGCCGCTTCGTCGGCGAGGAGGGGCTGGTCCCGCTGGGGCTTTCCGGTCCGCGGTGGTTCTTCGATCCCAATTGGGTGGTGCCCTCCTTTGTGCTGATGAGCCTGTGGGGCTTTGGCGGTTCGATGCTGATATACCTGGCCGGCCTGCAGGGGGTGCCCACGGCACTGTACGAGGCGGCGCGGATTGACGGTGCCGGAGCCTTCCGCCGGTTCCGCAACGTGACCCTGCCGATGATTTCCCCGGTGATTCTGTTCACCTTCATCACCGGCATGATTGGTTCGTTCCAGATCTTCACGCCGGCCTACATCGTTAGCGGCGGCGTCGGCGGCCCCGCCTATGCCTCGATGTTCTATGTCCTCTATCTGTACCTCAACGCGTTTCGCCGCTATCGCTTTGGGTTCGCTTCGACGCAGGCCTGGTTCCTGTTCATCATCATCCTGATACTCACGATCATCGCCCTGAGAGCGTCCCGCAGTGCGGTCTACTACGAGTCGCCCGGCGACGACAAGATGATTTAGGCAGGTCCCGGAACAAGCCATGGCCGAACAGACTGCCGCCCAACCCTTTGCTCCGGTCGCAGACCGCGTTCCGACCCGTTCCCTGTCCATACGCGGCCAGGAGCGGCTCATGGCCGGGATTGCCACGGCCATTCTCGTGTTGGGCCTGACCGTGGTTCTGTTTCCCCTGTTCTGGATGCTGTCCACCAGCCTCAAGGGGGAGATCGAAGCGCTCAAGATCCCGCCCAACTGGATTCCCAAATCGTTTCAGTGGGTCAACTATCGGGATGCCCTGACCCACAATCCGTTCGGTGCCTACTTCAGGAACACGTTTTACTTCGCCGGCATGGTGGTGATTGGCGAGGTCCTTTCCAATTCGTTCATTGCCTATGGCTTCGCCCGCCTGCGGGCACCCGGCCGCAATGTTCTGTTCATCATGGTGCTGGCCACCCTGATGGTGCCGGCCGAGGTGACGATCATTCCGACCTACGTGCTGTTCGCCAACCTCCCCGGCCAGTGGCTGAACACCTACAACCCGTTGATTATCCCCGCCTGGCTGGGCAGCGCCTACCTCATCTTCCTGCTGCGCCAGTTCTACCTTGGAATCCCGTTCGAGTACGACGAGTCGGCGCGTCTGGAAGGCGCCTCGCGCTTCGGCATCTGGTGGCGCATCATCCTGCCGCTGTCCAAGCCGGCCCTGGGCGCGGTGGCGATCATGTCGTTCATCTTCCACTGGAACACCTTCCAGGGACCGCTG
>JAPPAJ010000129.1 GCA_026705565.1 Caldilineaceae bacterium | reverse complement strand
GCTGTGCAGTGTTACACGCACCCGCCGCGGTGCGCCGGGGGCCAGGGTGATCTCAATCGTGCGGGTGGCCGGACGCGTGGTGCGTCGTCAGCGACCGTTGGCCAAGGCCGTCTTCATGACTCTGGAGGATGAATGGGGCCTGATCCCGGTGGCGGTCTGGCCGGATGTCTGGCAGGCGTACAAGCAGGTACTGAAGCAGCCGCTGGTGGTAATCCAGGGCGAGGTTTCGCGCATTGACAACACCATGAACATTGCCACCCACCGTGCCTGGGGCCTGAAGCTGCCCGGACGGCGGTTCGAGAATGTCACGCGCCCGGACTGGCGGTAGCCGACCGACATCTGTCCAAGCCATCAGCCACCGCCCCGCATCCCTTTGACAATGCAGCGGCTGTTGTTGCCAGCGACGCCGATAGGGTGGATGCCTGCTTCCAAAGACTGCCGCAGGCTGCTCTACCCTCGGAGTGTGGTCAAGCTGCCATCCCTGCAACGGGCGGTAGGATCAGTGTGTTGGCGCTTCACGAACCGTAAGGTGCATAGCATTACCGTTAAACAGAGGGAGAATGTGCATCGATGCCCATATCCGCAATGACGCAAGACGCCTTCCGTGAACGCATCGCCGGTCTGGAGGTGCATTCCGGAGACGGGCACCGGGCACCGGGCAAGGCCTTGCTGGTCCTGTTGGCCGTGCGCGGCGTGCTGCACGGTTCACCGCGCCTCCGAGCACACAGCCATCTGGAAGAGGAGGCGCAACCGCTGTTGGAGGTTTTTGGGCCGCCCATGTCCGGTTCGCGGCCTGATTTGCCTTTCCAACGCCTCGCAGACAGCGGTCTGTGGGAAACGGAGGCCCTGGGTATCGCCTCCACATCCACCCCCAACGCAACGGGCGGCTTCCCGCAATCGGTGTACGACCTATTGGCCAACGACTACTACCTGATGAAGGAGACGGTGCTGCACCTGCTCGATCTGCACTTCACCAAGAGCGTTCAACCCGATCTGCTCGAGATGCTGGGCGTGTCCGAGCTTTGGGATCCGTCGTCGCGTTCCGCGCAGGCTTCCCCACAGCAGCGCGCGGTGGTGGCGGGATTCCGGGCGACAGTCCTGAACGCATACCGGAACCGGTGTGCCGTCTGTGGAAACGGGGTGTGGGTTGACGGGACGCCCCTGGGGATTCAGCTCACCCATATTCACTGGCACTCCCACGGAGGTGAATTCAGCCTTTCCAACGCCTTGGCCCTGTGCACCCTGCATCAGAAGCTGTTTGATGTGGGAGGCTTCACAATTTCGGACGATCTTCGTCTGGTAATCTCGTCTCGGCTACGCGTTGAAGATTCCGGGGGCAATGGCTGGATCATGCCAATACCGGGAAGCCCTATCCACGTACCCGAGAACCCGGACCACAGGCCCCATCCCGATAATCTGGTCTGGCACCGACGCGAGGTTTTCAGGAAGTAGATCCCGCACTATCGGCAAACCGAGTCGCACGCCCCCCGATATTCATTACAATCTCCAAGGCTGCGGTGTGAACATGACCGTTGCCGACAAACAACAATCCCGCAGTTGCCAGCCAGCCGCGGCTGGCCTTGTATCCCGTTTCGTTTTCCCAATTCAGCAGCCTGAACAGAACAGGCTAAAAGGAGTTTCGGTATGGACAGAAGAAAGTTTCTCGGAGCGGCCGCCTTGGCAACCGCAGCTGTAGGTGCCAGCGCGTGCGCAGTCACACCGGAGGATCTCACCGCAGCAACAGCCGCGGATCCCTCCCTACCCGAGGTCTCGTGGCAGATGGCCACGAGCTGGCCACCGCTGCTTGACACCATCTTCGGCGGCGCCACCACGTTCGCCGAGACCGTAAGTGCCCTGACCGGCGGCAAGTTCACAATCGATGTCCGCGCCGCCGGCGAACTGGCGCCCGGCCTTGAAGTTCTCAACGTTGTGGAGCAGGGCGCCGTCCAGTGCGGCCATACCGCCTCCTACTACTACGTAGGCAAGAGCCCCGTGACGGCCTTCGGCACGGCCCTGCCCTTCGGCCTGACCAACCGCCAGAACAATGCCTGGTTCCATCAGGGAGGCGGCCTTGAAATGATGCAGGCCTTCTATGGCGAGCGCTTTGGCGTGATTCAGTTCCCGGCCGGCAACACCGGTGCCCAGATGGGTGGCTGGTTCAACAAGGAGATCCAATCCATCGCCGACATGGAAGGCCTGAAGATGCGCATCCCCGGGCTGGGCGGCCAGGTGATGGATCGGCTGGGCGTGACCGTGCAGGTACTGCCCGGCGGCGAGATTTTCCAGGCACTTCAAACGGGAGCCATTGACGCGGCGGAATGGGTAGGACCTTACGATGACCTCCGCCTGAACTTCCAGCAAGCCGCCAAGTTCTACTACTACCCCGGCTGGTGGGAACCCGGACCGACGTTGGAGGTGCAGGTCAACCTGGACGAATGGAACGGCCTGCCCGAGGAATACCAAGCGGCCATCGCCACCGCTGCCAACGTGGCCAACACCAATATGATGGCCACCTACGACGCCAAGAACATTCCGGCCTTGGCGGAGTTGATGTCGTCGGACGTGGTGCTGAGTCCCTTCCCGGACGATGTCATGCAGGCGGCCGAAGGCGAATCGTTCGCAATGTACGACGAAATCGCGGCTTCCGATCCGGACTTCAGCTCCATCCTGAGTGCCTGGAGCGAATTCCGTTCCGGGATCCAGGGTTGGCACGGCCTTGCCGAAGCCGCCATGACCAGCTACCAGTCAATCCTGTAGCACAACAAGGTGCGGAACACCGGCGATTCGTCCGTCGGCCTGTTCCAGCCCCGCCCGTTGCAATTCAAGCCAACCCGGAAGCGACCGGGTTGGCTTGACTGTCTATTCGGATAGGCTCTTCACAGAAAGGGCATGTCCGGTCAATTGCCACCGGCACGATCAACTATGCTGCGTGGCCAGGCAAGTACGCGGTCGAAATGCCGACATGACATGAACACTATATTTATATTGGGATTGAGCGCGTTACTGCCTAGATATATCTGTCTCTATAACATTATAACATATTAAGGAAGGCACCATGCGAATTCACACTATAGTGTTATGGGCTCTGCTTTGGTTGTTGGTCAGTCTTTTAACAACGGCCTGCGCTGCGCCTGCGGCACCAGCTTCGGCGCCTGCGGCTAGGTCACCTGCGGCGGCACCACAGGCTGATAGTGCCTCCAGCGCACAGGCGGCACCCAGGGCACAGGCGGCACCCAGGGCAAATCAATCCGCACCGGCTCCGGCACCTGAATCAAGGGGCGCGGCGAATCCGAACAACAAACGCCTGCCCCTACAGTACTTCGAGGACTATGGGGTCAATCCCTTCGTCGATGCCGACGAGGATCCGCTGTCCACATTTGCGTTGGACGGCGACACCGCGTCCTATGCCGTGGGACGACGTTATCTACGCGACGGCTGGCTGCCCCCGCCCGAAGCGGTACGGATCGAGGATTATGTCAATGCCTTTGAAGGGGGGTTTGGTCTCGCGGAAGAGGGTTTGTCGTTGTACCTGGACGCAGCTCCCGCCCCCTTCGCCCCGGAAGGTTATGTGCTTCTGCGCGTGGGCGTGGCAGCCCAAGCCTTCCCCTTGGAACGGGAGCCGGTATCGCTGATCTTCATTGTCGACATCAGCGGCTCCATGGACTACGACAATCGCCTGGAGGCGGCCAAGCGCATCATGCTGGGACTGCTGGACCAGGCCATGCCGGCAGACCGGGCGGCCCTGGTGGTCTACGGGAGCACCGCCCGGCTCATTGTGCCGCTGCAAGACACGGAAGATGCGCCTCAATTGGAACGGGCCATTCGGGGACTGCGCACCGCCGGCGCCACCAATGCCGAGGCCGGTATCCGCCTGGGATATGACATCGCCGCGGACGATATGATGCGCGGCCAAAAGGTGCGCATGGTGCTGTTCAGCGACGGGGTCGGCAATATTGGCGAGACCGGACCCGACGCGATCCTGGAGGTGGTGGACCAGGCGGCTCAGCGCCAGGCCACCCTGACGACGGTGGGCGTTGGGATCTCGGGGAATTACAACGACGTGATGATGGAACGCCTAGCCAACCGGGGCAACGGCACCTACCACTACATCGAGAACACGGATGAGGAAATCAACTTCTTGGCCGGCCCCGCGCAGGCCGTCTTTCACGAGACGGCGCGGGATGCCCGGATTCAGGTTGAGTTCGATCCGGTGACCGTGCGCAAGTACCGGCTGTTGGGCTACGAGAACCGGTCCAAGGAAGACGAGTCCTTCCGCGACGATACCGAGGACTTCGGGGAGATTGGTTTCCGCTCGAACGTAACGGCTCTCTATGAAGTGCGGCCGCTGGGCGATGCGCCACAAGGCGCCATGGCCACGGCCAGACTGCGTTACCGCGATTTGCAACTGGGTGAAGTCGTGGAACGGGAAGCCGTGATCACCTGGGAGGAAGTTCAGGAGCCCGACCGCTACTTCCGACGCCAGGCCGCGGTCGCGGAATGGGCCGAGCTGCTGGGCAAGTCGTTCTACGCGCAGTGCGGCAGCGTCGAGGCGGTTTTGGCAGCACTACCGCCCGCATGGGACCAGGCTGGCAGGCAATTGGAGCATTTCGTCAGGCGCTCGGAACCCCTGTTCGAACCGTTCTGCACAACGTAGAGCCTTCGGAAATCCAGGGCGAATGGGTTAAGCAGCTCCTGGCGGATGGCGGCGAACATGACGCAACCCGGACAGCTCATGCATTCCAATCCGATACTGCCTCAGTACCGCCCCTGAACCCCGTGACGGCCGAGTGATGTCCAGGCAATGGACCAGACTAGCCAACATGCATCCGCGCGTGGTGGATTGGCTGTTGTTGGCCACCGTGCTCTTCGAAGTCCTGTCCGGCCTGGGCACGTTCCTAATCGGCAAACCCGAAGGCGCTTGGTTCTGGACAGTGCATGCCATTGTTGGATTGTCATTGGTGGTTCTGCTGGCATGGAAGCTGCGCCGGGTCGCAGGTCGCATGGCGCCCCGCCGGAATCGCAAGTCCAATGTGTTGTCGCTCGTGGTGGGCCTGTTGGCCTTGCTGGTATTGGCCACGGGCACGGTCTGGGTGTCTGCCCAAGTTCCATTTGGCTATCCCACGGGCCTGAACCTCCACGTCGTGGCTGCCCTCCTGCTCCTTGTGGCCATGGTCGTACACGCGTGGATGCGCAACAAACCCGTCACGCGGGCCCAGCTGTTGTCGCGGCGCAACTTCATCGCGGGTACTGCCGCCGGCATCACCGCCACAGGTGCCTGGTTGGCACAGCAGGCGGCCGGTCGAGCCTTTGCGTGGCCGGGAGCGTACCGCCGCTTCACCGGTTCCCGTGAAGTTCACGGCCCTCTGCCGGTTACGATGTGGATGTTCGACAAAATTCCCCCCATCGACCCGGCCGGATTCAGACTCTCGGTGGCCGGGAGCGTGCAGCAACCGTTGGAGTTGAATCTGGAGGCCCTGCAGAGTCAGGAACAGACCACGATAACGGCCACGTTGGACTGCACGGGAGGCTGGTTCAAGGAGGAGGCTTGGACCGGGATTCCGGTGTCCAACCTGTTGACCGCCGCGCAAGCCAATCCGAGTGCCCGGTACGTCGGCTTCCGTTCGGTTACCGGGTACCGTTGGAGCCTTTCCCTGGACGAAGCCGACCAGGCACTGCTCGCCCTGGAGGTTGGAGGTTCACCGCTGAGCGCCGGCAACGGCGGCCCCCTCCGCCTCGTGGCGCCGGGCCACAGGGGCTTTCAGTGGGTAAAGTGGGTCACCGAAGTCCGGGTTCTCGATCGGGCCGATGCCGGACAGTGGGCCGCCATCTTCACCAGCGGCCTGGATCGGAATGCATAGGGCATCGGACAGAATGGAGTCGAACTGCAACCTGATTCACATGTGGAAACACAAGTTTGCCGATGCCGCTGCAGGCCATTCGCTTCATTGACGAGACGGTGACGGTCGAATTCGACCAGGAACCGGTCAGGATCAAGAATCCGCACTGCCCGGATCGATTCGTCTGGAACGGGGACGTGTTCGCCGTGGAAACGCTGCTGGAAGAATGGCGGGATCATTCCCGCCACGGACGCATGGCCCGCAACATGCGTCCGGGCAACAAGGCGCGGGCTCTCAAGTCCGGTTCATGGGGCGTGGGCCGCATCTACTTCCGCATCGCCACCGCGCAGGGACGTTGCTTCGACCTGTACTACAACCGCGCTCCGGTGCCGGGTGCACCCGAAGGACAGTGGATCCTTTACCGGGAACTGGGCGAGGTCAACTAACGACGGGTGCCGCGTCCGGTTGAAGATCCGGCTCGACATCATCTCCTGTCAAGTCCACATCCTCGGCTGCCTCCGCCGCATCCTCGATCCTGGAGACCGCCTCAGGATCCAGCTCCGGCAGTTCCTCCAACGAGGCCATGCCGAAGTAGAGAAGGAACTGCTCCGTCACCCCGTACAGCAACGGGTTGCCCACCGTTTCCTTGCGGCCGCGCACCTCAATCAGCTCGCGGGCCAGCAACGTCCGAAGCACATGGGCACTGTCCACACCGCGGATCGCCTCGATTTGGGCCCGCGTGACCGGCTGATGGTAAGCAATGATGGCCACGGTTTCCGTGGCCGGCTGGCTCAGGCGCGACCGTCGGGCCAAGGCCACAAACCGGTCGATCGCCTCTCCGGCCTCGGGCATCGTTACCAGTGCCACCTTCTGCCCCAATGTCAGCAACCGCAGGCCGCGCTGGTTCTGCTCAAGGGTCTCTTCCAGTTCCTCCAGGGCAAACCGCACCACCGGCGCGGGGCGGTCCACGACCCGGGCCAGGGCCTGGACCGTCACGGGTTCGGGCGCAACGAACAGCAGGCTCTCCAGAAGCGCGGCCAGAGAAGGTTGCGTACGCATGTCGGACATGGAATGAAGATGGCTGACGGAGCACCGGCACACGGCGGATGGGAGCCATTATAGGCACCCGTGCGCCATCCGCCTCTCGGCAGGCCATGCCTGGCAAGGCGATTGCATCCCAAGGAGGCGTGGAGGCGGCGGTCGCGGAACCGGACCGGCGCAAGGTCAAGGGCGTGATGGCGGACACCCCAACCTCGATATCTCGGCGCAGAGGTTCTGCGCCGGCATTGGTCAATCCGGCCTACA
>JAPPAJ010000111.1 GCA_026705565.1 Caldilineaceae bacterium | reverse complement strand
TTCCCAACCCCGATCCGGACCATCGGGGCGCCCGCCCCTGACCGTCTAATATCTCGAAAACTGTTCACTCCATTGATAGTCGCGATCCTACCGGTGTCGGTCGTGTTCGTGTTCCCGCAGTGGTATTCCGTGCGGAGCATTGTATTGACCGGCACCAAGGGTTGAAGAACCTGTTTGGTTCACCGGGTTCCCGGTTGCTTGTTCGTTTGGATGTCAACTCGTTGGGCATGGGTTCAAGGCCGCGGTGGCCGGAAGTTGGGCCTTTGGGCCAAGACCCAGATGGGTATGGCGGCAACATCGGCAGCAGCCGACCTGCGACGGCACGGGCCTGCAATCCCGCTTCCCGGCCCGAAATCGGTGTCCACTGAATGGCCGCCGGACCGGGCGGCCATGGATTGAGGCTCCAAACGGGAACGCGAACTTCACAATTTATATTTTCTTGATCCACCCCTGTAGGCGAGCAACGATCCCTGCGCCATGTGCCGCCTACGCTGTATCCGGTCGGCTGGCAAGGTGCATCCAACACTCAGGTCAACCGGGTCCAACCGACTCCCGCATTCATCCCATCACCCATAGGACACAGACCATGGTGCAATTGAAATCGTTGCGACGCCCTGCGAGACTTGTCAGCCTCAGCTTCCTCCTGGTCTTGCTGACTGCGGCCGCAGTACTGATGGCCGCCGTCCGGCAACCGGTATTCGGACAGTCCGCACCACCTGCCGGCCCGATGCTCGATGCCGGCACAATCTATGACCGAATGACCGACAGCGTGGTCCGCATCGAGGCCACCGGAGGCGACGAAACCGCGTTTCTTGGCGATATGGATCTGGACGCGCTGCAGGACCGCCTGCCCCCCGCCATCAGGAACCAGATACAGGAGGGATTCGCCGATGGACGCCGGGGTTCCGGTTTCTTCTTCGACAACGCCAGCCATATTGCCACCAGCAACCACGTGGTTGACGGCGCCGAGGCCATTCACGTTGTATTCGCCGACGGAACCTTCGCGGCAGCCGAGATTGTCGGCCAGGATCCACACTCGAATCTGGCGATCCTCGCCGTACCCGACCTTGACCGCGCAATCGCCCCGCTGCCGGTGGCGGGCAACGCCGCACTGAAAATCGGCGACTCCATCTATGCCTTCGGCTACCCGGGCAATCTGTTCGGTACGCTCACCCGGGGCATTGTCAGCGGATTCGAGACGGGGCCGGCCAGCGAGACGGGATACTCGGTACCCAACATGATCCTGAGCAACCTCAACCTCCTGCCCGGACATTCCGGCGGTCCGTTGGTCAATGCCTCGGGCGAGGTGATTGGCATCGCCAACGGCAGGCTTCAGGGCTTCATGGGCGAAGGCTCCCTCAGCCGCAATGTTCCGGCAAGCTTGCTGACCCGCGTCGCACCGGATCTGATCGCCAATGGCAGCGCCACCTACCCGCAGCTGGGGCTGTCCGGCGGCAACCTGTCCGTTGCACAGGCGACCGCCATCGGCTTGGACACCATCCACGCAGGGGCGTTTGTCAACCGTTTGCAGCCGGACGGCCCGGCGGCAAGCGGAGGCATTGAGGAGGGCGACATCGTGGTGTCGCTGGGCGGCAACCAAGTGCGCACATTCAGCGAAATGGTCGGCATGTTGATCCTGGACTACAACGCAGGCGATGAGGTATCGGTCGGAGTCCTGCGCGACGGAACGATGATTGATCTGACGGTGACCCTCGGGGAGCGAAGTTAGCAGACTTGGGTGTACCAAGACCAAGGTTCCGGTGTGTCACCGGACGTAATCGAACCAAGGGCCGGGCAACAAACCCGGTCCTTGGCTTTGGAGTGCATGTCGCCGACGAGGGCGTGAACTCCCCCCCTCCAGAAAAACCGGAGGAGCCAATGTGGCGTGTGTCTGCGTCCATCAGGGTCCCCCGCAAGTCATCGACTTGCAGTTCGCAGCTTTCCGGCCATGTTTGCTGTCGAAAGGATTCCGTTCCGCCTGTACCGCACCAAATTGTCCTTGCAGCCCGGAATCCCGCCCTCCGAACACCTGCAACCGACGAACTGGATACGCCCCTTCCACCGTGCACAGGACGCTGTCCACATCCTACCCGGCCATTGACGATCCCGAGGTCATCACAATTCTCGCAAGACAGGTGCAGTGGAGCCGCCACACAAGGCTCCCAAGTCGCAGGGGGTGCATCGGGTGCCCGGGAGTAACTCCATGGCTATCAAAGCCACCCAAGATCAGGCCAGAGTCCGCGAAGGAACTTTGGCGCTGTCCGGATTTGGATCAGAAGCCACGCCACCGAAACTGTGCCGCAGCCAACAGCATTGATCGACGGCTCCGTTGGGTTGCGATATGCTGAGCAACCAAGCAGCCAGCATAGGCCGTAATCTGTTAGCGGTTCCTAGTTATGTCCACTTGTACTGTCGATGTGGATATCTGATTCAACCTCAATCCTACTTTGAAAAGCCAAATTTGTGCGCTCAAGGGATCAGTATTGGCTTTCACCGGGCATGTGGCGTCGTCCTGTTTTCAAGTGTGACGCTGTTCGACACGGAGTCCTTGGATGAACCGCAGAATCTTCGGCCTGCTGATCGGTGGCCTGTTGGCTCTGGCGAGTGCCGGTGCATGTACTGGTTCCGGATGTGCCGGCCAACGCGCGACGACTACTCTTCATACCGTTGACATCCACGGAGATTCTCCTCTCCACACTGCGGTGAGCGACGACAATCGCCAGTTGATGCAGTGCCTATTGGCAGATGGCGCCCAAGTAAACGCGCGTAACAACATTGGCCGGACCCCATTGCACTTGGCAGCATTTTGGGGACGCCCGCAAGCTGCAAGAGTGCTGCTTGCGGGTGGCGCTCCCATCGAGGCACGCGACTACGATGGCTGGGCTCCGTTGCATTTGGCAGCCGGGCGAGGACATGTCGATGTCGCAGCCGTGTTGTTGACCACCGGAGCCCAAGCAGATGCACTGGGAGTTGATGAATATACCCCGATGCATGTGGCAGCTGAGTTGGGACACGCGGAAGCCGTGGAAGTGCTACTTGCCGGGGGTGCCCCAGTCAACGCGCGGGATCGCTACCACCAGACCCCGTTGCACAAGGCAACTTGGAACGGCCATTCGGGAATCACACGAATGTTGCTGGCAGCCGGTACCCCTGTCGACGCACGTGACGTGGCCGACCGAACCCCATTGCACAGGGCAGCAGAGTCGGGACATGTCGAAGCCGCGGAAGCACTGCTGTCTGCCGGCGCCTTGGTCGACGCACGCGATGTCAATGGGTGGATCCCGCTGCACTACGCAGTCCAGCATGGGCATGCCGAAGCCGCGGCCGTATTGCTGACAGCCGGCACTCAGGTGGACGCGCATGAACACAATGGCTGGACGCCATTGCACAGGGCGGCCCTGCATGGGCATGCGGAAGTCACGGAAGCATTGCTGGTGGGCGGTGCTTCGGTCGACGCACGCGACCACAGTAACAGCACCCCATTGCACGCGGCTGCCGAGTATGGGCATGCCGCGGCTGCGGAAGTGTTGCTGACAGGCGGTGCCCAGGTCGACGCCCGTGATGACTTCCACTGGAACCCATTGCATTTGGCAGCCCGGGGAGGGCATTCGGCTGTCGCGGAAGTGTTGCTGGTTTCCGACGCTCCGGTTGAAACACGTGACCATGGCGGCAAGACCCCGCTGCACTGGGCAGCCATGTATGGCCACACCGAAGCCGCAGAAGTGTTACTGGCAGGCGGTGCGTCGGTTGATGCCCAAGACAGCTACGGCAAGACTCCATGGCGCGAGGCAGCTGAGCGTGGACACACCGAAACCGCAGTGAGGTTGCTGACTACCGGCTTCCCAGTCGAAGCGCGCGATGGCTATGGCCAAACCCCATTGCACTGGGCTGCCGAGTATGGATATTCCGATGCCGCGGAAGTGTTGCTGGCTAACGGTGCGCCAGTTGAGGCATATGACGACGATGGCCGGACCCCGCTGCATTGGGCAGCTTGGCACGGACATGCCCAAGTCGCGGAAGTGCTGCTGGCGGCGGGGGCTTCAGTCGACTCACGTGACCTCGGCGGCCGGACCCCACTGCACTGGGCTGCCGAGTATGGACATGCAGACGCCGCGGAAGTGCTGCTGGCAGTAGGTGCCCTAGCCAACATACAAGACTACGATGGCCGGACTCCGCTGCACCAGACTGCTAGGATCGGGAACGTGAACTTCGTGGAGATATTGTTGGCAGGCGGCATCCCAGTCGACGCACGTGACCACCATGGTCGAACCCCGTTACACCGGGCAGCTGAGTATGGGCGTGTGGAAACTACAGAGGTACTATTGGCAGCCGGCGCCCCGGTCGGTGCACGTGATCAGGATGGCCAAACCCCGCTGCACCGAGCCGTGGAGTATGGACACGGGGAGACCGCGGCCGTACTGCTGACTGCCGGCGCTTCGGTCGATGCGCGTGATGGCTACGGCCAGACTCCATTGCACAGGGCGGCAAATTTGGGGTATCTGGATGCCGCCACTGTGCTGCTGATTGCCGGTGCTTCGGTTGACGCGCGTGATGACGGCGGCCGGATTCCGTTGCACTGGGCAGCATGGGAACGCCGTACCGACATCGCGCGAGTCCTGCTCGTAACCGGTTCCCCAATCGAGACGCGTGACAACCATGGCTGGACCCCGTTGCACCTAGCTGCCGCGTCCGGACATGCAAAGACCACGGAAACACTGCTGGCAGCCGGCACCCTTGTAACCGCGCGGGACCTAAGCGGCCGGACCCCGCTGCACTGGGCAGCCCGACATGGACATGCTGCAGCCACGGACGTGCTGCTGGCAGGCGGTTCCCCAGTCGACGCGCGCGACCAAGATGGCCGGACGCCGTTACACTTGGCAGAAAAATTTGGGCATGCGGAAATTGCGAACATGCTGCTGGCAAGCAGCACCGCTGTCGAAACCTCTGAACAAGATGACTGACTTCCGCTGTTCGGGACAACGCGGGAAGCCCCGACGGAATTCACAACATTGTTGACAGCCGAGGGAGGTAATTCGGAGACTAATCGGGTGTCCTTCCAACACCATCCAAGTCGCGGCACCACTTGGTCCTGGGTCCAGGCAAAGCAATGAAAGCGTGCAGTTGCCGCTTCCTGCATTCGTCAGCAAACTCCTTGGCCTCAAGCAGGTAGTTGGGACATTCGCACAGCCAGCAGCCAAGTCCGGGATCGTAAGTCCAGTCAACCGATCTACCGGATCCGAATCGGATCCCATCGGGGCATCGGGAATCGCGGGTGCTAGAATCCGGATTTGGAGCATCCTTCCACCATTGAACACCCCAACAGGCACTTTACATGGGCCAGATCGTCAACCGCGAGGTCATACTTGCGTCCCGTCCGGACGGCATGCCAGCGCCCGAGAACTTCGAAATCCGGGAATCAGTCATGCCGGACCTTGGCTCGAACGAGCTACTGATTCGGAACAAGTTCATGTCCGTGGATCCCTATATGCGGGGACGCATGCGCGCGGGCAGGTCCTACGCAGCCCCCTTCCAGGAGGGCGAGCCCATGTACGGCGGCGCCGTCGGCACGGTGGTGGCGTCCAACAATGCCAACTGGAAGGAAGGCGACGAAGTCGTCAACTCCTCGGGTTGGCGGGAATACACGGTGTCCACCGGCATGGGCCTGAACCGTGTTGACACCTCCATTGCCCCCATGCAGAGCTTCCTGGGCATCGCCGGCATGCCCGGCCAGACTGCCTATTTCGGACTGCTGCGCGTCGGGGAGCCCAAGCCTGGCGAAACCGTCTTCGTATCCGCGGCGTCCGGCGCGGTGGGTGGACTGGTATGTCAGATCGCCAAGCTCCATGGCTGCCGCGTGGTCGGCAGCGTCGGGTCGGCGGCCAAGGCCCAGTGGCTGCGGGACGAGGCCGGAGTTGACGAAACCATCGTCTGGCGGGATACCGACAACCTGAGCGCCGAACTCGGTCGCGCCTGCCCCGACGGCATCGACGTCTACTTCGAAAATGTGGGTGGCGAGCATCTGCAGGCGGCTCTGGCCAACATGAACATGTACGGACGCGTTGCGGCCTGCGGCATGATTTCCACCTACAACGCGCGCACGCCCCAACCGGGACCGAACAACTTGATGTTGATCGTCGGCAACCGGATTCGCATTCAGGGATTCATCGTGTCGGACTTCGCAGAGGACGCGGACCAGTTCTACGCGGATCTCAAGAAGTGGATTGACGCCGGCCAAATCAAGTGGCAGGAAACCATTGTGCACGGGATCGAACAGGCACCGCAGGCCTTCATCAACCTGTTCACCGGAGCCAACAACGGCAAGATGCTGGTCCAGCTCCACGACTGACGGGTTCTTTGCAGCCCGTGGGGGCCATTCATATGCCATCGTTCCCGTTCTCTGCCGTCGCCCGCCTGCCGCTACCCGGCGACAACGTTGCCATCGCCACTCAGCGGTTGGAGAAAGGCACCGAGATCACAACTGAAAGCGATTCGTTCGCCTTGGATGCGACGGTCCTGGAGGGACACCGCTTCGCCATCGAGCCGATCGCAGCCGGCAAACAGCTGCTGTCCTGGCAGATGCCGTTCGGCACGGCCGCAGTCGGGATCGAACCGGGCCAGTACGTGTGCAACGACGGCATGTTGGAAGCGTTGGCAGGCCGTGCGGTGCAAATGGACCTGC
The DNA here is from genome assembly GCA_026705565.1 of Caldilineaceae bacterium. GTDB lineage: Bacteria > Chloroflexota > Anaerolineae > Caldilineales > Caldilineaceae > Bin34. Next base: position 483 of record JAPPAJ010000111.1, on the reverse strand, counting down.
CCGCAACCCCGAACTTCGAAAGCGAAATCCCACCGTTCGTTCTGGATGCCGAATCGTTCCAGCCCGGCAAACCGGTGCCGGTCAAGCCCGTTCCAGACACGTTCATGGGCTATCCCCGGACCGGAGGACGCGGCAGCGGCACGCGCAACGTGATCTTGTTGCTGGGCACATCGTCTCTGGCCGGCGGCTTTGTCCGGGCCCTGGAAGCCAAGCTCCAGGCCGATGCCGACGCCCTTGACAACGTGGACGCAATCGTGGCCGTGGCCCACACCGAAGGTGCGGTTCCGGATCCGAACAACCTGGAGTTGGTCCTGCGGACCCTGGCCGGATTCGTAATCCATCCCAACGCCGCGGCGGTGTTGGCGGTGGACCATGGGACCGAACCCGTCAACAATCGGGCGCTCGCGGCCTGGATGGCCGACAAGGGCTACCCTGTCAGCCATGTCAAGCACGAGTTCCTGTCCCTCTCCGGAACCTTTGAAG
>JAPPAJ010000231.1 GCA_026705565.1 Caldilineaceae bacterium | reverse complement strand
GTACGCGGAAGCCCATGTCCTCGACCGTCAGTTGACCCCCGACGAAGCCTTGGACCGGCTGTGCCGGATCCCCCTGGTCTTCCAACCGGGTTCGCAGTGGCGCTACAGCATTGCCACGGACGTGCTCGGATGGGTCGTTTCCGCGGTCACGGGCAAGTCCCTGGGCGAATCCCTGAACGAGATGATCTTCGAGCCCCTGGGCATGAAGGACACCCGGTTCCAGGTGCCTGAAGAAGATCTGGGGCGGCTGTCGGTCAACTACCAGACCAACCACTATGGCCGACTGGAGCCCATGCCCAAACCGGACCGGGACCCGGTGGTGACCGGGGTCAAAACGGAATCCGGCGGCGGCGGACTGGTGGGCACTACGGCAGACTATTTCCGATTCGCACAAATGCTCCTCAACGAAGGCACCTTGGACGGGGTGCGCCTCCTTGGGCCGCGCACGGTCCGCTACATGGCTACCGACCACCTCAAGAAAGGCATGGAGGTCTTCGGCAACGCGGACGGCGGCTACGGCGCGTACGGCTTCGGCCTGGGTTTCAGGGTGTTGAAGACTCCTGGCCGCCACCGACATCTCTCGGGGGTCGGCGAATACGGCTGGGCCGGTGCCGCCAACACCTACTTCTGGATCGATCCCAACGCGGATCTGCTGGGCATCTTCATGTCCCAACTGATGCCGTCCGGCCTGCATGACGTTGCCCGTATGTTCCAGAGCCAAGCCTACGCGGCCCTGAACGACTGAACCGGATCGGCCACGGAATCGTGGCCATGCGCCAGAGCCACACTGGCGGCGGTTGCCCGCAACGCAGCCTGGAACGGCACCTTCACAACCAGGCCGTGGCAGTCGGCCTGACCCGCCGGGGCCGTCGCTGCGGGCGGCCGCCCGCAGCAGCCCTGTAGACGCTGTTCATTCGGAACCTTGACAGGCGCCATCCTGCTAAGATCGGCTGCAACCGCACCCGCCCATCACATCCATGGGAGCCCCATGCAGCTTTGCACGCCAGACCAGGCCAACGTTTCGGAACAACAACTGTCCAGACTCGACGCGTCGATGCAGGCGATGGTCGACAAGGGCCACTTGAATGGCATCCAGGTCCTGCTGGCACGCCGGGACAAGCCCTTCCACTTTGCCTCATTCGGCTGGCAGGACAAGGCAAACGGTGTCTCCATGGCCGACGACACGATCTTCCGCATCTACTCGATGACAAAGCCCATCGTGAGTGTTGCCGCCATGATGCTGTTCGAGGAAGGACAACTCCAGCTCGCCGATCCGGTGGGGGAGTATCTGCCCGGGTTCCATCACCTCAAGGTTTACATCGACGAAAACACCAATGCCAACCTCGAACGACCGGTCCTGATCAGGGATCTGCTGACCCATACGGCAGGCTTGACCTATGGCTTCGATCCGGACCATCCCGTGGACCGCATGTATGCGGATGTCCAAATTCTCGACCTCCAGTCGTCTCCGGACGATTTTCTCGCCCGACTGTGCCGCTTCCCCTTGTTGTTTCAACCGGGGACGAAATGGCGCTACAGCGTGGCCACCGACGTGCTTGGGATGGTTGTGGCTGCCGTCAGGGGGCAGTCCCTGGGGGCATCCCTACACTCGATGATCTTCGAGCCGCTGGGCATGAAGGACACCCGGTTCCAGGTACCGGAGGCGGATTTGCATCGGCTGGCAGTCACCTACCAAGCCAACCAATACGGCTGGTTGGAGCCCATGCCCAGGTCGCGCCCGGACCCGGTGGATGCCGGAGTCAAGCGTGAATCCGGCGGCGGGGGGTTGGTCGGCACTATGGCGGACTACTTGCGTTTCGCCCAAATGCTTCTCAACGAAGGAACTTTCGACGGAACGCGGCTGCTGGGACCGCGCACGGTCCGCTACATGACCACCAACCACCTCACGCAGAGCATGACAGAGGTCTTCGGCGACGAGCAGATTGGCTATGGAGCCTATGGCTTCGGCCTGGGTTTCAGGGTGATGCAGAATCCAGGCCGCTACCGATACCTGACTGGGGCGGGCGAGTACGGCTGGTCCGGCGCTGCCAACACCCACTTCTGGATCGATCCCAACGCGGACTTGATCGGCATCTTCATGTCCCAGTTGATGCCGTCCAACCTGCACCTTGCCCACTCGTTCCAGAGCCAAGCCTACGCGGCCCTGAACGACTAACCGGCCAGAACCCGGCAACGAAACTGCTGCCATGCGCCAAAGCCATACCGCGGTGGTCGCCCGCAACGCGGCCTGGGACGGCCCCTTCGCGACCGAACCGTGGGAGGCGGCGTGGGCTACCGAGGCCATCTACTTTGTCCGGCTGCTGCCTCCTGGCCCGCTTCGGGTGAGCATGCAGTACAGTGTGGAAATCTCCCCGGACGGGATCCATTGGGCGGAACTGTCCCAAGGGACATTTGAGTTCGACGAGCAGAACTCCCTGTGGTACAGACAACTGAACCACTTCGGAGGATGGCTCCGCCTGTCGGGCAGGGTGTCCTACTCTCCCGAAATGCGTAGGAGCGCGAGCCGTAGGTACATACGGGAACCGCGTTTCATGGCCTACCTGACCCTCAAGTCGTGACCCGCAACCTGCCGCCGGCCCTGGACCTCTTCGATCCCCTGGATCGCATCCTGGTCCACGACGACTTCAACCGCGGAATGCAAGGTTGGACCGGCCTCGTGGGCAACTACGAGGACTCGCTCGACTCCATGCTGCCGGAGTACGCGGACCTGCGTGATCCGATGCTCAGCAATCTCACGGTCTGGGATACGGGCACGGATGGCTCGCTCCATGGCAACTATGCAATGAAACTGGCCACGCTGCCGCGGCCCGGTGCCCTGGCGGTCGCAATCAAGCGCCTGACTTGGCGCGTGGCCACACGCATCCGATGGGAATCGATTGTCACCTTCAAGCCGGAAGCATCGGAACTTGAACTCTCCAACACCGACGTCCGCGCGTTCGGCATCCTCCTCGACCTGCAGGACGGCGATCGCAAGGCTCATCCCCACCGGGTCATGCCGCACATTCGCTACCTCAACGCGGATGAATTCGGCAGAATGGAACAGTGGCAGTACAAGAGCACGCATCGGACCGTCCACGACATCGGCGGCCGGGGGGAAACCAAGTCGCACTTCCATCTGGGACCCGATGGCTGGAACGACCTTCCGAACGGCGGCCAACGGCTCTGCTACAACGAAATCGCAACCAAGCACAACTGGTACTACCTAAGGTTGGACTTCGACCTCCGGGACATGCAGTTCCGGGAATTCCAGTGCAACAACCGCACTTACGAGTGCCGGGACATTGAACCCATCCGCATTCCCGCCATGCCCAACCTCTGGTGCATGCTGAACCTGGCCTACTTTGTGGAATCCAACAGCACCAAGCGCGCGTTCCTGTATGTGGACTCGTCGCTCCTGTCCACCGACAGGGAGTGACGCGGAGGATTACGCCTCGGTCCGCAAAACCGGGACGTCCCAAACCCGAGCCAGCCAGGCGAACAACACGATGATGCCCACCCCGGCCAGGGGATACAGGGCCAGCGGCTCCAAGGCGGCCTGAAGCCCGAACCGGTCCGCGGTCCAGCCGGCCAGACCGGCGCCAATGCCCGAGGGAACCCAACCCAGTCCCATGATCAGGGCCGCCGCCAGACCGGTTCGGGTCGGGATGAGCCTGCGGGCCAGCAAAACCGGCACAGGAAGGGTGGCGCCCAAGGCAAATCCGAAGACACCGACGCAGGGAAGCAGGGCCCAGACGGGCACGCGGACCACTGCCCATGAGGCCAGCGCAACCCCGGCCAACGCCATAGCCAGAACTTTCCATCCGGAAAATCGATCCGCGGTGTAGCCTCCCGCAAAGTTGCCAACCGCGCCCATCAGCGCGGACAGGGCCAGAAGCTCGCCTCCCAGCGTGGTGTTGCCGAACTTGTCCAGGACCCACGCCGGGACATAGGTGGACACGGCCCCCAAAACCCACGAGCGTGTCATGGTGGACAGCACCAGCAGCCCCAGGAGCACGACGATGGTACGGGAGAGCGGCTCCACGGTGCCTGTGGAGTTGCGTTTGGACGATCTGCGGGCCCGCACCGCCTCGGGCACCAATACCTTCAATCCCAGGAAGACCATCGCAGCCGATACAAGTGCCACCGGCAGGTACAGCAGGGTGGCCGGCAGCCCCCAGGCCGGAAGCAGGTAGTTGATCAGCAGCGGAGACACGGCCACGCCCAATGTGCCGCCGAGGGAAAAGACGGAGAACATGGTCCCGGGATTGCGGACCGCAACGGACAGCGCCACCGCCGCGGCCGCAGGATGGAACGCAGCGGACCCCAGGCTTGCGGCGACCACAACGATGCTCAGCCACGCGAATGTCGGCATGACACCGGACAGGGCCATGCACAAACCGACCCAAACAACGCTGAGCGGGACTATCAACGCAGGCTGCCAACGGTCCGCCAGCCAACCGAAACAAGGCTGGGCGCCTGCAGTGACGGACAGGGCTACAAACGTAAGTGCTCCGATCCGGGCATAGTCGACACCCAGGTTTATCACCAGCAAGGGCACGATTACCGGAAGAAAATGGTGACAGCCTTCCAGGGCCAAGTGGGAGTAGGACATCAGTCCGATCATCCCGTGCGACTTGCGGTCCGGTCCCCACGAACGCAGGGAATCAACGGGCAGCTTCAGTACCGTGGCCATGGTTCAAACCAAGGGCAGTCCGGGTGCGGCAGCAGGCAACGGGATGGGTCGGCGCCCACCTGATGCCCGGCGGTGTTTTGGATGCCTAACCGATGCCGACGCCCTTACGCAGGTCCATCCATAACCGTTCCACCTGCCGCCGGCAATCGCGGCCCAGTGCGGCATTGGTGTGCCGTGCATCAATGTCCAACACATGCCAATACTCGAATCTGTCCCGATAGTTGGGAAACCTGGCTGCGACCACCGGTTCGTGCTCGGACCGGCAGAGGGCAATCAGTCTTCCCGCCTGCCGGATGTCCAACTCGGTCAGCTGCACCGGGTCCCGCTTGTCGCCCTCGGTCACGTTAACCCCGACCACCTGCAGGGCCTGGCCGGCGTAGTAGGACATGCCCTGCATCCGACTGCGATCCACAACCAGACCACGCGACTCGGCGCGCAATCCGGTTCCCTTGGCCAAATGGTTGAAGTACAGGTGGGCAAACCGGCTGCGGTAGTAGTTCAGGGTGCAGACGAACAGCACCGCAGGCGGCGCGGCAGGCAAAGAGCGCATTGGAACAGCAGCGATCAGGGGGTTGGTTCGGTCGGTTCCGGCGGATCGTCGCTTTCGAGGTCGTCCAGGATCTGGCCCAGTTCGCTCTTCCACACCTGCTCGTAGGGCAGGAACGAGTTCTCCTCGAATTCGTCGTCCAGCCGATCGAAGTAGCGCGCGAGCCGTTCGTGGCCGGACTTGGCGCTGAGTTGTTCGACCTTGTCCGTCAGGGACTGAGTCAGCTTGAAGCTCTTCTCTTCAAGGTCCGACAGATCAATGCGCAGCTTGAACATCGCGTTGACGCGGCGCATCAGTTCATGCCATGCCCGGAAGTCGAACTCCACCCGCATGCCCTGTTCCGACAGGTTCAACTGCGAGAAGTCGTAGGCCGGGACCATGGAGTAGAAGTTGCAGTACTCCACCTCCCGTTCAAAGGCCGTGGCCGACAGGTAGCTGCCCAGCGACGCGCCCCCCTTGTAGTTGGAGTAGGACACGGCATACGTGTCCAGCTCCTGACGCATGCGGGGCAGGCTGAAGGAACACGACACCATCCGGTCGCGCCGGAAGGGCATGGCTCCGTAGACTCCGCCCAGCCCGACCACGCGACTCACGCGCATGTGGCGCATGGCATCGAAGAAGGCCTGCGCGTACCGGTCCACGTCAATGTGGGGTTCAGTACCCTGGAAAATCACCAGGCCGCGGTCGCCTTCCCCCACGAAGTAGATGTCGTTGTACGGCCGCTGGACCTTGCTCGCGAAGCCGTCGTCGAATTCGATTTGGGGGCGCATCAAATCATGCGTGCCGGGCAGCTGAAACAGGTAGTTCCCCTTGTCCAGCAGCCGTCCGATGCGTCGGGCCTCCAGATGGTCGACCAGATACTGCGGCAAATCGGACGATACCGACCCTGCGTTGGCCCACTGTTCCCAGCCGGCCACCGCGAAGACCTCGGCGGTCTCGGGCACATCCCAGATTTCAAACGAGTTGGCCATCCAGATCTCCGGGCTTTTGGAAACCTTTGCCCCGAGGTTGCAGCATGCCTGAATCATATTCCCGCCCGTCGGGCATCCGTCCTGGGCAGCGAACCCGGAGGGCACCGAAGGACTCCGCGCGTGCCGGCATTCAAGCGGTTGCAGTATAGCCCAACGGGTTCAAGGCGGCTCGGAGAGCGGTGTCCGCCATCTCCGTCGGCACCCACCGTGTGCATTCGATTGCCGTCGGGGACGCAGTCGGTTGGCACGCCGGCTTCCGCCCGCGCTCCGTCCCGTGTGTACTGGCCCGATCCGGGCATTTACAGTTCAATGCCTCGGACCAGTCCGTTACCTTAACCGGCTGCTCGGACACAATGCCGTATCGCCATTCCGACTCGAAATCCACAACCCTCCATGGACATGACCAAACTGCCTCAGCTTGCCATCCTGCCCGACATAGTCGGGCGCCTGCTCCGCCTGGACTTCGTCGACGAGGTGTACCTGTCGGGAAGTCTGGGCCGCGGACAGGGAGATCGGTACAGCGACGTGGACCTGCAAGTCGCCGTGGCGCGCAACTTCTCCGATTTCCTAAGCCCGACCATCTTGGCCAGGTTGTTGGGGGCACCGCCTCTGGCCCTGAAGCAAATCAACCTGGGGCCGCACCTATGGCTCCACAACATGATCCTGGCGGACGGCACCATGCTGGATCTTGTGTGCCGAACCGACATCGAGGCCGCCGACACGGGACAGTGGACCCGCTTGGACGGTCGGGAGTGGCCGCCTGTCGGCCTTGAGATTCCGAAACCATCCACGGCGTGGGCTCCGCAGGCTGCAACCGCCGACGAAATCGCCGAAGCCGTGGAACTGTTCTGGGTCACCATCCACAAGCACAGGCGAGGGCTGATCCGCAAACAGGACCTGGCCATATGGACAGGCATCCGCTACTCGATCTGCCACTTGCTGCGCCTCCAGTTCATCGCCGCCACCGACCGCGATCCCGGTAGTCTCATGCACATGGGCATCTACGCCTTGTCCGGCACCAGCGACTGGCTGGAGAACCATGCCGACTGGGACTGGGAAACCGTCCTGGCCTGGAGCCGGGATCCGGACTGGCCCCGGACCGTCTCGCGGCTGACC
>JAPPAJ010000026.1 GCA_026705565.1 Caldilineaceae bacterium | reverse complement strand
CGCGCCCCGCAGGACCATGTACTGTTCCGCATCCCCCCGCAGATGAATGGTAAAGGTGGGGGTGCCCTGGATGCCCAAGTCAAGGGCATTGCCAATCGACTCGTCGATGCGCTGGTCCACATCGTTGGTGACATCGAGGAGACAGGACGAAAATGCCCCCAGGTCCACCACGGCTTCCATGTCGGGCTGTTCGTTGTACCCGGCGGCCAGAGCCTCGAAGAAGGGAATGGGATCCCCGTTGCGGGCATGCTGCGACTGGGTTGAGTACAGAGCTTCGTGCATCCACCAAAACGCTTCCACGTGTTGCAGTCCCATGCACCAGGCGGCCCGGTGGGCCAGCCGTGCCTGAGGATGAATGCTCTCGAGGGGCAGGTCCTTCACCACATACTGGATCAGGCCGGTTTCAATCAGTTCCGTCCGCATCCTGGGCAACGTCTCGTTGGCGTGGCGCCCGCAGTACGGGCAATGGAAGTCCGAATACTCGGTCACCACGACCGATGCATCGGGCGAGCCCATGAACGGCCAGCCATCATCTGTAAAACCCACCTGCACCGCCACAGGGCCGGACTCCGCCGATACCTCCTCAGCCACCGGCTCCGGGACGACATCCGCCGGGCTCCCGGTCGCAGGTGCCGCTTCCACCTGCTGGAAGGCCGCCGCCAGTTCCTCTTCGATGACGGCCCTCATCTCCGGATCGGCCGTGCAACCGGCCAGGAGGACCAGACACGCGAGCCCGAACCAACGGAACCGATGGAACAGTGCGGCAGCGGGATGGATGCGAAACATTCTCGGAGGGGCTGGCGGCATGGGACCGCCTCAAGCAGGGGTGGGCACCGGGCGGGCAGTCGGCGTGATCGGATGGTCGGTGTACGGACTGCCGGGAATGATGGTAGCCGAAACCGGCCGCACAGAGCGGTTTCCCATTACATCTGGAAGGATCCCTCGTCCAGGACAACCGCCTTGTAGGTGTAGTTGTCCACAAAGGTGGACAACTGCTTCTCCAGTTTGCGCCACGTTTCGCTGTCCAGGATGGAACAAAGCTCATCCCGATCCCGAATCGTACAGCCCATCAGGACTTGACGGCCGTCCCCGCACAGCGTGTACCAGAAATCGCTCGGCTCCAAGCCAAGCTTCTTGATCGCAGGCAGGAAGTTCCGCAGCATGAACTCCTCGTACGGCCGCTCGCGACCGGGTTGGATATCCCAGGACATCAGGAACTTGAACACAAAAGAGCCTCGGAGCGGATTACAATCGGCGTGCGTTCCCGTGGCGCGCGAGCGAGCACCAGGTGCACCTTGCCTGTCCGACGATGGTGCGTGATTTTAAGGCACATCCCTACGATTCCCCACCGCGTCCCACCCGGCGATCGTTCCCACCACAAGTCATGCTGCTTTTCCGCCTCGGCCTTCCGCCCCTTCACGGACGGCTACTGGTCGCAATCCTGCTGGCCTGCAGCCTGACGGCAGTCCTGCCGTCTCCCGCCCGGGCCCAAGGCCCTGCCGGCGCGCGCCACCTGTATTTGGTGCCGCGCGACCCCACGGGCATTCAGGTGCTGGCCCACATCGCCGAAATCCGCATCGACCAATCCCTCGGCTACGAGACAACCCGCACCGTGGTCGCCTTGTACCAGCTCCACAACAAACAGCCCGAACCCACCGAGTTGACGCTCCACATCCAACCCGCCTCGGAAACGCCTGCCGAGGCTCTGTCCCTGACGGAACCGCCGGTCCTGAAACGCGCCGGTTCCGTCTGGCCGCTCGTACAGGTTGCGGGCAACTCGACGTCCGCCGTCATGGTGCTGGCGCCGGATGAACGCGTTGAACTGGAACTGTCCTACGAACTCACAGGCAGCGCCAGCATCTTTCCCTCGGTCACCTATCCGATCGAACCACTGAGGCGCTGGAGCACTCCTCCGGACAGCACGCGTGTCAGCATCTTCACGGACTTCGCGCCTTCGCCGCGCAACCTCCAGGTACTGTGGCCGCAGGGCCATGAGGAACACCCGAACGAAATCCGCTGGCACTGGGAAAACGCCCTGCCCTGGCAGGGCCCGGCCATACGGTTCATTCACCGGATTGCCTGGGACGGCATTCGGGCAGCCGAGGCCGCAGGCGACTGGATTGCCCTGGGCCAGGGCTTCCACGGCCTGTACTCGGCATCGGACCAACCCGGCGACCAACGGCGCCTTTACTACGACCAGGCACTGGCCGCGTTTCTGGAGGCGATGGCGGAGCGGCCAACGGAAGCCCACTATGAATTGGCTCGCCTATACCGTACCCGAATCACGGGCAGCGGCGGACAGGCGGACAGCCATTATCTTGACCTGGCCCTGGACCATGCCCGCGCCGCCATGGTGCTCCTGCCCGGGGAGCGGACCGTGGAAAGGCAGGAGCTGATCCGCTGGATTGAGGAAGGACTGACCACCAGGGTTCGACAGGCAACCCTCAATGGGGACTGGCCGGCGGTTGACAAGGCCCTGGCCGCACTCGAGGAACTCCCGGAGGAGTTCGCCAATCCCGACCGCGTGGCCCGCCTCGAGGCGGAAACCGCCACGGAACAAGCCCTGCAACTGTTGGACGCCGGTGCGGTTGCGGAAGCCGTCGCCGTGGAAGGGGAAGGCATCCTGGATCCCGGCCTTTTGCCGGACCCCAGACTGATCCCCCTCTTCTCCGGCTGGCGCGTTGATGTCTTCGCCGGCACGCAACGGCTCGCAATCGACCTGATTGCCTGGTCGGAGGCCTCCCAGCGCTCCCGGCTCGACACCGAATTGGCCGGCCTCCGGCGACTCGTGGCAAGCGTCGGCGCCGACGCATCGCTGGACTGGTCCACGACCCGCGATCCGGAGTCCGTTGATCCGAAAACCGATCGGCTGCAACTCAACCTTACGGTCAGGGACAGCGCCGCGGCGGCGCGCATGGCCGACCGGATGGCCCCCGACTCGGAGTGGCTGCTGCTGCGCCAAATCCTCAGGACCTCCTGGCCGTCCACGCTCGAGAAGGGCACGAGCCTTGTGGCCAGCCAGGTGCGCTGGGCCTACACACTGGACTTGACCGAGGTGTACAGCTTTTGGGAAGCGAAGGCCGTGGCCGTGGACAATCGGCTTGTCGAGTTGGCGAGCACCGGCACCTCGGACACCGCCGACAAGATTAGACGGGGGCATTTGGCCAACACCGCGGCCGCGTGGCGCTCCCTGGCCGAGAACACCCTCGTTCTGGTAAGCCTGAACACCGGCTTTTCCACCGACGACACCATATGGCTCGGCAGTCGGCTGGAACCGTTGGTCCAAGCCACGCAGACCAGAAGAAGCCCGGACCTGCTGCGCCTTGGACTGATCCTGATATGGACGGCCGCGGCCGTGTCCCTTGCGGCTGTGGGCATGGGCCGGCTGCTGACTCCGGCACCGGCCTCCGGGAAGCGGGATCAGGCTGCCGTCTGATGTCGGTTCGCAGCCTCACCGCTCGAGCGCCGGCCTCACAGCCGCACCGGCACTTTGTGCCCGCCAACGGCGCCGGTCTACACACGGCCCTACTGTGCATGGTGTACCTGACCATGGCGCTGCTCTTCACGGCGGCCCAATGGACACTGACCGGGTCGGGGGTGTTTCTGACCACAGCCGCCAGCGCCCTGCTCTGCGGCGTGGCCGCGACCTGGTCCCGGACCGGACCGTTGACGATGGCCGGTTTCGGGTTGCTGGCCAGTTTCTCGTTTGCCGTACTGCTGGTGGGCAGCACCATCCCCGAGGCCAATGTCGAGGGCATGGTCATCCAGGGCCGCACCCTGATGCAGGCCCGGGCCTATTTTCTGCTGGACCAGTGGGGCGACTGGTTCCGGGCCATCCTGGCGGGACGGCCGGTAAGCCTCAACACGGTCTTTCTGCTGAACATGGCCTGGCTGCTCTGGTGGATTGCCTACTTCGGCGTGTGGACGTCCCTGCGCTACGGGCAATCCTGGAGTGCGACGCTGACCGCCTGTGTGGTGGCCTCCGTCAACACGTACTATTCGCCGGAACCCCTGACCGCAATCTACATCTTTTTCCTGTTCACGGCGCTGCTGCTGCTCACCAATGCGCACTTGACGCGGCTGCAGGAGCAGTGGGCCCGCGAACGGGTTCGCTTCAGCCAGGACATGGTCTTCGACCTGATGCGCAACGGTCTGGTGTTCAGCGTCCTGGTGGTGGGGGTTGCCTGGGCGGTTCCCGGCCTGGGCGCGCTGCCCCGGCTCAGCCTCCTGCTGGAGCCCGCCAGCCACGTCTGGGAGTCCGTCACGAACGAGGTGAGCGACTGGAACCAGGGGGTGCGCAGGCAGATGCGTCCGGGCGATTCGGCCTTCGATGCCTCCCTGTCGCTGGGCGGTCCCCGCAACTCCAGCCAGCAACCGGTCATGCGCGTGGAAACGGTGGACGGACGCTACTGGCGCGCCAACATCTATGACAGCTATGTGGACGGCACCTGGCTGAGCACCGGCATGGAACGGGTCCGGCTGCCCGCCCTCCGGACGTTTCCGGCGCCGGATTGGCAGCTGCGCAACCAACGCATCCAGACCGTGACCACCCTGAGCGACCTGGGCCATGTCGTCCTGGGCGCCGCCGACATCCGGCAGTTGTCCCTGCCGGTCGTGGCCAACTACGAGGCATGGCCGGGCGGAACCTTCCCCCTGCCGGAAGACGCGATCACCGAAGCCGAATCGGAGGAGGCTCCCGACCGGTGGGAACTGCAACACCTTCGATCCATCACGCGGTTGGAGCCCGGCACGGAGTATCAACTGGTGTCCTCGCTGCCGGATGTGACCCAGTGGGACCTGGCCCAGGCAGACGCCCGCGTGCCCTCGCTTCTGGACGACCGGTATCTGCAGTTGCCGGAGAACCTTGATGCCCGCATCGCCAACATGGCGCGCCTGATCACAGCAGACGCCGACAGTCGGTATGCCCAAGCCAAGGCGATCGAGGCTGCGCTGCGTCGCTATACCTACGACGAATCCATCCCGTCGCCGCCCCCGGACACGGATCCGGTCAGCTGGTTCCTGTTCGACATCCAACGCGGCTACTGCGACTACTACGCCACCGCCATGGTGTTGATGCTCCGCTCCCTGGGCATCCACGCGCGGCTGGCCGCGGGCTATGCCGAAGGCATCTGGGAACCCGAGACCGAATCGTTCCTGGTCACCGGCGAGGATGCCCACTCCTGGGTGGAGGTGTTCTTCCCGGGCCTGGGGTGGATCGAGTTCGAGCCCACCGCCGGCGAAAGTGAGCTGGTGCGCGCGCCGGGCGGTGCTCCGGAACCGGCCGCCCTGCAGTCAAGACCGGATTCGGAGCCGGCCCGGGACGGGTCGCCCGAGGATCCGCCAGTGCCGTTGCCGGAAGAGGGCCTCCTGGATGACGAGGCCTTCAATCCGGACCCGGCAGGCCCGGTGCTGACCACGCCCTACGACCGGGCCCGGCCGTATGTGCCCTTGGCCGCAGGCGCTGCCGTTCTCGTCCTGCTGGCCATCCTGGCCCTGCGCGGTCGGCGCAACGGCGTTGAATCGGATCCCCTGGTCGATCACCGCCTGAACGGCATGTACCGTAACCTGCTCAGGTGGGCGCACTCGCTGGAACTGCCGGTTCTGCCCACGGCCACACCCATGGAGCGCACGGGTGTCCTTGCGCGACACATCCCCGCGGCGGCAGCCGGCATCCGGCAGATCGGCAGGGCCTACACGCGGCTGCGGTTCGCGCGCCTGAGACCCGGAGGGTTCAGCACGCCGGACGAGTCGGCCGCCGAACGCAGTTGGCGGGAGATTCAGGCACCCCTGCGCGCCGCCTGGCTGCGGCATCAGGCGAACCGGGCGGCAGCCTACCTGACCGGGCGCGCGCGGCGTGCGGGCAGCAGGAACTGAATCCGCCGCTCCTCGGGAACGTTCGATCCCTCACCGGCGTGAGACGGGAGTCTCGGCCAGGATTACCGTAGTCATGCCGCCAAGGTTGTCGGCGGCCTTGGCGCCCCGGGCGGTGCGAAAGCGCCGTTGGGGCTCGCTGTTGATGGTGCCCAACGTCCTTAGGGCCTGGGACACTTCCTCCAGATCGGGTGCCTGCCAATCCACGGGAATGCAGTAACTGGGTTCGAGACGTCGGCAAGTGTCCATCACCCAGGCCATGTCCTTGTCGGCACCCGAGCCAATCGGCAAAATCAGAATGTCGGTCCGGTTGTCCACCAGGGCACCGACCAGTTGCTGATCCCGAGGCCGGAACACCGCTCCGGGCAGGGCCAGGTGTGTGATCCGGACAGTGCCGAAATCCATGTGGTGCGCCATGCGCAATTGGCTGAAATCCGCTGCGGCCTGGTCCGTTGGTTTCGGTGCCACACGGAAACTTTGCACGTAGGTGCCCCGGACCTCGAACTCCCCGGGCCTGGCCACCACGCGCGGTTGGCCAGGCAGGCCGTCCAGCACGTCCTCGTCCGTCACGGGTCGACTGGAGACCACAAGCTGAGAATCGAAATCCGGTTGCAAAGCCGTGGGCTGCAGCTCGCTGTCCGCCATCGGTTTAGCCTGGTCAAACAACGAGCTCTGGTCGACCGCGTCCGGTGCCGGTGCCGGTCCCCAGGGATCGTAGAGAACCGTGGTGGTGCGTTCCTTGAAGCTGATGCAATTGGCGCCGTGCCACGTAATATCCATGAGCAAAAAATCCGGTTGCGGGAACTTGCCAGACAACAGGCATAGTAGCACTGTAAACCTCCTGCGGAAGTGCACGCGGATGCGATCGGCGAACTCTTAACATCCACACACGAACCGGCAATCGCAAGATTGGCCTTATAGGGTCTGTCCAGGACCAGGAACGAGGCTCCCGGTTGACCCAATAGGGTTTCGGTCATGACGACTCGCCCTGCGGACCTGTCCGGAAGAGGTGTTCACACTCTGTTGCTACCCCCCAGTGTCTGCGGGTGCAGACACTGGGGGGAGGAGTTCGACTGGAACCACCGCGCCTGGTTAGAGCCGTGGCTGTATCAGCCACAAGGCATTCCCGCGACACCTCGGAACGGGTCTTTGCCCTTCTCGACCCGGAAGGTTTGTCCAACAGGGGTAGTAGCTGTTCGCTGCAACCTGCCATTTACTGGCACTTCCGGTTACTGTCTGCGATGCCGCATGTGTGTACAATGACAAAGGCGGCCGGGAGCACCGACCGATGCCAAATTCTGACACATCCCACCTGAAGGGGCTGGTCAAGTCCCACCGCGTCGCCTTGTCCCCCACGGACCGGCAGGCTTCGTTGATGCTGGAGCATGCGGGCTGGGCGCGGGTGGCGGCCAACTGGGCGCGCGGCCGGTTCCAGTTGGCTTGGTTCGGCGAAACGGACGAGCGCAATGCCGACGCGTGGT
>JAPPAJ010000348.1 GCA_026705565.1 Caldilineaceae bacterium | reverse complement strand
CGGAGCACCCCGGGAACTTCACGTTCCTGGAGGGCCAGGTGGCCCTCGGCGACAACGCAGCAGGGGGTGATAGGGTTTTTGCACCGGGGCAAACCGTTTCTGTCGTTGGCAACACACTTAACTTGGTTTGGGATAGGTTGGACATGAGCAACCGAATGGCTGGAGACAAAGTGGGTCGTACTGCGGATCTGGAGGCCGCAGCCAGCAAAAATCTCAATGCGGTGGACTTGACAACGGACCAAGCCGCGCCCCCAACCCGTGATGGGCACATGGAACATACAGCCAATGCCGTAGTGCCAGCGGTTCCCAGCGACCAACTTCAGGCCGGTCTCGCCAAGCCGTCGAGATTGCCGAAATGGTCCAAGCCGACCATTCGGATCGGGTTGGGCCGAGACAAGCCAGCCACCCAAAACACCTCGGGCAAGTACGGCCTGCCGCCGCCAAACCGCATCCTGGACTGGTTGGCCGGAATCCTGGAACGAACGGAAGACGCGGTTGGCTACCTGAGGGCCAACCTGGGGCGAATGCCCGTCAAGGCCGACCCGGTATCCATGGCCGGGGCGGAGGAAGGGGAACGGCTTCGGCACGCGCTGGACGAACAGCTCGAGGCCGATATTGCGCGGTCCCACCTGGTCAGGACAACCATCGCCAAACGGGCACGGCTGTGTGCAGCCATGGGGGGACTGTTTGCGTTGCCAGGCACGGTACCGGGCATTGGCACCGCGGCCCAATTTGTCTTGGGCATGGCTGCAACGTGGCCCGAAATGGACCTAATCCGATATCAAGTGTGGTGTTTGCAAGTGGAACTCCTGCACCTGCACGGCATGGCCTACTCCGAGGCGGATGCCGATTTGCTGTCCGAAGGCTTCCTGAACTACGAATGGATCAACAAGGGTGGAGAGGCCTTCACCCAAAGATTGCTGGCCAGACTGCGCCAGTCGGTGACGGCCGCCACCGGATCCCTGGACCGCTTCCTGGTCAGGATTGGGGCCTCTGCCGCATTGCGGGAATCCGCCGGCCGAATTCTGGCGAAGACTCTGCCCTTGGGCATCGGTGTGGCCATCGGCGCCACTGCGAACTACCTGAAGCTGCACCTGTTCGCCCGCAGGCAACTGCACCGGATACAGGTCACAGCCGGCTGAGTTATGTCGACTGTGACTGCGGAATCGGCTCGGCTGCCTGTCCTCGTGCACGTTGCATGGGCCCGTTGAGCACTCGGAAACTTTTTGTGCACCGTTGGACCACGACCGCAATAGACGGCTCGGCAGCGGAGTTCGAAGCCCTGGTCCGCCTGGAGAACCGCAACTTCCCCGACGAACCCACAACCGTCGAGGTCCTGCGGTACCGGGCTCGAAGACGACAGTCGTTCTACTTTGCACGCGAAGAGGCAGTGTGGTCGGGGAACTGCATGATCGGGTACGGCTCCCTGCACAGGGCGTGGTGGCTCGAACAGCCCGGACGCTACCGGATATACGTGTCGGTGGACCGGGACTGGCGGAGGCGGGGCATCGGAACCCGCATCTGGCAACGCCTGTTGTCACTGGCGATGATCACGGAACGCATCCGTTGGCTTGAATCGGGAGCAAGAGAGGATCGGCCCGATGCGCTTGGCTTCCTCATGGCAAGGGGATTTGAACCGGAGGCTCGGGTTGAGAAGTCCGAACTCGCCCTTGGCGGGTTCAATCCTGAAAACTGGCAACACCAACGCACCGCTCCGTCGAAGGTCGGGGCAGCCATCTGCAGCCTGCAGGAAGCCATGGAGCGGTATCCGGA
Organism: Caldilineaceae bacterium; assembly: GCA_026705565.1. Lineage (GTDB taxonomy): Bacteria > Chloroflexota > Anaerolineae > Caldilineales > Caldilineaceae > Bin34. Next base: position 5,582 of record JAPPAJ010000348.1, on the reverse strand, counting down.
CTGGCAGCAACGACTCTGGCGTCTTGAACACCGCTTGTACCGGGATGTTCCTTCCGCGGTGTCGTTCCGTCCCCTGGCGTTCCGTCACTGGTTGGCACAGAGAATGGACAGCCCCGGATTCAGCCCCAATGCTTGCTGGCTGGCCCTGAACCAAGCCACCGGCGACTGGATCGGATTTACCAACCTGCTTGAAGAGACCGGCTACCCCAGGGGGCTTGACACAGACTTTACCGGAGTTGGCAGGGACTGGCGCCGAAAAGGATTGGCGACAGCCCTCAAACTGCATGCGATCGAATGGGCGCTGAACAAAGGGTACGAGTACATTCGGACGGACAACGGCTCGGACAACCCGATGTACCACCTAAACCTGAAGCTGGGCTTCAAACCGCGGCCGGCGTGGATCGGCCTGATCTGCGAACAACCGGGTTGAGGCACCCCGGATGACTCATTGTGAATTCGGAAACATGGGATGACGTGGCCTGCCGGCATCACTGCCTTTGACAGCCGACAGGCCCGATACGGAACCGGTCACTGCCTGCCATTGCCCAGCGCTTCCCAAGCACGGCACGGCTTGGACGCGGTTGGGTAGCCACAGCGACCTGCGGAGGGGCACTGCATCATTCATGGGAGCCCTCTGCCACCAATACCAGGGCCGGCAGGATGAAAAGCATGAACAGACCCGACAAGACAATGCCACCCAGCATGCTCACAATGAACGGCACGACAAATACCAGACCATCACCGCGTTCATACAGCAACGGCGACAAACCCACCACCGTGGTCGCGCTCGTGAGGAATACTGCCCGGAAGCGAAAGCGCGTGGCGGCCGAAGCCGCGGCGATGGCAGGCAGCAAAGGGTCGTCGCGCCGAATCGTGTTGTAGCGGTCCATTAAAACCAGTGCGTCATTGACGATGATGCCGAAGACGGCGATCACGCCGAACACCGACATGGCGCCGAAGTCCCATCCAAGAATCCAGTGGCCGAGGACCGAGCCGGCGAACGAGAGCGGAAATCCGGCCACGGCCACCAGCGGCTTCCAATAGCTCCGCAGGAAAGCGGCCATGAGTGCATACATGGCGATGAGCACGAGCGGCAGCAACAACGCCAGCGTTCGTATCATTTTCTGCTCTTCGCGCACACCTGCCGCCACTTCGACCCGGAGGCCCGGATACCGTTCCAGCAACCCCGGCACGAATTCCCGTACGATTTGCTGCCGTACACGGCCCGGGTTCACCACCAACACGTCGGCCCGGGCGCGCACCAGTGCGACCTGTTCACCGTTGATGTTGATGCGCGTTGCCCTTTCGCGGCTCTCGCTCAAATGCGCCGCGGTGGACAAGGGAATTTCAACTCCATCCAGGCGACGGATGCGTTCGTTGCCCAAATCCCCCAGATTCACCCGTCGTTCCGGAGGGTATCTCACCATGACCTTGATTTCCTCATGGCCCCGTTGAATGCGCTGAACTTCCACGCCATGGTAGTTGGCGCGCAACTGATTGCCGATCGTCGCGGGGGTGAGACCCGCGGCCTCTCCGGCTGGGGTGAGTTCAATCTGAAGGTGCTGTTTGCCAGATCCGAGCGTGTCGGAGGTCTGGACCACGCCTGGGATCTCCGCCATGAAGGACCGCATCTCTGCCGCGGCCTGTTCCAACACGTTCTCGTCTTCGTGGATCAGCGCATATCCAACATTCGGCCTTGCACGAATCTCCGAACTCCAGAAGTCCAGATTTTCCAGGTGTGCGACCGAACCCAGGTTCTGTTGCCAAGCCCTGGCGACTTCCAAGGGAGCGGTGCGACGAAGCGGCCGCTCTTGCAGTTGCGCGCGCACCGCGGCCAAGTGGCTTCCGGTCGGAATCGGCCCCAACGAAGAATCGATCATTTGGCCGACGATGACGCTGACGGAGCCAATGGACTCCCCCGGAAGTTGTTCATTGACCGCGAGGACTGCAGACACGGCGTCCTCCGCGGCCGTGTGCGTCACGTCGAACGGTGTTCCCTCCTGCATATACAGATCCGCCTGAACATAGTCCGACGCCTGTTCGGTAAAGAGGATGACGCGCACCACGTCGAACCACAGCAACAGCAGGGGTAATACCGCCACCGCAGCCCCGGTGGCGAGTGTTGGCCAGACATGCCGTACCGACCAGGAAACCGCTGGCACCACCGTGCGGTCCCGAACCACATCAATCCACGCACAGGTCCGCGTTTGAATCGCGCTCAAGGGCCACAGGCTCCACCGACGGGAGTGCCCGAGATGAGCCGGCAGAATGAAGATGGCCTCCACAAGGGAAATTGCCAACACGAAGACCGCCACCAAAGGGAAGACCCTGAGGACTTGGTAGCTCAAGGCGGTCATGAAGAAGAACGGGATCAAAGCCATGATCGTCGTGAGCGCAGCGATCGTGATCGGGCTGATCACGGCCTTGGCACCCGCTATCGCCGCTTCCAGCGCGCCTTTGCCGCGTTCGCGTTCTGCAATGATGCTTTCCCCCACCACCAAAGCATCATCCACCACCAAGCCGATCATCAGGAACAACGCCACCATTGTGCCCAGGTGCATGGTCAGGTTTGCCGGGCCAAAGAACATCAATGATCCGGCAAATGCGAAAGGGATGCCAAACGTTATCCACACAGCCGCGCGCAGATCAAAGACCAGAAGAAGGAGGAGGAACACGAGTATCACGCCCGTGACTCCCGCCCGGATCAGATCGGAATACCTTTCCAGTTGTGGCTTTGCCGCATCGTTCCAAATGAAGATATCCACATCCCGGGGAGCCCGGTAACCGGCAAGCCATCTCCTGATTTCATTGGCGATCTTGATGACGGATTGGCCTTCGGGAAGTGCAACCTGCACGAACACCGCAGGCACTCCGTCCACCTTGGCGATGATTTCCCCGTCAACGAACCCGTCGCGGATTTCCGCCACCTCCCCAAGGGTCACTATGGTTCCGTCCCGGTCCGTAATAAGCGGGATTCCGGAAAATTCGTGGCCATAGGCGCGTTTGGAGACTGCATGCAACACCACGCCTCCAGCCTCCGATTGCAGTTCGCCGAAGGTAAGGTTGAAGGAAGTGCTGCGGACGGTGTTTGCAATGTCTCTAAGCGAAAGATCATGCCGGCGCAATTCCTCTTCGCTCATTTCAATGGCTATCTCGCGGTCCCGAGTGCCGAACAATTCCACATTGGACGTCGACGGCAACTGAAGCAGTTCGCGGTGGACTTCCTCGGCTGTGCTTCTCAAGGCATCCTCGTCCAGCATGCTCGACGTCACGGCCAACGTCACCACTTGGCGGTTCAGCTTCTTCAGTTCCACCTCGGGAAGTTCGGCGTTCGCAGGCGGAAAGTTCTCGATGCTGTCCACAGCCTGCTTCACATCGTCCAGAACCTTGTCCGCATTTGCAAACGTGGTCAGTTCAATATCAACCCAACCCAGTCCTTCCATGGACCTCGATACAACCCGATCCACTCCCTGGAAACCAATGACGCTTTCCTCGATGCGGCGGACAATGTCCTCTTCTACCTCGCTTGGTGAAGCTCCCGGTGAGCTTACCGTCACGGTGACGGTGCGGAAGTCGACATCGGGCAAGTCCTGGATCGCGACTTGGGAACCCGATACGATGCCAACAACGAAGATCGCCAGCATGAGGAGGTTGGCGGCGATCGGATTCCCCGCGAAGTAGGCGATGATCCCCGTTAATGCGGTGGATGCCGGTTGCTCGCGACTCGCGTGTTCGGTAGCATTCATGGTGCGATTCTTGTCAATTGGCCTCTTGGACGGCTTGCACCGAGACAGCAAGCCTTTCGCGCGCGCCCGGCAGCGCGCCGATCACGACTCCTTCGCCCGAGTCAAAGGCCTTCACCATCCAACCATCGGTTGTAATCTGATAGGTTTCCGGTGTGAACCATTGCAACTTGCCATCCCTGACCACCCAGACGCTGTCGCCTTTCTGAAGGACGGCATTGGGCAGTACGAATACATCAGGGAAGACCGGCCCTTCAATTTCAACTTCAACGAAAGTTCCTGGAGGGGGGCGTGAGGTTGTGCTTTCGTCACCCGTGAAAGCGAGATAAACCGACGCCAGACGCGATGTGGGATCGACTGTGGGGGCGACACCGACAATCACCCCGTCCCAGCTACCCATCTGTCCAGTCATCCGCACGGCACGTCCCAATGCCGGCTCCAGATAGGCAAGGTTGTGGGATTCAATGGGCGCTTCCACCTGCAATGCGTTGGATTGGTACACGATGCCCAATTGAGAGCTGCGGGTAAAGTCCGGACTCGCGAATTCGCCGACGGAGACTCCCGCATCCAACACCTGAATGTCATACGGAAAGGCAATATGTGTCCGCCGGAGGCGCAGTTCCGCCAATTTGAGTGCGGCTTGCGCTTCCTTAAGTTCCGCGTGGGCCAGTGCAATGTAAGCCTCCCTGCGGCTCCAACCGGATGCCAGTACCTTCTCCACCTCAATCCGAGCCTCGGCCTTCTCGACCGCCGCCTGTGCCGCCTCCACCTCGATTTCGAACTCGGCCGGATCAATACGAAACAACGTCTCGCCCGCGGCAATGGCATTGCCATCGCTGAAACTCGGCGACACCCAGACAATCCGTCCTTCGACCTCGGGTTTGACCACCGTCGTGTCGTCCAGTTCAACCGTACCGGTCAGTTGGACCGTCAGCCCTTTTTCTGTCGGCGTGGGCAGCACGACTTCGGCTACGGGCGGAGCACTGGTGTCCATCAGAGCGGCATCGCCCAAGGATTCGTCGCTGAAGCCCGGTGCCCTTGCGAAATAAAGGGCCACGGCGAGCACCACGGCGATCAGCGCGATTTGTGCGTAACCACGCCACTTACCCTGATCCGATGTAATTCCGTTACCTTGATCAGGTCTGATTTCGGGATCGCTCCCATCATCCTGCATTGCTGTTTCCTCCGCTTCCAGACACAGGTCGCCAGTATTTGGCAACAAGGCTCCACAAGGTGGCGCCGTTTCAATCTCGCTGGTGTTGGTTCAAGGCTGGAACGGCCAGGGGTCGGGGCCCGTACCTGGTTCCGAATGACCAAAAACCCAAGGGACTCCTCGTGGCGGACGGCATTCCCGTGCACCTCGGGAGTGGGACGCACACGTTCCGGACACCGGTCTGCCACAACATGAACAACCTCCTCGTACCTTGCCGCCCAAGGCCGTACCTGAGAGCCATCTGTACAGGTTGGGCGGATATCCTAGCATAAGGATGCGTGATCTGAAGTGAGCTATAAGTGACTATTCGGTGAGCAAGCGGGTACCTATATCGGCCGCCAATCCAAGAGTGCTGTTTATTGTTTCGTTGATACAACTCCGGATGTGCACATGACAAGGGCTCCCTACAATGGCGTCACCGGCACGTCCACCCCCAGCACGCCTTCCTCTCTCCAGACTAGGACCAGTAGTGGCCGGCGCTGTGCCGCGATGTTGTCGCTGGCATCGGCCACGGAACGCATCCGATGGCTTGAATCGGGAGCAAGAGAGGATCGGCCCGATGCGCTTGACTTCCTGATGGCAAGGGGATTTGAACCGGAGGATCGGGTTGAGAAGTCCGAACTCTC
>JAPPAJ010000390.1 GCA_026705565.1 Caldilineaceae bacterium | reverse complement strand
GTTGCCGTCGGCGTCGAAATAGTCGGCACCGCGCTGGCGGACATAGAGTTCCGCAGGAGCCGAGAAGCTGGTGGCTTTGACATCGTCCGTGGAGACTGCCTGACCGGCCGCGATGAAGTCGTCCCAAGTGACGAGGGCGTCCATGTCCACTCCGGCGCCTTCGAAGACGTCGGCCCGGTAGTACAGCACCACCGGCGTCAGGGCGTGCTCCACCCCGTAAATCTTGCCCTTGTAGCTGTACAGGGCTTCCCGATTCAGGACCAGATCCTCAAGATAGCCGCCCTCGCTCAGCCGATCCCTGATGTCCAACAGGCCGGGATCGGCACCGCGCAGGAAACCGCCGAAGCGGCCCTGTTCCAGATCCGCGATGTCCGGGGCGCCGACGCCGCCGGTCTGCAGGGCGATCTGAACCTTGTCGTGCATGTCGGTGTAGGCGATCTCGGACACGTCGAGGTTGAAGTCGAAGTCGACCTCGGCCTGATAGTCCTCGCCCATGGAGCGGAACCAGCGCGCGTGGGTGTTGACGAAGGTCCAGATCTCCAAGTCCACCGCGGCCGCCGCCACTCCGTCGTCCGCGGCCGGTGTGGTCGGCATACACGCGGCGAGCAATGCCCCAGTCAAGGCCACGCCGGTGCCTTTGAGAAAAACGCGTCGAGACAAATGCTTGGACATGCCGAATACTCCTTGACTCTTGGCAGGAACGCCGGTCGGGCACGGTGCACGCCGGTGTCTGTACCGGCATTTGCCTTCATCATACAAAAACCGCAAATGGACATGATGCGGTGTTTCCGGGCTGTTCCGAAAGGGCGATGCAGGCCGGTGCAGAAGCATTGCCGGCCGGAGAAGGATGGCCTCTGTCAGGGCGTTCGCAGGTGGCATCCCAGGTTCATGGGATCCGGCGGATGATTCAGGGACTGGGGTGGTGTTTCAGTGAAATGGAACCGGATGCATCACTTGGTTCGCCCGGAGCCGGCCGGCGAACTTGCAACCGTGCAATCTCAGGCAACAGGCGCGATGTAACCGTATTGGGTCCGGGCCTGTTCCGGCGACAGATATCCCTGGTCCACGTCCCGGGCAATCAGGTCATGGGGTCGCAGGTGGGCCGGACCAAAACCCCCGCCACCCCCTATGCACAGCTCTACGACATCGCCGGGCTGCAGGAGAATTGGGGGAAAGCGCTCCACCGGTTCCCCGTTGATGAATACTTTTCCCATGGCTCCGGGCCCGCCTTCCGCCAGGCCCGGTGGCACGGTGGCCACCCGATCCGGGGTCAGGTTGAACATCATGGGTTCCCGTCCTACATGTTCGAAGACAATCACCTGTCCCATGCCGCCCCGGTGCCGGCCGGCGCCGGGGCTGTCGGTCCACAGCTGCTTAGCCCGAAAGTGCAGGGGAGCCTTGGTTTCCAGGACCTCGCAGGGCGTGATCGTGGAATTGTTGGGCCAGGCCACCGGCAGCATGCCGTCCATGGTCGGCTGGCCGCCGCGTCCCCCGTGGGGCAGCATGTCCACCAGATAGTTCCCGTACGGTTCCTCGCTGCCCGACAGCACGAAGGGCCAGATGCCTCCGTTGCTGGCCTGAACCCGTTCCCCGAAGACGGCGTGGAGGGCGCCAAAGATGCACTGGTTCAGGTTGTTGGTGGTCTTGGCCCGGGCCTTGACCGGGGCCGGAAATCGGGCATTCAGGATGGAGCCGACTGGGGGATTGACGGCAATGGGCCGAAACAGGCCCTCGTTGTTGGGCGTGTCGGGTGCCAGTGCGCACTTGAAAGGGAACACCACGGTGGCGTACGTGGTGTTGTACGAGGCGTTGATGGCCGCGGCCTCCGTCTGGTCCGAGGTGCCGGCGAAGTTCACCTCGATTTCATCTCCCTTCACGGTGACCTGGGTCCGCAGCCAGACGCGTTCAAGATAGCCGTCGATTTCCAGTTCGTGCCGATAGCAGCCGTCGGGCAGTGCCGCGATCCGGTTGCGCATCAGCTGCTCGGAACGGGTCAGGATGGTTTGTGCCAGGTCGTCCAGATCCGTCATGCCGTAGTCGTCGAGGAATTCCTCGATCCTCCGGGCCGCTATCAGCGCGGCCCCGGCCATGGCACGCAGGTCCCCCAGAAGCAGGTCGGGCGCGCGGCAATTGGCTCCAATCAGGGAGAAGGCCAGGTCATTCTCCCGTCCGGCCTCGTACAGCTTGAAGGGAGCCATCCGCAACCCTTCCGCGAACACATCGGACCCTTCAATCTCGTTGGGATGTCCGCCCACGTCGGACATGTGGGATACGGTGCCCATGTAGGCAATGACATGTCCCGCATGAAAGATGGGCATGAGGAGCACATAGTCCGGCAGATGGCCGGTTCCCTGCCACGGATCGTTGGTTGCCAGCACGTCGCCGGGCTGCAGGTCGCGGGCAGGAAAACGGCGCAGCAACTCCCGGGCGGTCCGGGGCAGAACCACACAGAAACTGGGTGAGCTCCATGTGGACTGGCAGAGCGACGCCCCGTGGTGATCCGTCAGGATGCAGGCAAAGTCGCGGCTTTCGCTGAGGATTGTGGAGAACGTTGTGCGCACGATGATCTCATCCACTTCGTTCAGGATGCTGATCAGGCGCTGCCACAGAATCTCCAGTTCGACGGCACCAAAGTCCTTCATGGGTTCAATACACCTGATTGGATCCTTCCTTCCGTTGGTTCGGCCAGCGCAAGGCTGTTGTCATTGATGGGATGGAGTTGGAATACGTCTTCATGCCCCACACTCGCATGAAGGTGCCGGCACGATACGACGACGTGCGGATTGGCCCGGGGACGAAGGCCGCGCTGCCGTGCGCTGGAGGTCCTGGACTGGTTTCGCCGCCAAGCCTTCTGCTCATACAACCCCTGCAGCCGTGCCGGCTCCACCTCAATGCTCGCGGCATCGGGGATCCCGGCCGTCTTGGCATTGCAATACTTGGACCACAAGTCGCCTGCGGAATCGATCAGTGCGGGCGGTTCTCCGGGCGCGAACACGCAGCCGGGCAGATCCATGAATCGGTTGGGCTCCTGGCCATCAGGCGTGGTCTTTACTGTCCGCAAGGGATCCCTCCACTTTAGGGCCAATTGTAGGTCCGCGTGACGGTACGGGTAGATGCCGATGTTGGTGCTCGCCGTTTTGGGGTTGTCGCCGCGCCGGCTCTTGACGATGATGCGGCCGCTGTGGTCCCTTCGGGCAGTCTCCCTATCCAGGACCATACCGTCGGTGGTCATGACGGCAATTCCATGGTCGTCCGTTGGGCGGCCAGCCAGGGTAGCCTACCGGGTTATTCCAATTCCCCTTCCTCCGCCTTGCCCAATGCCTCCAGTGCACGGACCAGTCCGTGCAGGGATTCTGTTGTTTCCTCGATTTTGGCTTTCAACTCGCCCGTGGACATGGGGTACGGAGTGCCGCCGTGGCTGGTGGTGTAGACACGCCCGTCGTTGGCAATCCAGCCGACGTTGTCCAGTTCCCAACCCGCATGCAGGATGGTGAACCGTTCCCGCATGCCGGACGGTATGTGGCGCTCCTGCTTCCGTTCCCACTCACTCATCCTGTTCATCCTCCCTTGAATCCAAAAGCCGGACCCGTGTAAAGGGAATGTTCCCCAACGCGACCACATTGCTCACCGGTTCCCTGGCGGCCCGAACCCACGTCATTGTGGGCGATCGCCGTGCGCGCAGCGCGGTCGCATATTCCGGAATGCAGGATCACTCATTGATAGGTATGCCGGTACTCGGTACACTGCATCATGATCCGAAGTTTCCGCCATCGTGGTCTCAGGCGCATGTTCGAACGCGGCGATGTGAGCAGGATAAGTCCCGACTTGGCCAGTCGCGTTGCACTCGCCCCGGCGGATCTTGATGATGCCCGCAAGCCTTCGGACCTCGATCTCCCCGGCTACCGCCTTCACCCGCTAAAGGGTGCTCTGAAGGGGTTCTGGAGCATCTCGGTTTCCGGCAACCGGCGAATCATCTTTCGTTTCGACGATGGCGATGCTTACGATGTCGACCTTGTCGACTACCACTAGCAAGAGGCGGCAACATGGCCATGTTCAATCCCCCGCATCCCGGACGGAGCATCCAGGAGAACTGTCTGGCCCCACTCAACTTGAGTGTGACCGATGCGGCGCGAGTCCTAGGGGTCGCCCGCCACACACTCTCCCGGGTTGTGAACGGACACGCAGGCATTTCCCCGCAGATGGCAATTCGGCTGGAGAAGGCAGGTTGGTCCAATGCCGAGTTCTGGCTGCGTCGGCAGACCACATGGGATCTCGCGCAGGCGCGCAAGAACGAAGATCGGATCAACGTCGAGCGATACGTCCCGGAGTGTCAATAAGTCCATTTTGCCGGACAGTCGGATAGGTATGCCTTGACCGCTGAGTGAGGATTGTATGAAGCATTGATCACTGCACAATGCAACGTGATCCACTACCGGGCAGAAAAAACAATCAATACATCTTGGACTGTCCGCAGGCGCGAACATCGGAGACTTCTGCTCGGCAACCGTGATGAGTGTCAAACCTTGGCTGTGGGAATAGGGGCCTGTTGCCAAGCCCCTTGGTTCCGGCCCACCGGATTAAGAACGAGAAGCAACTTGTGCGAGGTTGTGCCGAGTACTGTCTTCTTGGGGTTGCCTCGCGGACTTGGACGGGTGAGAAAGGCACAGATGACGGGGTGGTGACGGGCGGTTGTCAAGGTTGCACCGACTCTCAGACACCGTTTCCGGCATCGATTTGGGAGAGTGGACCGAGAGCCTGCGATCCCGTGCCGCAACAACAAAGGCTCCAGTGCCTGGCTTGGGATCAGTTGGCACGTCTCCTAATGAGTGCCTGCGCTGCAACTGCACGTCGTTCGTGCAGCGCGACACCCATGAAGTCCGTGATGGTGTCTTCGGCTCGATCAATCCAGGAATGGGCCTCCGTCACCGTGAACTGGCGGCGGGCATCATAGTCCGCGGCGTGCCGGGCATCCTGCAGCCCTGCGAACGCTGCTATGAATTTTTGTACCGGAGGTGAGAACCTATGGCGAGCCTGTTCAAGGTTTCTTCTGGCTTGGTTGTGGTCAAGGCCGCGTCGAACGCGGTGCCATGCGTGTTCCAGCAGCGGATCGGTCGGCGACCCGATCAGACAGTCGGCGTTGCTGTTTGCCAAGGCGTGGAACACGGCGTAGTACGCGGTGCTCACTGCCCTTCTCAGAGAATCGGGTAGTGGAACGGTATCCGAGTCCGACATGCTCGCCAGCAGGCGACTGGCTGCGATGAGGTCCCGCCACTGCATCACGCCTTAGCCTCTGCGTAGGGATGCCGGCACCGCCTCTGACAGCTCGCGGTCCTCGGTTTCCTCGCGGTAGGAGATCGATGGAATCTTTTCGATGCCAATGGCCCGCAGGTCGTCCTCGATGGTTCCGTACAGGGAGTTCAACAGTCTAGGGTTCAGGTCTGCAGGTTTGCCGGCGTAGATGACCTGTATGTCCAGGTATTCCTCGTCTTCGGCACCTAGCCTCGGAGTGATACGAACTTCTTGAAAACGTACCTTGCCTTGGAACTGGGCGTCCAGGCCATCCCGAATGATGGTCTTGGCTTTCTCGTGGGCTTCTTGCAATGTGACCATCGTGGTCTCCAATGTGGTCTTGCGTTGATGCCATTCCCCCGTCAGATATCAGTTCCAGCAGCTTTCCAAATGCGTGTGGGCAACTTGGTGAGCCCGGCCGTGTCAGTGTTCCTGATCAGATGACGCCTTGCCGACGGTTGGGCGCGTCAGACATGGTACCAGCCGTGTCTCAACAACGGTGTGGTGCACTGATCTGGATATCAGCACATGCTGGTCCCTGACCATGTAGGCGGAGCCCGAAGTCGATTGGTGGTCCCATCGTGCGCCACAAGATCCTTTCCGCTTATTGCACGGAAGATCCCGATGCGGTTCCGTGGATCTGACGGGGGCGGGTTTTCTCCGAGGATGCCTAGGAACTCCTGGTGGCGGTGGCGCGGCCGGCATTGGGCAAGGACCCGGCCGGTGGCGACGTCCAGGGCCTGGATTTGGCTCTTCTCGTCGACGCACAGGACCATGGCATGGTCGGGCGGATTCAGGCAGGGCCGACGATGTCGCGGACCTTCTCGACGAAGAAGGGATCGGTCGAGAGCGGGAAGTGCTTCTGCCGGTGGGGCTGGAGGTGGAACGCGGTCCAGAGACGCTGGACCGTGGACTTGGAGACCCCGGTGGTGGTGGCCATGGAGCGGCAGGTCCAGTGCGTGCTGCCGTCAGGGGGTTGGGTCTCGCGCATCTTCCGGATCAGGGTCATGACGGTGTCGTCCGGGATCGTGCGCGGCCGTCCCGGCCGGCGTTCGTCGTAGAGGCCCATGAGGCCCTGGCTGCGGAAGCGTTCGCGCCACTGGCCGACCGTCTGGCGTCTGACGCGGAGCCTTTCAGCCACCGTCGCGTTGTCCAGGCCCTCGGCGCACAGGAGCACGATCTCGGCGCGGCGCACCAGGCCCGCGGGCAGGCTGCGCGACCGGGCCATCGACGCCAGCTCCTCGCGCGTGTCCGGGCTGACGGCAAGCGGTTTCAAGGGACGGCCCCGGGCCATGGTCTCTTCCTCCTTCGGGTGGATGCAGAGAACCATACCTTGCCTTCGCCTTTATATCAACATATTTAAGGGACGCAACACTAGTGTACCGTTTCGCAAGTTCTGCGGATCGGTGCGAGTTGGGCCAAGATGGCATCGGCCTTGACGTTCCACTGCGGGGATGTGGCCCGGCGGCTGTGATTAAGCTGGTTGGCGTAGCCGGGATATCAACCGAATTCCAGACACCCCATTTTAATCTGAGCCTCTAACCGTCTATTGCCACAGGTCGGGATCTGGTCGGTTCATCAGTCTCATGCCCAGATATCCATACCAGATTACCAGTAATACGTAGGAGCCACGAGCCAGGGATATAAAGGTTTCGCGGCCTCCGTTGTGGAGTATGGCAATCATGAAAAAGACCATCACGGCTAAGCTGACCAAGGCCGCCAACAGGGAGATTACCCGGTTGAATTCTTTCCTCGTTGAGAGGCCCAACGCGAAAATGAAGCCGCCAAAGCCAAGCGCAATCCCGCCAGGGAAAAAGAGCGCGGTACCGACGTTGTAAACGGGGACGCTTTCCCCGATCTGGTCACTAGATTGGACATCGGCCAGAATGAAATCTATGCCGCCAGCTAGAATCCAACCTGTTAGTCCGACGAAGATTATGAAGAAACCCATTTGAACCAACGCCTTGCCGTTACCCTGCAAGGTTACGTTTCTCATCAGCGCATAAAGACCTGAGAGGATCAGGGAAAGGCCAAGGATTATCATGATATTGGTTACTTTAGTCAGCGCGGCGTTAGCACCCTTGGCTGTAATGGAGCCAGTA
>JAPPAJ010000363.1 GCA_026705565.1 Caldilineaceae bacterium | reverse complement strand
CGAGGCATATTCGACGATCTGCGCTTCATAGTCGCGCGGGCAGCGCAATTCGTAGACCCCGCTCGACCGGCGGTTCTAGCCGCCGGCAGTACAAACCAAAAGGAGCAACAACCCATGGCAGGCGAACCCCGCTTGATGTTCAGCACGCTTGGATGTCCAGGCTGGACCCTGGAGCAGGCGGCCGACACCGCCGTCGCAATCGGCTACGGCGGCCTGGAAATCCGCATGCTGGACGGCACGATCATTCCTCCGGACTTGGACGTGCCCGGACGCACCCGCATCAGGGAGGTCATGCAGTCGCGCGAGCTCCGGACCATCGGCCTGGGCCTCTCCACCCGCTTCACGATGCCGGACGGTGCGGAGCGCGAACGCATGGAACAGGATCTGCTGGCCTATCTGGAGATGGCCCGCGAACTCGATGTTCCCTTTGTGCGCACCTTCGGCGGCAACCTGGCGGACGGCCAGGCGACGGCGGACGGCATCAACAACGTGGCCGAGAGCCTGAACCGCCTGGCATCGGCCGCAGCCGACGCGGGCGTGACCATTCTGCTGGAGACGCACGACGCCTTCTGCAAGGGCCGGGATGTGGCCCGCGTACTGGATCAGGTTCCTTCCGATCGAGTCATGGCGGTCTGGGATGTCCATCATCCGTGGCGCATGGGCGAAACGATCGAGGAAACCTGGAACTGCATCGGCGAGCGGACCGCCCATGTACACCTGAAGGACGCGGCCCACAGCGCCGACGGCACCTTCCGGCTGGTGCTGATGGACGAGGGCGATGTCCCCAACCAGGCCATTGTGGACCTTCTGGAATCCAACGGATACGAAGGGGCCTACAGCGCCGAGTGGGAAAAGGCCTGGCATCCCGGCATCGAAGAGCCGGAAGTCGCGCTGCCGCAGCACTTCGAAGTCATCATGGGATGGTTGCGCGGGTGAACGTTCCGTTCCGAATCGTCCGCGCAGCCTGTCGCGACTTGTCCCCCCTTTTCCATGAATTTGAGCGGGTTGGGCAGTGCAGGCGGAAGATCCCAATGCAGTTTATTTAACCCACAAGACGGCAATTACTTTTCCTGGAACTTCCGAGTGTCCGGCCCGCGGGACCGCGAGCCGGATGCCCGGGGCACGTACCGTCCAAGGTCCGGAGACTACCGGCCAAGGCTTGGAGACCTGGGAACGATTGTGCGCGTAAAGGCCATCGCATTTGGTCGCACAGGCTCTGCTACCGCATGACGGTTTTACTCGGCCGCACGGACAGTCGCACGGACATGCGATCAAGGCTTCGCGTAATGATCCATACCGAATTGCCGGCGCGGGGTGGCCGGGGCACTTGATTCGGCAGTCGGCCGTCAGGTTGCTTGACACACGGTTATTTTTTGTCGTCGCCGACAAATTAACGTCGTTTTGGCGCTCGGATACTGCCGGCCGCAGGACGGCTCGTGATAGCGCACGCGACCCTTTTGACGTGTTGATTCGGCTTGCGTCCCTTGTGCTACAGTGCAAGCCTCAGGCAGAAGGGGCCATTGATTTTAGAACCGTCGGCACGTCCTGGTTGTGGTTCGCCACCAGGCATCCGGCCGGGAATTGTTGATGCGCCGCAGCCTCCCCTTCTGACTGGTCGCGGAACCGGATTCGCAGCCAGTGGATTATGCGCAGAGGCTCGCCAGTCGCAGCTTTCCTCGGGAAGGTCGATGGTTTCCAGCAACAACGCCCAGCAGGCCTGGCAGAGAGCCCAGGCTGCACTGGCCCTGCAGCTTACCGCCAGCGAGTACGACACCCTCGTCGGTCCGTGCCGTTTCTTCTCCTACGAGGACGGCGAGCTCAAGCTTCTGGTACCCAACTCGGTGGCCCGGGATCTGCTGGGCAACCGACTGCGTCCGTGGCTCAAGGAACACCTCGCGCAACTGCTAGGGGAATACGTCGACGTACACCTGATCCTGGATACGGCCGTGCCCGACGCCGCAGTGCCGGCAACGCCCTTGGAATTGCTGGCCGCGCAAGCCAATCCAGCGGGGGAGCAGGCTGGATTGTTGCCGCCGGGGAGCAACCGCCTTAATCCGGCCTACACGTTCGAATCCCTCGTAATCGGCCCCCACAACAGCCTGGTTTGCGAGGCCGCCAAGCAAATCGTCAACCTGGAGGCGAGCCATTTCGCCTCGCTGTTCATCTATGCCAACACCGGCTTGGGCAAAACCCATCTCCTGCATGCCATCGGCCATCTGGCGCAGTCCCTGCAGGCGCGCGTGTGCCTCTGCTCCAGCGAGCAGTTCACCAACGATCTGGTCACTTCCCTTAGACACCGCAAAGGGTCGGCGGACGCGATGGATCGGTTCCGTCAACGCTACCGCGAGGTGGACCTGCTGCTGATCGACGACCTTCAGTTTCTGGCCAACAAGGCCAAGACCCAGGAGGAACTGTTCCACACCTTCGCCGCACTCTATGCGGCGGGGAAGAAGGTGGTGCTCACCAGCGACGCTCCGCCCTCCCAGCTGCACGGCCTGGAGCAACGCCTGCAAAGCCGCTTCGAGGGTGGACTGGTCGTTGACATCGAAGCCCCCGACTCCGAAACCCGGCTTGCAATTCTGGAAGCCAAGACGCGACTGTTCGGCTACGACCTGCCGTTGGACCTGCTACAGCCGGTCGCCTTCCAGACCTACGTCAACATCCGCGAACTCGAAGGAGTCCTGCACCGCCTCAACCTGATCCAGAGACAGCAGAACGGAGACCTGTCGCTGCATCAAGTCGAACGGCACATCGAGTCGCTGGCACCTGAGCGGGAACCGGTCGAACCGGAGTTGATGCTTAAAGTAATTTCAGATAATTATGGCATTGAGGTCGAGGATCTGGTCGGTACAGCCCGCAACCGGAACACCTCCCGGGCCCGCCAGACCGCAATGTACCTGCTGCACCGGGACCTGAAGCTGACCCTCAAGGCCACAGGCCAGTTGCTGGGAGGCAGGGATCACAAAACAATCAGTCACGGAATTCGGCAGATGAAGCAGCGCCTTGCGGGCGAACCGCAACTGGTGCGCGACATCATGGAGGTCCGCAGTCGTCTGCAGTCCACAACGGCAGTTCAGGATTGGACATAAAGTATTGAAACAACAATAAAGGTTTGCTAATTTCCTGAAGCCGGTCGCTGTGAGGAGCCGTTGGTTTCGGTGCCTCTTGCCTGACGACAACCTGCGATCCGGATTCCCCCGGCCGATGGCGCCATGGGACAGGAAGGCGGGCGGGTGTCCAATCAAGGTTTCGGCCACACGGTTTCGAAGACGGACAAGCCCCTAGCCCCACCCCGCACGGAGCCGGGGAAGCCCCGACCCGCGGGGCTTGAGTCTATCCGGACTTTGGTTCGGAATAGTCCCGGCCCAGCCAGGCCATCACGATCACGGCGCCAAGGCCCAAGGCCAGCAAGGCCAGTAGTTTGTTGATCCGGTCGTCCAACAACAGCGTCAGGGTGCCGAAGAGGCAGCAGAAGAGGTAGTAGGCGAACACGATTGCCCGTTCGGGCACGCCGCGATCCAGCAGGACAAAGTGCAGGTGATCGCGTCCGGAGGTCCATGGCGCCACCCCGCGGCGCAACCGGCTGAAGATCAGCCAGGCCACATCCACGATGGGCAACCCGAGCACCATCATAACGGTGGCAATTTTGGCGCCCCCCATAATCCCCACAGCGGCCACCGCGTTGCCCAGGAAATAGGATCCGCTGCTGCCCATGAACAGGGACCGGCGCCCGAGGTTGGCCGGCAGGAATCCCACAATGACGCCCAGGAGGATCGTGGGTATCACAGCCACCGAAGCCTGCGGCTCCGGCAGCACGTACAGCATGTGGACCACCAGGACGGCGCACAGGATGGCCGATACGCCGGCCGCCAGTCCGCTTAGGCCGTCAAGCCAGTTGACCGTGTTGATGCAACCCATGAACCAGAAGACGGTGACGGCAAGCACCAGCCACCAGGGAAACCCGTCCGGTCCGAAGAGAAGGCCCGGCCCCAGTGGATTGTTGACGTGCTTGATGAAGATCAGACCCGCCATGGCAATCAGGCCGGCCCCAATCTGGATCAGGTACTGCCATCGGGAAGCCAAATCGAAACGATCGTCGATGACGCCCCAGACCGCACAGAAGGCACTGCCCCCCAGCAGGGCCCAGATGCGCCGATCCTCCAGCGGATCATGGCTGACCGGCAGCCACGCCCTCAACTCCGGGCCGGCTGCCCCTCGCACCACCAGGTAGAGGCCAAGAACCAGCGTAAAGGATGCCCAAAGGGCCAAGCCACCGGTGCGTGGAACAATGCCCTGGTGCTGCCGGCGGCCACCCGGTTTATCCACCAGGCCCCAGGTACGTCCCAGCCAGCCGCTGACAGGCGACAACGTGGCCGAGGCCAAGGCCGCAACCAGCCCCAGAACCACATAGAAGGCAACGTCAACCATTGCTGTCGCGTGCAGGACCGGCATGCAGCCGGCACCGGCGGTTCGGAAGCCCTCGCCCGAGTCGGAGCCCGCGCCGTCTCAGTCAACCGCCGAAGTCGGTGTCGGACTCCAGACGGGTAAACCACACCGGTCGCTTGAGGGATGCCCGATCTTGGTAATCCCTCCAGGAAGGTCGCCGCACATGTTCGTGAATGAACACCTGAGCCGGTTCGACATAGTCCCGGTCGGGCTGCATGGCCTCCTTCTGCCTGCGGACATCCCTGTCTGCCGCGGCAGCGGATTGGCGCGCGCCCTTTCTTCGTCGAGGAGCATCGGACCGGTGACCGTCGCGACGCCCTCGGGGCGCCTGGGCGCGCGTTTCAGGTCGTCGCTGAGACTTGGTTCCCCGGCGGTTCCGCGAACTGTTGCCCTTGCGCCGTCCCCTTCCCGATGGTGAGGGATTGGTCCGGCTGTCGCGGTCCGGATTCCCTGATCTGCCCCCATCGGATCGACGCGGGTTGGCATGGTCCGCCGATTGCCTGCCTTGCGGCCGCGGTCCTTCCGAACGACCTGCAGCCGATTGTTTCCGCCTCCGGCCGCTGCGCCGACGACGCTGTCCGGAACGGTTCTCGGTCTGTTCGCGGCGGTTGGTGGTGTGGCCGGCACGACGCCTGCCACGTCCTTGTCGGCTTGGTTTGGAATCGTCTGCACCATCGCTGTCCTTGCTTGGACTGCCGTGCGGTTTGGACGGTGATTCGTTCTCAGCGTTCATGTTCAACTCTCGAGACCCTGACTCTAACTGGTGCAATCTTGGGTTGGTGAAAATACGCAGTTGACGTGACACACAACCCCTCGTGGACAACTCTTACTGCTTGCACCCATCACTGGCGTGGATACACTCCGAATCCCATCCGTGTGTCGATCGAGCCCCAACAAACCAAGGACCCGTCTGTACGCACTGCGCAGGCTTGGGAACCACCTGTACTGACGTCTACGAACAAACCCACAGGCGGGAGCCCTATGCCATACCCCCAACAGGCCAGCGTACGATCTGTGCGTACGCCGCAATTGAATTCGGCGTGGGTACTGACAGACATGAACGGTCCTGCGGGAGCGTCCGCTTGGCCAAAGTTATTGAGACCCCAGCAGGACACGGCACCGTCGGCACGCACACTGCATGTGTGGCCTGCGCCAGCGCTGACCGATCGGAATAGTCCCGAAGGTGCATTCGCCTGACCGTTGTCGTTCCGACCCCAGCAGGCCATGGAGCCGTCAGATCGTACGCCGCAAGTGTGTTGGTCACCGGCACTGACGGATCGGAACAGTCCCAAGGGTGCACTTGTCTGGCCGTAGTCGTTCCGCCCCCAGCAGGCTACGGTGCCGTCAGAGCGCACGCCGCAAGTGTGTTGGCCACCGGCACTGACGGATTGGAACGGCCCTGAAGGTGCATCCGCTTGGCCAGTCCCTTCCCAGTCCGTGCAGCGCCCTATACCGTCCTGCCCAGTCCACCTCCACTCAGCGCACCCTGTCCAACAAGTCACCGTATGGTCAGCTCGGACTCCGCAGCCATGAAATCTACTGATGCTGACGGACTGGAAAGGCCCAACGGGGGATGTCTGGCCAGCGTTGTTTCGGCCCCAGCAAGCTACGGTGCCGTTGGAGCGTACGCCACAGGTGTGATATCCACCTGCGCTAACCGAGGAAAATTTTTCTCCAAATGGGCTCGTCTGACTGTACCAGCTCGAACCCCAGCAGACCACGGTACTGTCTGCTTGGATTCCGCATGTGTGATCCCTGCCAGCACTGACCGAGGTATACGTACCCGCAGGTGGATCTGTCCTGCCATTCCTACTCTCACCCCAGCACGTCATGGAGCCGTCGGTACGCACTCCACACGTGTGTCGACGACCGGCGCTCACCATTTTGAACTGCCCTGTAGGCGAGTCCGTCCGCCCAGACCCGTAAGACCCCCAGCAGACCACGGTACTGTCGGTGCGCACACCACAGCCGTGATACCAACCCACGCTGATCGATTGGAAATGCCCCGCAGGTGGCGTTTTCCGGTTGCCGTATTGAGCCCCCCAACAGGCCAATGTCGCGTCGCTCCGAATACCGCAACTATACACACTCCCGGAGCTGACGGACTGGAACGAACCCGGTGGCGCGTCCGTCTGGCCACGTTCGTTCCGACCCCAACAGACTACAGTGCCGTCGGTGCGCATGCCACAGCTATGGTCCTCCCCTGTACTGACGGAAACGAACTGCCCCGCAGGCGGAACGGTTTGGCCATGATCATTCCGGCCCCAGCAGGCCACCATGTTGTCGGTCCGCACGCCGCACGTGTGGAGATCGCCGGCGCTAACAGAGGTGAAAGACGTCAATTGTGGTTCCGCAAGCAGTTCCACTTGGTCGAATACCTTCTGGCCCCAACAGGTCACGGTGCCGTCGACGCGGATGCCACAAGTGTGTTGTTCGCCGGTACCCACGGATTGGAACAACCCGGCTGGCGCGTCCGTCTGGCCATGTTCGTTCCCACCCCAACAGACTACAGTGCCGTCGGTGCGCACGCCACAAGTGTGATACCAGCCGACACTGACGGATAGAAACAACCCGGATGGCGGTGTGGCCTGCCCGTCACGATTCCGGCCCCAGCAGGCCACGGTGCCACCGGTGCGCACGCCACAGCTGTAGTCTTCGCCCGCACTGACGGAGATGAATGATCCCGCAGGAGGCTCCGCCCGGCCATCCCCGGTCCAACCCCAGCAGACCGCGACCCCGTTGGTGCGCACACCGCAGGTGTGGTGCCGACCCGCACTGACGGAGGTGAACGATCCCACAGGCGGATCCGCCCGGCCATCTCCGTTCCAGCCCCAGCAGGCCACGGTGCCGTCGGCCTGCACACCACAACTGTGATACCTACCCGAGTTGACAGAGGTGAATGTTCCCGCAGGAGGCTCCGTCCGGCCATATTCATTCCGCCCCCAGCAGGCTACGGTACCGTCGGTGCGCACACCGC
>JAPPAJ010000152.1 GCA_026705565.1 Caldilineaceae bacterium | reverse complement strand
GCAGCGTGACCTCCAATCCCCAGCGGGCGGCCCGGGCCATGCCGCTCCAAAACCAGCCCGCACCCCAGGTTTGGTCACCGCTCTTGGCCACGAAGCTGGCGTCCATGGCCAGCAGTTCCCCCAAGCCCTCCGACACCCGCGGATGCAGCGCCCCCAGCGCGGCCACGGCCAGGCGCGCGAAGGGGAAGGGACGGGCGAACCAGCGCGCATGGGGGCGCGCCGAGCGGCCGCCGTAGTGCTCGAGGCCGGTGAAGTTGACGCGTCCGGGCAGCCACTGCAGCAGCCCGGTCACGTGGGCGAAATGGTCCGCCTGCGGTTTGCCGCAGGGCGTCAATGCAAGTATATTGCGCAACAATCGCACGGAATACCTCTGGTTATCCCCTAGGTAGAGATATTCCACAGAAGAGCACACCGTGCGGTAGTGCCATGGCAAGATCCTGCTGGTCCCACCATGTGGCGGGGAGGCAACCGGTGAGTTGGTTGTTGTCCAAATATATCCGCTGCAGTTGCCGGAGTTGGCCCCATTCGGGCGGGGGGGAGCCGGTGAGTTGGTTGTTGTCCAAGCCCACCCACTGCAGTTGCCGGAGTTGGCCCCAAGCGGGGGGCAGGGACCCCGTCAGTTGGTTGTGCCCCAGACTGAGATATTCCAAGCTGTCGAGTTGACCCCAAGCGGGGGGCAGAGGTCCCGTCAGTTGGTTGTGCCCCAGACCGAGATATTCCAAGCTGTCGAGTTGGCCCCATTCGGGGGGGAGGGGCCCCGTCAGTTGGTTATCCCCCAGGTAGAGATATTCCAGGTGGGCCAGTTGGCCCCATTCGGGCGGCAAAGGCCCTGTCAGTTGGTTGCTGCTCAGGTCGAGCGTCCGCAGGCTGGCCAGCTGGCCCAGTTCCGGCAGCAGTGCGCTCAACCCGTTGCTGCTCAGGTCGAGCGTCCGCAGGCTGGCCAGCTGGCCCAGTTCCGGTGGCAGCGCGGTCAACCAGTTGTCGGACAGGTTGAGCTCCTGCAGGTGGGCCAGTTGGCCCAGTTCCGGTGGCAGCGCGGTCAACTGGTTGCCGGATAGGTTGAGCTCCTGCAGGTGGGCCAGTTGACCCAGTTCCGGTGGCAGCGCTGTCAACCAGTTGCCACCCTGGTTGAAGCCACTCAGGTTGAGGATTCGCAGGTGGGCCAGTTGGCCCAGTTGCGGCGGCAGCGCGGTCAGCCGGTTGCTGCTCAGGTCGAGCGTCCGCAGGCTGGCTAGTTGACCCAGTTCCGGCGGCAGCGCGGTCAACTCGTTGTCCCATAGGCTGAGCGTCTGCAGGCGGGTCAGTTGGCCCAGTTCGGGCGGCAGGGCAGCCAACTCGTTGCGACTCAGGTCGAGTGTCTGCAGGTGGCTCAGTTGGGCCAGTTCGGGCGGCAGGGCAGTCAACTCGTTGCCGCTCAGGTTGAGTGTCTGCAGGCGGGCCAGTTGGGCCAGTTCGGGCGGTAGGGCGGTCAACTCGTTGCCGCTCAGGTTGAGTGTCTGCAGGCGGGCCAGTTGACCCAGTTCGGATCCCGGGGAGCCGACAAACAGATTGTGGCTCAGGTCGAGCTCCTGCAGGCTGGCCAGTTGGCCCAGTTCCGGCGGCAGGGGCCCCGTCAGCCAGTTGTCGCCCAAGTCCAGGTATTCCAGGGAGACCAGACGCCCCAGCTCCGACGGCAGGGTCCCGGTCAAGAGATGGCCCGACAGGTCCAGATGGTGCAGGCGGGCGAGCTGCCCCAGTTGCGGTGGGATCGCACCCGTCAGCGGACCCGGTCCGACCGGGAGCCTCCCGTCCCAGGCCAGGTGGGTTGCCCAAAGCCCTTTACGGGACGCCCAGTTCCTAGAGGACACAAATTCGCGGTATTCCAGATCCAGGTGCTCCAGCCGGTGGAGTTGGCCCAGTTCCGCCGGGAGGGGGCCGTTGAAGCGGTGGTCGGGCGCGCCCGCGCCGACCTTGGCCTCGTTGGTGGGCGCGCCCAGGGCCGTTACGCGCCCGTCCGCATCGAACGTTACGAACGCACCCACCAAGGCGGCCGGTAGCGTCTTCTCATAGTTACCGTAACCCCCTACATGGGCGGGAACCTTGAATTGCACGGGAGGCGGTTCGGCGGACAGGAGGGTCTCGCCGAACCAGTGCGCGTCCAGGATCTCGAGGACGGCGCGGTCGTTGGCGGCCGGGGTCGTGCCCCAGACCGTGTGCAGCGTGTAGGCCAGGTACTCCGCCGCATCCTCCACGGGGGCCTCGTCCACGTAGCGCACTCCCCCCCGCGAGTCGGGATCCGCCTGAAGTTGGGGAGCCCGGGTGGTGACGGGCGAGACGTGGTGCACGGTCCCGTCGGGCTCCACCCGCAGCAGGAAGCGGCGGGGCTCGGAGTGATCCGGGTCCGGGGCGCCGTCGGCCAACACCGGCCTGCCCTCCACGGTGCGCAGGACGGGATAGGGCGGTCGGAACGGCTCCGGGACGGTGAACAGGGGGGCAGCTACGTCCCGGACCCAGGACTGCACGGGGGAACGGGACGTGGAGAAGCTGGCTGCGACCCGTGTCCCGGCCAACTGCAGTTCGTAGCGACCGGACGCGTGCTCGACCAGGTTGTCGTAGGTCCCGGACACCGTCAGGGAGGGGGTCGGCGTGGGCGGACGCATCCATGTGGGCGTGGGGGTCGGCGTGGGCCACAGGGTTGGTGTCGGTATCGGCGTCGACGTGGGCGTGAAGGTCGGCGAGGGAGTGGGGACCGGCGTGAACGTGGCCACCGGCGGCGTTGGGGACGGGGCTGCGGCCACGGCGCGGTCCGTGGCCGGGCTGCGGGACATGCGGGAGGCGCATCCGGCCAGGCACAGGAGCGGCAACAGGACCGCCAGCAGCCAGCCCAGGTGCTGGCGGGCTGCGCTGGTCGGCTGGGAGAAAGGCATGTGGCGGTGTTCGGTGTCCGGAGGCCGGGAGGACGATCCAGGATCGTACGCCGCGGGTCCGGACGCGGTCTGATGCCGTGTCGATACGGGGGCCGTTCAATGACAACCGGTTGAGCGGTTGCCTGCCTCCGTCCCAAGGGTACCTCAAAGTTGGGATTGGCACAGTTTCAACAGTTTCACTTTCGTTGAAGACGGTTCAGGCGGACATGAACGGCTCCTTTGGCACGGTTCTGGTTGGCCAGTCGGCTTCAAGCCGGATTTCCGGCCAGCAGATGCAGGAAGGCCTGTGTGCCCTGCGGTGTCTTCAGGCCGCGGGCCAGCCGTGCCCGGGGCTTGAAACGTCCAAACCAGCCCTCCAGCCGAAGTTCCGTTGAGCCGTACGTACCATGTTCAGGGCGGCCCGGCGCAGGATGGTCCAACACGGCCGGGGCGTGGCCCCTGTGCAGGCGGCAGGCATCCTCCCGGAACGGCATGTCCAGGATACCGTGCAGGCCGTTCTCCACGTCCCAGCAACCGCGGGCGATGGCCGGCAGTTGCTCGGCATCCACAGGCCGGCTGGACGCTCATCCGCGCGTTGAGGCGGGTCTACGACTTGTGCATGGCGGTGACCGGGGCGACCTCTTGGGGTTTGCCCCGGGCAACCACGCGCGGGTAGTAAGGTCCGACCCACAGGATTGGTCCGGACGGCGGAGATCGTGGCCCTGGCCCTGTGGACGCACCCGGAGGCCTGCTTGCATTTCCTGGCCGGCCCGCCGCGCGTGCCCTTCACCCACAACCAAGCCGGGCAGGCCCCGCGCATGTCAAGCTGCAGATGAAGATCTCGGGCAGCTTCCGCACCGTGGCCGAGCGCTTCGCCCAAATGCGGGGTCTCATGGAAATTGCACGCAAGCAGGGCCGCGATCTCCTGGCGGTCCTACTGAGCGGGTGACCGCCATGTCCGCTCCGTCCCTCGCCGACCGCCTGGCCCTCGTGGCCGCCGACCCCGCCCTGGTCGGCCATCCGGTCGTGGCGGGGCTGGTGGCGGTGGTGGGCGAGCTGGAAAGCGAGCTGGTCTCGCTGCGGGAGGAGAATGCGGAACTGCGGCGGCAGCTGGGTCGGCACAGCGGCCACAGCGGCCAGCCGCCCTCGCAGGATGGTCCGTCGGCCCCGCCGCGCCCGCGCCGTCGACGCCGGTCGCGGGGTCGCAAGCCGGGCGGGCAGCCGGGCCATGCGGGCCACACCCGTCGGCCGGTGGCGGCGGCCCAGGTCGATGTCCGTGTCGAGCACTGGCCGGTGCGCTGCGACCGGTGCGGGACCGACCTGCCCCGGATCGAGGCCGGGGTCCCGGCGCGGCGCCAGGTACACGACCTGCCGGCGCCCCCGCCCCTGGCCGTGACCGAGCACCGGGCGCATGCCGTGCGCTGCCCCGACTGCGGGACCCGGACACGGGCGGCCTTCCCCGCGGGCGTGGCCGGGCCGGTGCGGTACGGTCCGCGCCTGGAGGCCCTGACGGCCTACCTGCGCTACGCGCAGCATCTGCCGACGGGGCGGCTGCGCGACCTGCTGCGGGAGCTGCACGGCGTGGTGCTGGCCACGGGCACGGTCGAGGCCCTCTGTCGGCGTGCGGTGGAGCGGCTGGCCGCCCGTGCCGACCGTTTGCGGAAGCAGGCCCTGGCCCGGCCGGTGGCCGGCATGGACGAAACCGCGCTGCGGGTGGCCGGCGGAACGCTCTGGCTGCACGTGCTCTGCGACGACCATCTCACCTGCTATCGCCTGGGGCCCGTGGCGACATCTGGGTCGAGTACGCGGGCACGGCCGTGCACGACCGCTTCGCCTCCTACCTGAGCCAACTGCCGGAGGAGACCGCCCACGGCCTCTGCAACGCCCACCTGCTGCGCAACCTCGAGGAAATCGTGGAGCTGGAGCAGGCGCCGGACGGCTGGGCCGCCCGCATGCAGCGGCTGCTGCTCAAGGCCCGGGATACCGCTGCCTACTGGTGCGACACGACCGGCGGTCCGGTGCCGGAGCCCCTCCGGGAGCAGACGGCGGCAGCCTGGGACACCCTCCTGGCGCCGGTCCTGGACCACTACGAGAGCCTGCCCCCGCCTGCCCGCGGACGCCGCCGCGGCCACAACCTGGCCCTGGCCTTGTGGGAGCTGCGGGATGCCTGCCTGCTCTTCATGGCCGACCCGGCCGTGCCCTTCACCAACAACCGGGCGGAGCGGGCCCTGCGCATGGCCAAGCTGCAAATGAAAATCTCGGGCGGCTTCCGCACCCGGGCCGGGGCCGAGCGCTTCGCACGCATGCGCGGCCTGGTCGAGACCGCCCGCAAGCAGGGGCACAACCTCCTCGACCTCCTGCGGCAGGACCCCGACGCACCGACGCCGCAGCCGAACCCGGTCCCGCTCTAACCCAACACCGCCTCTCCTGGCCCTCAGGCAGCCCGGACAGGGGTACCTAAACAGTTACATTGAATTCTCCCGATTCCAGTTCGGCGAGCGTTCCCAGTTCCGGGGGAACGGTGGCAATTGAGTTGTTGTTGAGAATAAGATTGGTCAAAGCCTGGAGTTGGCCCAGTTCGGGCGGCAGGGATGTCAACCAATTATAGCCTGCGAATAGGCTATGTAACCTCTGCAGTTGGCCCAGTTCGGGGAGCAGTTCAGGCAATTGGTTACCGGTGAGATTGAGCCATTGCAGACTCGAGAGTTGGCCCAGTTCGGGGGGAAGGGCAACCAGATGGTTTCTGTGAAGGAAAAGATACGTCAGGTTTGAGAGTTGACCCAGTTCGGGGGGGATCGGGCCCCTTAATCCGTTGTCGGTCAGGCTCAGGGTCTGGAGGCGGGTCAAGAGGCCCAGTTCGGGGGGAATGGGACCGGTCAGGCCTGGGCCCGGTGTGTGATAGTAGATTTGATTGTGGATCGACGTGTCGTGTTTTGGGAAAATGCCAGATTCGTAGTCGGAGTAGTACCTCCCAATCAATGTTAGATGTTCGAGGTGGCCGAGCTGTCCCAGTTCGGAAGGCATATCGGCAAAAAATGGCCCTGAGAGATACAACTCGGCTACCCGGCCCCGGTCGTTGAAGGTCGCTCGCGCAGTCATCCTCGCGATTGGGGTCCAATCGTCCGGTTTCCGCCGCTCTTTGCGCCCAAAGTCCCAGTCCCAGTACGGGTGGTGATAGGGGACTTGCCACCTGTGTTCTTCCTTGGGGGGCATGGCAGAGAGTACCGCGGTACCAAACCAGTGTTCATCGAGCAGGGCCAACACCGCGTGGTCGTTGGCGGCTGGGGTCGTGCCCCAGGTCACATTCATTTCGTAGGCTAGGTAACGTTCATCGATGGCGGGAGCGGCCTGCCAGTGTTGTCGGACCGTGCCGTCCGGGAGGATCCACAAGCGAAACGGGTAGGGTTCCGGAAAGGCAGGATCCGGGGAGCCATCCGCCTGCACCACCCGACCGGCCACGTCGCGCCAGAGCAGGAAAGGTGGACGATAGGCGGGCGGCAAGGTGAACAGGGTTGCGGGGAGCGGTAGCGGCGCGGCCCGGGTGGCGAGGACTGCGCTGACGAGATCGCCTCTGCGCTTCAGGAGGTATTGACCAGAGGTTTGGGCATACACGCCGGTGTGCCACTGAGGTGGATTGGCGGCCATCGGTGTCGGTGTGCCCGTGACGCGGGCAGGGGTTCCAGCTCACAGGCAGGAGGCAGCGGAGCCGTGGGGTAAGGGGGTGGCATAGGAATCCCCCCGGATCGGACCGCAGCGGCGGGTTTGGCGTTGACGGCCCCGCGTGCGATACCGGCAATCAGCAACCCTGCGACCAGCAGGACCAGGACCAACGCCCCCCAAAGTCCAAGCCTTGGGGCGGGTGTTCGTCGGGGTGGGGTTGTCCTCATCCTGTGCCTGTCCTGACGTGCCGGGTATGAAATGCGCGTGGTGGATTCACGCGCCTCAGGTCATTTGTAGAGCCTTCCCGCCGCGCGGTCCACGCACAACGCACCAGACAGACGAAGCAGCACTGGCTTGGGGCCTTTGGGTACACCGCGGGTATAGACAGGGCGTTTGCCAGCGGACAGACTGTAGGCATCGCCGGACGAGTGAGCGGTACTCAATACAGGTCGGGCTCACAGGAGCCCACAGGGAGCCAAGTCTCATGACCATCGATCCCAAAAACCCCATCTATGATGGAACTATGGTTTGGACAGATTTTAAGGCCTGAGCCGTAAGCCGTTCCGGTCCAGGGGTCGTATTCAGGGGCCGACCGGCCTCGTTTCGGGAGGGGGTGCGCGCAGCCAGAGGCGTTCCGGCGGGATGCGGCCACGGCCGACCCCGGCATTGGGGGCGTTTCGGCCCGTGGCCGACCCGGCGGCCAATCGTTTGTGTATTTCCTCCTCAAGGTTGCAGCGCCTGCGCTCGCGCAGGGAAAAGGGGCCGAGGGGCCGCTCCGCCCGGAGCCGGGCCTGCAGGCGGGCCCAGAAGAGGGCGGCAAAGACGATATTGAAGTGAAAGTGCTGTCGGGCCTGCGAACGGGCCTGGCCGTGGTGGAGGCCCAGGTGCTGCTTGGCGTCGCGGAAGGCAAACTCTATCTGGAAACGGG
>JAPPAJ010000195.1 GCA_026705565.1 Caldilineaceae bacterium | reverse complement strand
GTCAAAGTACGGGTCCGTGAAGTGGTCACGGATGAAGTTCAGTGTGCCTTGCAGGGCGTATTCGTCCGCCACATGGCTGGGCGGACGACCAACTCCTGCGCGCAGCACCTCCTTGGTGTCCGACCACTTGTGCCTTCGGAACGTCTCCGCATACGGCGCGAAGCTGGCCTCGTCCCGGTCCTCGATCCAATGATCCCCCATGTGTATTTCGGAACCCAGCCGCTGCAGCCAGCCCTGCATCTGGTCCGGCCCTGTATGGTGCAGCTTGCCGGCCGCGCCCGTGTGCCACCCGTACTGGGCCAACCGTCGGGCAAACGTCATGTAGCCCGGGGCTAGATCCTGTCCGAAGGTCTCGACCCCGCAGGTTCGGGGCAGCTGCCCGGACATCATCGCCTGTCGTCCGGGAATGCAGATGGGCGAAGGCGTGTAGGCCTGGGTGAATACAGCCGCGTTCTCCGCCAGGGCATCAAGCCGCGGCGTCCGCACGATCGGATTCCCTGCATAGCCCAGGATGTCGCGACGGTGCTCGTCGCTCATCAGGAACAGGATGTTGGGTTTGTTTCCGGGCATGGCCAATCCTCCGCTGCGTGCTTGTTGTGAGGAGGTTCAGTCCGAGTCTAGCCAGGACTTCTTGCAGAGCACGATTTCCGACATGTCGCAAACCACCCCAGAACTGCTCACCCCTTCATGCGGCCTCCAGGTCAGGTTCAGGGTGCCGTCCACAACCGCCGCGGCGGGAACATCGAACCGCTGCAGATCGGGAGTCTGAGTGGTGGGCATGTAGTCGTGGATCTCCACCCCCTCCTCTGTGTCCAAGCGGACATAACTGCGCGAGATCCCGGCATAGGCAATCCGCAGTTCGTAGTCATCGCCTGGTTCCAGATTCTCGTAGCGGATGCGGAGAGGTGACGTACCCAGCATCACCAGGCCTCCTCTCCAGGAGATCGGCAGGTTCTGGGAATCCTTGCGATAGGGGAAGCGCCGACTTGGCGTGCGCAAGGCACCCGGATCCTCCGCATACGGTCTGAGGTCCTGGACCCGCGACAGGTCATGCGGTCGCACAAGGTCGTCGTGGAAGCCGCCTGGCGTGGCATCCAACCGGCTCAGAAGGCTGTCGAGAGCTGCCAGACGCTCTTCCTCGGTCTTCAGCGAAATGACCTCACTCAGACGCATTCGCCACCAGACACGATCGTTGAGCGGATAGTCGATGGCATCCAGGTTCGCACCGCGTGTCTCGTACTGGGCACCGTACATGGGCACGCTCAGCTGCATGCGAATGCTCTGGAACAGGGCCTCCGCCAGCTGGAAGACCCGTGTGCGCAGGTTCTGGGCGATGGGCGATGTGACTGCCCGATCCCAGATGTGGAAGGCTTCGCGAATGGAGGCGCGGCTACCCTGCACTGTGGCCTTGCCCAAGGCATCCAAGGCTTCGGTCTCCAGACCGGTTTCATACAGCAACCGTTGATGCACATAGGCATCGTAGTAGGCGCGGTACAACGCCTGCTGGAAGCGCCAGTTGCGCAGCAGGAAGGGCGAGGCGGCCTTCTCCATGGCCTGGAACTGCCGCAAGGTGGTCTGGA
Source organism: Caldilineaceae bacterium (assembly GCA_026705565.1). Lineage (GTDB taxonomy): Bacteria > Chloroflexota > Anaerolineae > Caldilineales > Caldilineaceae > Bin34. The sequence continues at coordinate 5,907 of JAPPAJ010000195.1, read as the reverse complement.
CACCCCGGTTCACGGCCAACGGGCCGCGCCAGTTGCGCTCTAAGGCCAGCAGACCGTGGGCGAAGTCATGGGCTATGTCCGGATCGATATACATCCGGCTGTACTCGACCAGGGTTTGAAAGACGTCCTGCTGGTCGCCCCAAGACAGGCTGCTCCAGACGAACTTGTTGACATCGTCGTTGCAACCCTCGGAGTAGGTCAGCATGCCGGTTGTGCCCGGCTGGCTGATGCGGAAGCAGTGTTCCTCGTCCACCGGTCGCGGGTTGACCGGCTCGCGGCCGATGGTCGTGGCAAAGGCCACGTCCCAGTCCGGCACCGGGAACTGGGAACTCAGCGTGTGGGTAATGTCCGGGTAGTTGCGGATTGGGTAGCGGTCCGGAACCATCTCGCGGAATTGGCCCATCGGGATGTTGACCCAGGGGCCGTGCACGACCCCGCCCACCCAGTCCGGGCTGCGCTCCTCCAGGTAGTTGAGGAAGTAGGGCATGTCCTCGTGGTCGAACCCCTGAGGGGAAATCCAGATGCCAACCCCCTCGTGGTGCTTGGCCACAACTTTGGATAATCTCTCCAGCAGGTCCATCAAGACCGGTGCCCGGGTGTGGCCCGGGTCGCCGCCTGGTACGAACACGTGGTTCAGACGCGGCATGCGGGAGATGACCTCGTCCCAGAATTCACACTCGCCTTCAATCTGGGCTTCGTCCGTGTAATCCGCCTGCATGACCGGGAACCAGATCCAGACATCCATGTCCAACTCGTCGCAGATGCGGGACTGCACCTCCAGCATGTCCAGGTGGGGAATGGGGAAGTGGGGACTGTCGTCCAAGTCGTCCGTGCGCGGTGGAATGACCTCGATGGCGTTGGTGCCGAACAACGCCAGGTCCAGGATGTAGCGCCGGAACTGCGTCTCGTCCCAGGCACAGTAGGAGTTGGTCTTGTCCCGGTAGCCCAGCTGGTGGCCGATCAGCGAGTAGTCCGGCACGGCGTCGACGGCGATGCTGTCCGGCCTGGTCCAACGAGACTTCGTCATGTGCATCTGGCGCAGCACGCGGCCTACGCCAAACAGCACGGCACGCGGGCTGTTGCCCAGTACCCCAATGGTCTCCCCCTCCCCGGAGCCGGTGGTCCGGATGCGGTAGGCGTCCTTGGCATCCGTGCCCAGGTTCAGGTCCGAGCTGCTCCACAGGCCTTGCAGGTGGCCCGGTGCCTCAACGGTTCCCAGCACGAAGCCGGCGGCATCGGAGGGCGGGTTTTCAACAACGGCCAAGTTCCTGCCGGTCCGGGACGCGATTTCGTCGGCCAGGATCCGGGCACTGCGCGCCACCAGTTCCGAAGGTCTGGGCGGGGTCGCGACAAAACGAAAGTGGTCGAGGTTTCTCATCGGGTCACCTGACCGCGGGCGCGGTCTGCTTGGTTTGGAATGTGCGGGGTGTTGCCGTTCGGAACAGGGCCGACTGCAACCACCGGTCGTTAGCCCTTGAGGCCTGTCAGCACAATGCCTTCGATGAAGGCCCGTTGGGCGAGGAAGTACAGGATGAGAACCGGTACCACCATGATGGTCGACACGACCATCATGTAATGGGTCCAGTCCAGGCCGGACTCGAATTCCCTCAGGGAATTGACCAGCAGGGCCAGCGTGTAGAGCTTGGTCTTGCGCAGGTAAATCAGCGGTTCAAGGAAGCCGTTCCAGTTGAAGACCAAGGCCAGGATGGAGGTCACCACCAGCGCCGGCCGGGCCAGGGGGATGATGACCTGCAGGAAGATGCGGGGCCGGCTGGCACCGTCGATTCGGGCGGCCGACTCCAGCTCCAGGGGAATGGTGCGGAAGAACTGGCGCAGCATGAAGATCGTGATCGGACCACCGAACCAGTGGGGCACGATCAGGGGCTTGAAGCTGTCCACCCATCCCAGGCGGGAGAACATGATGAAGATCGGGATCATGGTCACCACGTAGGGGAGCATGACCGTCGACAGCAACAGGGAGAAGGTCAGGTCGCGGCCGCGGAAGCGGAGGCGGGCGAACCCGTAGGCGGCCATTGCCGAACTCATGATCACGCCGATGCTGGCAAACATGGTGATGTAGACGGTGTTCCAGGAGGCCCTGAGCACCGGCACCGCGTCGAACACCTCCACGTAGTTCTGCCAGCGGAACGGGTCCGGGATCCATTGCGGCGGAAAGACGTAGATGGTGGCCGGCGTCTTGAACGAACTGGACACGAGCCAGAAGAAGGGCGTCAGCATCAGGATGCCGCCACCGACCAGAATCGCGTAGCGGATGACGTTCATTCGTTGTCGTCCCCGGCCTCGTAGTAGACCCAGCGGTTTTGGGTCTTGAAGAGGATGAACGTCAGGATGGCCACCGTCAGGAACAGCAGCCAGGCCATGGCCGAGGCGTAACCGTTGCGGAAGTAGCCGAAGGCGTTGCGGTACATGTACAGCATGTAGAACAGCGCCGCGTTGCCGGGTCCGGCCACGGAGCCGGCGGCATTGGAGCCGAAGAGAATGAACGCGGACGTGAAGACCTGGAAGCTGTTGATGACCGTGATGATCAACTGGAAGAAGATGATGGAGGAGGTCAGCGGCAGCGTGATGGTCGTGAACTGCCTCCAGATGCCGGCGCCGTCCACTTCGGCGGCCTCATAGAAGGAGCGGGGCACCCCGGTAATGGAGGCCAGGAAGATGAGGACGGAGTTGCCCAGGCTCCAGAGGCTGATGAACACAATGGAGGGCACAATCCAGTCAGGGTCCGCCAGCCAGCGCGGGGCGGGCAGGCCCAGCACCTTGAGCGGGAAGTTGATGGGGCCGAACTCCGGGTGCAGGCCCCAGCGCCATACGGCGGCGGCGGCCACGGACGGCACGATCGAGGGCAGGTACCACATCGTGCGCCAGGCGGAGATGCCGCGGATGCGGCCGCTCATCAGCAGCGCCACCAGGTAGGCGAAGATCAGCGCTGCCGGCACATAGATCACGACGTACTTGAGCGTGACCTGGATCGACTTGATCCAAAGGGCGTCCTGGAACAGCCGGGTGTAGTTCTCCAAACCGTTCCAGGTCGGCCGGTTGATGATGTCGTATTCGGTGAACGAGAGGCCCATGCTGACCAGCACGGGTCCCAGCTGGAAGAGGATCAGGCCCAGCACGGCCGGCAGGATGAACAGCCAGCCGAACACTGTCTCCTCGAAGCTCAGTCGCTGCCAAATCTTCAGGCGCGGCTGGGCGGCGGGCGTGGTCGAAATCGAAGCCATGGGCCGGGTTGGCGGTGTTGAGGTGTTTCGGCGACGCGCCGGGAAGGGCGGACCGCGGTCCGCCCTTCCCAGTGTCTACAGTGAAGTCGTGGACGTCAGGGACTAGCCCAGCTCGCCCGTGGCCAGGATCTGTTCCGAACCGGCCCGGACCTCGGCAGCGATGTCCTCCCACCGGACTTCGCCCAGGAACAACTGGTCGTTGTACGGGGCCCAGTAGTCCAGTAGCGGCTGGTACCAGCCACCGAAGTAGGAACCAATCGTGTCGCCCGGCCAGCGGAAGGTGTCCATGTTCTCGAAGGCATCGTAGAACACTTGGCGGGACGGTCCGTCCGGGCCCTCCGGATTGTTCAGGAACTGCTCGCGCAGGTCCTTGCGGATGGGCTGCTGCATGCCCAGGTCGACCAGGATTTTCTGTCCATCGAAGCTGCAGCAGGCGAACTGGACGAAGTCGTAGGCTTCCTGCTGCACCTTGCTGCGGGAGAAGACGCACAGCGGGGAGTAGTGGCCGTAGGAGACCGGGGTCGTGTTGTACGGCACCTGCGTTGTGCCCCAGTTGACCTCGGCGGCATTGATGCGGCCAATCGACCAGGCACCAATGTGCTGCATGGCCAAATTCTTGGAGCGCATGTCCACGGGAGCCGCGGTTTCGTAGGCCGGCGAAGGCGCCACGTAGTGCTCCAGGCCCAGGCTGGCAAGCCAGTTCATGGTCTGGACGAACTCGTCGGAGTCCATGGGCATCGTTCCGTCTTCGGCAACGATTTCGGCATCGTTGGCCCAGAGGTAGGTGTAGCGACCGTGCCCCAGGCCCGGCTTGAAGCCGTACTGCGCCACGCGGGCCGGATCAAAGCCCGAATCCCCGGGCTTGTTGCCGTCCAGGTCGATGGTCAGCTGCAGGGCCAGTTCCAGCACATCGTCCCAGGTCATCCAAACGTCGGGCGCCGGGTAGTCGAGGCCGGCGGCATCGAAGATGTCCTTGTCGTAACCCAGGCACATGGCGCCCGAGTCCCAGGGCAGGCCCCAGCGCTTGCCGTCGTAGGTTTGGGCGATCCACACGTTGGGCACGTAGTCGTCTTCGTTGAACGTCGGGTCGGCGGCCAGGTAGGGCTCGAGGTCCGTGGTCACGCCCTTGCGGGTCAGCATGCCCGTGGTGCGGTTGGCGTCGAACCAGCAGTCCGGACCGGTGCCGGCCGAAATCATGAGCAGCAGGGCTTCCTGGTGGGAGTAGCCGGCCACGGCGTTGATTTCGAACTCGACGTGAGGATTGCTCTCCCGGTAGAGGGCCATCTGCGTATCCATGACACCTTCAATGAAGGCGCCGCCCCGGTTGAAGAAGTTGATCGTTACCGCTTCCGGCCCCATGTCTCCCGCGGCCGGTGCCATGGGTACGGCGGTGCAGGCCGCCAAGGCCAACGAGCCGGCTGCTGCGCCGGAAACGCGCAGAAAGTCGCGGCGACTGAGATTGTGTCTCGTCATAGTGATTCTCCTGTCGGTTAAAAGCACCCGCACCGGCAGGGCAAACCTGCCTCGACGGACGCGGTAATCATAAAACAGTCGTGGTGCAGACCGGCTCCATCCGGGCGGCTTGCACCGAACCTGTCCTGTGGCAGGCGGTCAGCAGACACACTGGTTTTAAGGTGCCCCACGGATGCCAATCGATCCCCCAAACATTCTTCGGGGCGTCCGGGTTGTGCTCTTCCGGGCAGGCCCTGTGCCTGTACACACCGGAAGGGGTTTGGACCGACGGACGACCGGATTTCCTCCTGGTGCGAAATCGGTGCCAAGGGACGATACGGATTCGTTCAGGAGGCGCGTCCGCACAGCTTCTCTTCCAGTTCTCGGATACGTTCCGCCGCGATGCGTTCCGCGTCCAATCGGGCCTGCCGCTCCGTTTCCTCGCGTCGTTCCGCTTCCTCAACGCGTCGTTCTGCCTCCATCCGGGCTTTCTGTTCCTCCAGCCGACCTTGGCGTTCTTTCTCGGCAATGCGCTGCATCTCGGGCAGGTCCATGATGGGCTTGGTGGTTGTTGGGTCGTAGCACTTCAACTGTCCCTTCTCCCAGCGTAGTTTCAGCCCCAGTGCCTTGCTGTAGCCGGTCTCCAGAACCTACACCTGTCCGCCGTTACCTGTCGGTATTGCGGATGGGTTGTCCGGTAGACGCTTCACCGACCGTGCGCAAGCCTCTCGGCGATGCGACCTATGGGTCTCCACGTCCATTTCTCCGCCGGCGGAGCTCGCCGGCCCGGGGAACTCGTTGAGATGTCGGGCCGGCTCCGAATGACCCGTGTATGCCTGGAGGTTCCGGGCGGCGTTCTCGTCCCGGTCGCACTCGAACCCGCACCGGTTGCAGCGGTAGGTGCGCTCCGACAGCAGCAGGGACTGCTTCACGGCCCCGCACGCACTGCACGTCTTTGAGGACGGGTACCAGCGGTCCACCTTCTCGAAGGTGGTTCCATACCAGGCGCACTTGTATTCCAGTTGCCGCACAAATTCGGACATGCCGGCGTCGCCGATGGCGCGGGCCAGTCTGCGGTTGCGCTTCATGCCGTCGATGTTGAGCGTTTCCACCTTCACCGTGCCGCCGCGTTTGGCTATCTGCGTGGTGGCCTTGTGGTGGTGGTCGGCTCTCAGATTGGCAATGTCGAAGTGCAACTGGTTGCGCTTGGCGT
>JAPPAJ010000175.1 GCA_026705565.1 Caldilineaceae bacterium | reverse complement strand
CACTCCCGGAGATGACGGGCGGAACCTTCAGCATCACCAACCTGGGCATGTTCGGTGTGGAGGAGTTCCAGGCCGTCGTGAATCCGCCGGAAGCCGCGATCCTGGCGATAGGCACCATCCGCGATGCGGTGGTGGCCGTCCAGGGCGAGCCGGCGGTACGGCCCGTCTTCAATCTGACCCTGTCCTGCGACCATCGGGCCGTGGACGGTGCGCTGGCCGCGCGGTTCCTGGCCACGCTGCACGACCGCATGGAGACGCCCATGCTCCTGCTGGACTGAGCACGCAGGCGGTCTGGGCATGAAGCTGAGCTGCTTGCCGGTTTCACTGTATGCGGATTTCGTTTCCGGCCACCGTTCCCTGCCGGATTGGTTTCGCATTGCAGCGGACTTGGGCCTGGACGGAGCCGATGTCAGCGTAGCCCACTTCGACTGGAACGACCGCACCGAATTGGACCGCCTGCGTGACCACGCGGCGCAGGCCGGAGTCCGGATCGCGATGGTGGTGACCTACTCCGACTTTACCCTGCCGGATCTGGAGGCCCGAAGGCGGGAACAGTCGACGGTCCATGCCCAAATTGAGGCGGCCGCTCGTCTTGATGCACCGTATGTTCGCTTGACGGCCGGCCAGAGTTGGCCCGGCGTCACCCGGGCGGATGGCTTGGCTTGGGCTGCCGAAGGCCTGTCGCAGGCAGCCGTGTACGCCAGCGGACTTGGGGTCACCGCGCTCTACGAGAACCACACGAGGGGTTCCGTCTGGTGCTGGAACGACTTCAGTCAGCCGGCGGACCGGTTTCTGGAGTTGGTGGAGATAACCGAGGGCAGCGACCTGGCAGTGCTGTTCGACACGGCCAACAATCTGGCCCTATGGGATCGGCCGGAGGCCGTGCTGGCCCGGGTGCGGAGCCGGGTGGCTGCCGTCCACCTCGCGGACATCGAGCAGTCGGGCGCCTTCAGGCCCGTGGTGCCGGGTACCGGAGCCAGTCCCCACGCATCAATCCTCAAGGTCCTGAGGGATGGCGGTTTTGACGGCTGGATCAGTGTGGAGGAAGCCAGCGGGAACGGTCTCGACGGATTGGCTGCCGGTTTCAGGCATGCCGACGCGGTGTGGCAGGCCGTCGGAGGCACTCCCCGGGCCGGTGCAGGAGAAATTCAATCGGACTGCTGACTGGGTTCCTGCGGATCGGGACTGCGTAGACGTGGCTGCCGCCGGGCGAAGCACAAACCAGACGCACAGCCTCATGTCCTGGATAGGATCCGGGTTCGCGGTTGACGAAGGGTTGTCGGTGCCGGATTGTCGCGAACACGTTTGGTGACCGAAGGCGTGGGACAGCGGTCGTGACGACAATCAATCCCGGAGAATTCGCCGGTGACTTTGGTGCCAGATCAAAATCTGCGAACGTGACATATTGCCAAACCAAAATGGGAACATGGACCATGACACACATACGGGTGTTGGCGCTGGGACTGGTGGCTCTGATCGCTTTGGTCGGCTGTTCAGGAATCCGGGCACCCGTTGTCCAGGAGGATGCTCCGGCAGCGGCTTCCGCAGACGACCCAACGTCGGTGAATGTAATCCGCATCGGTGCCGCGGTCAGCGAAACCGGCAAGTACTCCCGCGAAGGCCGGGATACGCGTCAGGGATACGGAACCTGGCTGGAGTGGGTGAACAACGAATACGGCGGCATTGACGTGGCCGGCAAGCGGTATCAGGTCGAGCTCGTGATGTACGACGACGAGGGGGATCCCGACACGGTTGCCAGGCTGGTCGAACAGCTCATCAGCGAGGATCGGGTGGACTTTCTGCTGGGACCCTACAGTTCCAGCCTGACGCAGAGTGCCAGCGCCATCTCGGAGAAGTACGACAAGATCATGGTGGAGGGCAACGGGGCTTCCGAATCACTGTTCGAGCGGGGCTTCCGCAACCTGTTCGCGGTTCTCACGCCCGCGGGCAACTACACCCAGTCCGCCTTGAAGATGCTGGCGGAGCAGGGCGCGCAGTCAGTCGTGATCGCCTATGAGGACACCGCATTCCCAACCAGCGTGGCGGAAGGCGCGCAACGGTGGGCCAAGGCCTACGGCCTGGAGGTGCTGGGAGTTGAGACCTATCCGCGCGATGTGGCGGATGTCAGCGGGATCATGGCCAAGTTCAAGGAAGTGGAGCCGGATATATTCGTCGGAGGCGGCCACTTCAACGACGCCATCCTGTTTATCAGGGCCGCCAAGGAGTTGGACTTCAACCCCAAGGCGATGGTGATCACCGTGGGCCCCAGCAATCCCAAGCTGGTCCAGGAAGTGGGCGCTGATGCGGAGTATGTGATCGGACCCACGCAGTGGGAAGCTTCGATGGGCTATGAGGACGAGTACTTCGGCACCGCGGCGGAATACGCAGCCAGGTACGAAGCCCAGTGGGGCGAACCGCCCACGTACCAGGCTGCCGAATCGACCGCCACTGCCCTGGCTCTGCAGCTGGCCATTGAGGCTGCCGGTGCCCTGGACACCGCCTCTGTGCGGGATGCCCTACGGGAAATGGATGTTGTCACCTTCTACGGTCCGATCAATTTCGACGAAACCGGCAAGAACGCGTCCAAGCCGATGGGAGCCACCCAAGTGCAGGACGGGGAGATTCTGGTTGTGGCTCCCGGCCACGCGGCCGTCTCGGACCTGCGCTACCCCGCACCGGCCTGGAAAGATCGCTGACCCACTGTACTGGGCTTCATCGCGCGGCGGCACCATGGACCAGATTCTGCAGGCACTTGCCAACGGCCTGCTGCTGGGCGGTTTCTATGCCGTGATGGTTCTGGGATTCTCCGTCATCTGGGGAGTGATGGGCATCATCAACCTCGCGCACGGAGAATATCTGATGATCGGCGCCTATCTGGGGTGGGGTCTGTTCCGGTACTTCGGGATGGACCCCTTCGCTGCGCTGCTGCTGATCCTGCCGCTGATGTTCCTGTTTGGGTACGTGCTCCAGTACGTGCTGATCAATCGGATCGTTGAACGGCCGCATCTCATGTCGCTGTTGATCACGTTCGGCATATCCATCGCGCTGGCCAACCTGTTCAAGATCCTGTTCACCTCGGATCCACGGAACGTATCGGTGACCTACAACGGATCGGTGGAACTGCTGGGAATCACCTTTCCCATTGTCAAGTCGATTATTTTCGGTGCGGCGTTGTTGTGCATGCTGGGTCTCCATTTGTTTCTGCAGCGGAGCCGCATGGGCAAGTCGATACGGGCCGCGGCCCAGAACAGGACTGCGGCCCGCATCGTGGGGGTGGACATCAACCGCACCTACGCGGTTACGGCCGGCATTTGCATCGCCATCACCGCGGCCGCCGGAGCCATGCTCAGCCCGACCCAGGCCATCTTCCCCTTCATGGGGCCGCCTCTCACCCTGAAGGCGTACACCATTACGGCCCTGGGCGGTCTGGGACGCATCCCCGGTGCCTTGATGGGCGGAGTCGTGCTGGGGGTTACGGAGACGATGGTGTCCAGGTTCGTGCCGGGGATCGGCACCAATCTGGGAGTCGCCATCAGCTTCGTGATTCTGGTGCTGATCCTGATCCTGCGTCCCCAAGGCCTCCTGGGCGGACTGCGGCCGGTCGACCCGGAAGCCGAATGATGGCCCGGGTACGGGACCGGCTGGCCCAACTGGGCCAGGGCTGGGGCGGCCTTGGGTTGTGGTGGCTTCTGCTGGCCGCGCTGGCCCTGTATCCCTATACCGGAGTCACCCACTTGACGCTATTTCTGGGCAGCCAGGTGTTCGTGCTGGTGACCCTGGCCTCGAACTGGAACCTGATTGGCGGCATGACCGGCTATGTGGATTTCGGGCATGCGGTGTTCTTCGGGATCGGTGCCTACGTGATGGGCATCCTGGTGACCAAGTCTCCGCTGCTGGTTTCCCCTGAGTGGGGATTCCTGCAGGCCCTGCCCGTCAGCGGCGCGGCCGCGGCCATATTCGCCCTGCTGATTGGTCTGCCGACGCTCCGCCTCAAGGGCCCCTACTTCTCCATTGCCATGCTGGGCACCTTTGTGGCCATGCGGGAGATCGTCAGGGTCCTGCGGCCCCTGACCGGCGGCGGTGTTGGGCTGAATCTGCCGCCGGTGCTGAATCGGCTGGGCGACTACTACCTGATGCTGGTCCTGATGGGATTGGTGGTCTCCATCATGTGGTGGATCCGGCGCAGCGAATTTGGCCAGAGCCTGATCGCCATCCGCGAGGACGAGATCGGTGCGGAGATGAGGGGCATCAACACCACTCTGCACAAGATTCTGGCGTTCATGATTGCGGCCTTCTTCACGGGAGTAGTGGGCGGTTTTTGGGCCTGGCAGAACACCTTCATCGATCCCGATGTGGTCTTCATCGAAACCCGTACCGTGGAGATGGTGATGATGTCCATGCTGGGAGGGCTTGGTACGGTCTGGGGTCCTCCTCTGGGCGCGGTGGTCATCTATGTGCTGCAGACCGTGGTCTGGGGCCGGTTGTTCGGTATTCACCTGCTGGCCCTGGGCATTCTGATGGTACTGCTGGTCCTCTTCCTTCCCGAAGGCATTCTCGGCACATCCGGCCGAGGCGGCGGTACCTCCATCGTTCGCCTGTGGGGCCGTATCCGGCAACGGTCCGATCCGTGACCGACGGTAGCCGGCCGCTGCTGGAAGGCCGCGGCCTGACCAAGCGCTTTGGCGGCCTGACCGCCGTCAACCGGGTGGATTTCGCTGTTCAGCCCGGTGAAATCGTTGGCCTGATTGGCCCCAACGGCAGCGGCAAGACCACGCTCTTCGACTGTCTGAGCCGACTGGAACGCATCGATGGCGGCCAGGTACTGTTCAAAGGCATCGACATCACCCGTGCCAGTCCGCATCGGGTCGCGCACATGGGGCTGTCCCGGACATTCCAGGTGATCCGGGTCTACCGCAAGATGAAGGTGCTGGACAACATGCTGGTCAGCCGCCGGTGGAGCGGAGATTCGTACTTGCGGGTGATGCGGCCCAGTAGCTCCGAAATGGTGCGTCGGGCCCGCGATCTGTTGGAGTTTCTCCGGATCGCGCCCCTGGCCGAGGAACCGGCCGGGCACCTGTCCGGGGGGCAGCGCCGCCTGCTGGAGATTGGCATGGCCCTGATGCCCGATCCCGACATTCTGTTGCTGGACGAAGCCACATCCGGTGTCAATCCCACGCTGATCGAAACCATCAAGGACCACATTCGGACACTCAACGGCCAGGGCAAGGCCTTTCTGCTCATCGAGCACAACATCAATTTCATCGCCGACCTCTGCACGCGGGTCTATGCACTGAATCACGGGGAAACCATGGCGGAGGGCACGCCCCGCGAGATCATGGAGAACGAAGCCGTGATTGATGCCTACTTCGGTGCTTGAGCATGGCCGGACCGCTTCTTTCGATTCGGGGTTTGTATGCGGGCTACCAGGGCATCGACATCCTGAAGGGGATCGATCTGGACGTTCATGCCGGCGAGATTGTGTGCGTGATTGGCCCCAACGGCGCCGGCAAGTCCACGGTGTTCAAGGCCGTGTACGGCCTGATTGGCGTCCGTAGCGGCACGGTGGTGTTCGATGGCAGGGAGATCACCGGCCGGCGTCCACAGCATGTTCTGGGCGCGGGCATTGCGATCGTGCCCCAACTCAGAAGCGTGTTTCCACAGATGACGGTCCTCGAAAATCTGGAGATGGGCATGTACCTGGAACGCGACGCGACTCGCATCCGGGAACGCGTTGCCTATGTCATGGACCTGTTTCCACGCCTGGCGGAGCGGCGTACCCAGATGGCGGGAACCATGTCCGGTGGCGAACAGCGCATGCTGGAGATCGGCCGGGCCCTCATGCTGGAGCCCAGGATGGTGATGATGGACGAGCCCAGCGCCGGCCTGGCTCCCGGCATATCCCGCACCATCTTTGAGAACATCCGGCGTCTCAACCGGGACATCAACCTGACGGTGCTGATGATCGAGCAGAACGCACGCCAGGGCCTGGAGGCCAGCCACCGGGGCTATGTGCTGGAACTGGGACGCAACACCTATCAGGGCAAGGCACGGGATCTGTTGGACAACCAAGAGGTGCGCCGCGCCTTTTTGGGTGGTCGTTAGGGGACCTGAATTTCAGGTACTCCACCCGACCGCAGTTCGCGGACGATAGATACGGCGATCAGTCCTCGACTACCGGTCCGGCAATGGACACAGGCAGAGCGCCGATTCAGCCCGATCAGGACTTGCGCTGCCTGAGTTCTGCTTCCAAGGCGCGGATTCGTTCTTCGGCTGCGTCGGCCCGGGCTTGTTCCCTGTCGGCGCGGTCTCGTTCCCTGTTGGAGTAGACGCGTTCCTGGTCCAGACGGGCCTTCAGATCGTCGAAGGTGTCGATGTGCCGTCCCGTCTCCGGGTCGTGCCACTTGAGCTGTCCGGCTTCCCAGCGAAGATTCATGTCAAGGACCCGGCTGTAGCCTTGGAGGGCACCTTCTTCCAATGTTGCGATGGAGATGGACCGATAGGTTCCCTGCTCCAACCGGTCCCCGGCGAGTTTGTCTCCGTGGAAGGCTCCGGTCTCATCAAAACGCCAGTATTCGGGGATGCCCAGGGCGGCATAGGTTTTACGCTTGTCCGTCACATCCACGCGCCCGGTCGAACGGGAGGCGATCTCCAGCACGAAGTCGGGAGGCTTGCCCTGTTCCGAGATGATGTAGGCGTTGCTTCGTCGAAAGGCCTCGGGATCCACATCGAAGGCGATTAGCAGATCGGGATATCGGATGCCCGTCAAGTCGCGGGTGGGGAAGGGGGCGAGGTAGCGGTCCCCGATCACCAGCGTGGTGTCGGGACGGCCGAAGTGTTGGATCAGGAAGTGTGCATTGCCGGTTCCGGCCAGGTGTGTGAAGTTGGCCATCGCCTCGTCGGGTTCGCGTGGTGGGGGATCCGGCATCGGCAGCGGGTTGTGTGGTGGCTGTTCCGCCACGACAGGCTGCAATAGGGTCATGTGACACCGGAGAGGGGCAGTATGGAAACCAATGCTGCAATCATGGAAAGTACCGGGTTCGCGGGTTGTCGTCGGAGAGGCAGCAGTCCTCGGCTCGGTAATCCTGTCTCGATTGTAGGCGATCGGGACACGGTGCCGGAGCCAAGCCGACCGACCTGCACATGGATCGGAGTTGACAAACTGGAAACAGCGACAGTCCATCACTCCATCATCGGTTCGGACACGATGTTGGCATCCGGAACGAACATGGATGCCGGCCTCAATCAAACTGCGGAGGTTCGCGCATGGGTTCCCTGGGCGGAATCTCAAGCTCTATGCCACCGAACGGCTTGAACCGTTCGTGTATCGCTGTTCCAAGCTTCTTGGTCGGCACGACGTCTTCGTCAAGAGCTGTGTGCAGGATGGCGCGAGCTTCCTGTTCCATGGAGTGGCCGTTCTCGGTGGCCCGCATGCACAGCCGCCTTTGCAACTCTTCATCCAGATTGCGAATAGTGAGACTGGTCACAACGAAACCT
>JAPPAJ010000204.1 GCA_026705565.1 Caldilineaceae bacterium | reverse complement strand
CTCGCGGCTGACCCATGCCGGCAGCAAGGTTTGCCGCGAACTCACGGCAACCTGGACACTGCCTGCCAGGTTGACCGAGTTGGCCGACCGGGTGAGTGCGGACTGGGATCAGGCCGTTGCCGACGACTATCACCAGCCCGAAGGTTGACCCCCAGTACGATTGCCGTGTGAAACCTTGTGCCGGCCGCAGCAACTGGGGAGTGGGCTCCCGCCCGCCAGTCTGTGGCCTGGATATTCCAACCTGCTCCAGAGCCGACTTCCCGAGCTGTCCTGCCACTTACCCTGCAGTCGTTGCAACACAGGTGCAATGTGTGTCGAAAGGGGAGTGCCGGCCGGTGATCGGCCGGCACTTCCCGGAATTCATGCCCTCACCCGACGGGTGAGGGCAGCGAACGGGGCAGTCCCGCTATTCCAACCCGTACAGGCCGGCTCCGACCGCAACGATCTCGCCGTCCAATTCAACGCCCACGATGTACGAAGTCTTGCGCTCTTCCTTGCCCGTGGCAGGGTTTTGCCAAATGTAGCTCGTAAAGCCCTTGCCTTCCTCGCTGTTGGCGATGTCCTTGATGTTTTGGTTGAACAAGGTGCCGTCGGCATCCACATCGCTGCAGGCGTTTGCGTCCGCCCGGTATTCCAGCGGGTACACAATGCTGACGCACTGCTGATTGACGACAAAGATGTAGGTTGAACCCTCAATCCAGGTGGGATGGTTCAGCAGAAGGTCAAAGGCCTTCGTGCCTCTGGTCGCCACCATATCGGCTGCGCAGGAGACAAACAGTTCCAATTCGGCCCTGGTGTCCACATCCCTGGCAACCGGCATGTCGAGACAGGCCTTGTCGGCGGCAACATAAAGGCCGGCCCCCAAAATGTAGTCGAAACCGTCGATTTTGACGTTCCTGACATAGCTGATCTTGGGTTCCGTCGCACCGGTTGCGGGGTTGGTGAACTCATAGTACGTGTATCCGTCACCGTAGTTTGCGGTAATGGCCGCCATCTCCTTCACGAATTCAAATCCGGTCGAATCGACCAGACCGCCGAGATACTGTCCCTCAAGCGACGGATGGACGACCGCGTCCAAGGACAGGTGGTCCAACAGGAATATGTAGATGGGACCGGACTGCCAGCGCGCATTCGAACCCAGGTCGTGAAGGGCAACCAGGCCGCGCTGCTTGAGTTCCAGTTCCGCGCACCGGACGAACTGCTCAACGTCGGTCCGCGTGTACACAAGACTGGCGCGGACTCGGTTGGGACTGCAGGTGCCCGGTGCCGCAGTCGGATAGAAACCGGCACCCAGGATGGCACTGCGCTCCCCGTGAGGCTCCCGAACCGACATCACATAGGAAACTTTGGGGGAACTCTCACCGGTAACGGGATTGCCGAAGCGATAGGTGACAAAGCCGCTCCCAAACGTACCCGCGGTGTACACCATGCGCCGGCGGTGCATTTTGCCGTCCTCATCGACACGGTCGGGACTATCGTTGGCGTCTCCCGGTGCCGATAGACCACCTGCACTGAAAATGAGATAGCCATCGGTGTCGAGGGCAAACAAATACATGGCTCCGTCCTTCCACTTGGGATCGTTGTGGAAGTCGGCCTCCGCCTGCGTCCAGCCCACATCGGACACATGCTGTTCGGCACATCGAACGAAGTTCGCCAGCGCCGCACGGGTCTGAAGGGCACCCAGCCGGCCAATCGACACGGTCTCGCAGTCGTAATCGCGGCCCGCCGCCAGCGACGGGACGGCCATCAACGTCAGAAGGGCAATCGCAGCGGCGATCGACTGCCCCAAACGCTTAGTCGCATTTACCATGGTTCTGTCCGTTTGATTTCCTGTCATCTTCATTCCTTGAGTACAGCGGCTGAGTTGCCCTGCTGGTGCTGCCAAAGGGCTGGCCGGAAGAATATACACTTGCGGGCCTTAAATTTCTCGTCCGACATGCCCGTTGATCCCGTGGATCCCTGCCACGACAGGATCCGGCCCTGCCGCGGCAACCAAAGGCCCGGCTACTCGAGTCCGTAGAGGCCGGCTCCGACTGCCACGGTCTCGCCGTCCAGCTCGACACCAACCACGTATGAGGTCTTGCGCTCTTCCTTGTCTGTGGCGGGGTTCTGCCAGATGTAGCTTGTATACCGTTGTAACAATGGTTGACCTTGGTAGCAAACCGCCGTCGTCCATTCCTGAAGACGCGGTCCCTGCCGCGCCGCCGCCCCAACAGTGCAAGGCGGCTCCGCCCTGGAATCCCACCAGGGAACACCGAACGGATCCCCGCTCAAGCCACCCTCCGGGCAGCCTGAGCCGGATTGGGGGGGCCTCTCCGCCTCCCCAGCCGATGTTGCGCTGCAAGCGCCGGTCCCAGCTGCCCCGCAACCGCGCCCCAGTACGTCCACACGTGCTTCACCCGTTTCCTCGCGGGTACGCTGAAGGCGACCTGGACGCCATCACCGACGGGGGCCACCCGTCGGCGCGGGATGCGCTCGGAACAGCCGAGCCAACGTCGGGCCAGCACCAGGGCTGCTGCCTGGTGGACGCTGAGCCCGTAACGTTCCATGAACTTCACCCGACCGATCACGGAACTGAAGGCCGGGTTGACCTGCTGTACCTCCACCCCCTGGCGGTAGCCGCGGGAGAGAAAGCATGCCTTGACCTTGCCGTAGCTGAAGGATGACAGCATACGGCTGTACTGGCGGTTCTCGCCTTCGAGCTCCGCCTTCTTCTGCCGGAAGTCCAGCTTTTCGATGACGATGGGCTTGCCCGCCGCGCGGGCGTAGGCCACCACGCGGGCCACGGCATCGCCGATGATCGCTTCGGCCTGATGCCGGGATTTCCCGTAGGTGACCAGCGGCACCCGGAAGGCGTTGACAGGATTCCCCGAGGCATCGGTCTCGGCCACGGCCAGGTGGTCGGCATTCAGGTCCACGCCGATGGCACCGCACCGTTTGTCGGTGACCACCGGCACGTCCATCATGTTGGTGGTCGCGAATATCCGCCAGCCTTTCGCGTCCCGCTTGAAACGGTAGCTGATGGCCTGGCCCAGTGTCGTGGCTCGCACCGCCTGCTCGCCATGCTCGCGCCGGTACCGGGTGTACTCGGCATTACTCTCCAGCGCCGCCAGCACCTGCGCGTGGCCGTAGGCAAACCGTACGCCCTGGATCACCAGGTACTTGCCGTGCCGGGACGCGAGACAATCGGGCAGCCGCAGCCGCAGGGTCAGCGACCCGTCGTCCCCCACGCTGGCCACGCACAACTGGCAACCCGCCGTCTCGTCCCGGCTGCCCAGCACGAAGAACTCGTTGCTGCGAGCCTCCTGCCAGTCCCCGAGCCACTCCTGATGGCTGGCGTAGCCATTCTCCGCCAGATGGTGCTGCTTCCGCCAGAGCCGCTTCGAACCGAAGCACAGCCGCACCCGTCCCGCTTCCATATCCTCCTGCAACGCCGCACGCTGCGACTGCAGGGCAGCCCACCGACGCTTCTTCTGGTGGACCTGCTCCCGGCACCCGCGCTCTGCTGCAGCCCTGATCTGGCGCTCGGCCCGCGCCAGCCGCCGGTCCAGACTGTCCAGACGCAACGGCTGCTGTGCCTTGACCGAAGAAATCTTGCCTTCCAAGGACACCCGCACCGCGTTGAACATGCGCGCCGGGATCCCGTACCGCTGCAGGTACGCGCGCTTCAACGACACCGCCGACCGGCCTGCTGCCACCTCGGCGAACAACGTCCGCTGGACACGCCCGTAAAGCTCACCGTAGGCCGACAACGCCGCGTCGCCTGTCTTGCGCTCCACGTCCGCGTACGCGGACACGCGCGTCTGGTAGGTGCCGGGATGCGGCATCAGCCTGCCTGCGCCGCTGCCAAAGCCCGCTCCGCACGACGGCGCGCTGAACGTCTCCCGTACAGGCGCGCGCACAGCGCGGTCGGCACCTCGGTGACATCCCCGACCAGGTCCTCCACAGGCTCGTTTTCCTCCATCACCGAAAGTCGGATTCCACGTCCCGCCAATGCGGCCTCCACACACTCGAACCCGAACCGGGTCACACACTTCCGACGCTCCACCACGATCGTCCCCAACGCGGGATCCGCGATCACAGCCGCTCCATCCACAGCGCAGACGGCACTCCCGGCATCATGCCTGCAGGCCGTGGCAGCCTTGTCAAAACCGTAAAGGCGTCCCTAGGCGGTGAGACCGATGCGACGACCAACAACGTCCATGGTCAATCTATATTAGATCAAATCATCAGCAGTTGTCAACTCTTTACCTGCCTCGCTGTTGGAGATGTCCTTGACATTCTGGTCCACAAGTGTGCCTTCGGAATCGACCCGATTGCAGGTGGCTCATTCGGTCTGGTAATCCAGGGGATAGACCAGTTTGTGGCACTACTGAGCGGACACGAAGATGGAGGTTGATCCCTCAATCCAAGTCGGATGGTTGAGCAGGGGTTCGAAGGCATTCGCGGCCTCGGGACGCCACCATCTCGGCCGCGCAGGAGACAGTGACCCTCTTGTGATGGTCCTCACCCGGAAACCCCGGTAAAGGTTCCCTGAGGATTTTGCCTGAGACACACCATAACAAAATATTACTATCGGCGTCCCGTCGCTACCCCAACTGTCTGTCGTTTGCCCGGGAACCGACTCCACGGATCTGTCGTTGCTCCCGAAACCGCCAAGCCCGAATCGCCCAGCGGATATGGTGGCCGCCACGATCGATCGCCGGTTCCAACATACCGGGACCAGCCCTACGATGCGCTATCAGTCCGTTGCACCAGTTCGGTTACGAGCGCAGTCCATCCGGTTTGATGGCTTGCGCCCAATCCCTTGCCCGTGTCGCCGTCGAAGTACTCATGGAACAACAGTGGATCCGACGCGGTGCCGGCGACGGTTCCCGTCTGATACGGCCGCCTGCCGTCGGGACTATTTCGAAACAGGCCCGACAGGCGCCGCGACAGTTCCCGGGCGACCGCCTCAAGGGTCATGAATTGTCCCGATCCGGTGGGACACTCCACGGTGAAACCCCCGCCCAGGACCTCGTGGAACCGTTCCAGCGCTTCGATCAGAAGGTAGTTGATGGGGAACCAGACTGGTCCGCGCCAGTTGGAATTGCCGCCGAACAGGTGGGAACGGGACTCGCCCGGTTCATATCCAACTCCGAAGACGGCCCCGTCCAGCATCAGCGTCACCGGCTCCTCGGCGTGGGCCTTGGACAGCGAGCGAATCCCATAGGGTGACAGGAACTCGTCCTCGGACAGGACGCGCTCCAGGATGCGGCGCAGGCGCGAGGGGGACACCAGGGCAAACATCGTATGGCGGTGATGATCTTCCTCCACATCAACCGTGCTAATGGTGGAAGCCAGATCCGACCAGTACTGGTGGAACATGGCAGCCCGTCGCAGGAACGTAACCATGTGTGGCCCGATCGGGCCATCGTCATTCCCGTGTTCAAGGTGTTCAAGCGAGGCGACGGCAAACAGGGGTACCAGGCCCACCATGGATCTGACCTTGAGTGGATGGACCGAACCGTCCGGCAAGTGCAGGACATCGTAGAAGAACCCATCCTCCTCGTCCCACATGTCCAGCCCGGTTTCATTGGAGCCGTTGACGGCAAATGCGATCCGCAGGAAATGTTCGTAGAACTTGGTGGCAAGGCCCAGATAGGAACTGTCCGTGCTTGCCAGGTAGAGCGCGATCTTCATCATCTCCAGCGCGTAGAACCCCATCCAGGCCGTGCCGTCCGCTTGTGCCAGTTGCCCTCCGGTCGGAAGCCCCTTGCTGCGGTCGAACAGGCTGATGTTGTCCATTCCCAGAAAGCCTCCCGAAAACACGTTGTTGCCGTCCTCGTCCTTGCGATTGACCCACCAGGTGAAGTTCAGCAGGAGCTTGTGGAACACACTCTTCAGAAACACAAGGTCCGGCTTGCCGGTGGCCGCGGCATCCATCTGGAACACCCTCCAGGTTCCCCAGGCATGCACCGGGGGATTGACATCCCCGAAGTTCCACTCGTACGCCGGCAGCTGGCCGTTGGGGTGGATGTACCACTCCCGGGTGACGAGTTTGAGCTGCCGCTTGGCGAAGTCCGGATCGACCCGCGTCAGCGGAATGCAGTGGAAGGCCAGGTCCCACACCGCGTACCAGGGATACTCCCACTTGTCGGGCATCGACACAATGTCGAAGTTGTGCAGGTGCCGCCAGTCCCGGTTCCGGCCTTGTCGGCGTGCCAATGGTGGCTTGGGCCCCTCCGGATCTCCGTCCAGCCACTGGCTCACATCGAAATAGTAGAACTGCTTGGACCACAACAGGCCGGCCAGCGCGCGGCGCTGGATGGTCCGCTCCTGATCCTCCTGCAGATCACCGTGAACGGCCGCATAGAACTCGTCGGCGTCCCGCCGGCGTCTTTCCTTGTTGCGCTCAAAAATGACGAACGGCTGCTTGCGCACCTCCCGCGACAGCCGAAACCGGACAATGCGACTTTCCCCCGAGGGAATAGCCAGTCGGTGAACACTGGCCATTCTGGTCCCGAAAGCTGCGGGATTCACCGCCTCCGGCTCTCCGTCCACGACATGCCGGTGGAAGGCATCCCGGACCCAGGACGTGGCGTTGGGTTTCCCGTAAAGGCGCTCCGTGTTGGTCTCGTTGTCCGTAAACAGAACTTCGTCCGGACGTTGAACGTACAGCAGGTAGTCGCCGAGGACTTCATGGCTGACCCGCACCGCGGAACTCCCGCGGGGCGCCTGTGGCTCCAGCGCCAGCCGCGGCATGGTGCGCACCCGGCCGATGGGCCCCGCGGGGTATCCCCATGACCAGGTGTTGCGGAACGTGGCCTGCGGCAACACGGTGCAAGCAGCTGCTTCAGGCCCGCGGTTGACAACCTCGACTTCGCAACAAAGATCCTCAACGCGAACCTTGAACCAAGTTATGTAAACGTCGAAATAGCGACCGTCCGCAAAGACGCCCGTGTCCTCCAGTTCGTATTCATCGTCGTAGAAGGTCCTACGCCGGTTCTCCTCCACCAGCTCGGCGTAGGGGAACGCCGTCTGCGGATAGCGATACAGCATCCGCATCCAACTGTGGGTCGGGGTACCGTCGAGATAGAAATAGGTTTCCTTCACATCCTCGCCGTGGTTGCCCTCAGGCCCCGACAGGCCGAACAGCCGTTCCTTGAGGATGGGGTCGTTGCCGTTCCAAAGCGCCAGGGACAGACACAGGAACTGCTGGCGGTCACAAAAGCCGGCCAAGCCGTCCTCGTTCCAGCGAAACACCCTGCTGCGGGCCATGTCGTGGGTAAACGAAGTCCACGCATCCCCGTTCGCGCTGTAGTCCTCGCGTACCGTGCCCCAGGCCCGATCGCTGACGAAGGGTCCCCAATGCTTCCAGTTGGCACGCCGGCGATGGTATTGGACCAGACGCTTGCCTTCCGCGGTGCGATATATATCCATGAGACCGCCAATACGTTGGGAATGAACCTGCAGCGAAACCTGCAACCTGCGAATCCTACCCTGCTACACATAATCAG